>JBGGME010000205.1:0-8375 GCA_041288195.1 Hyphomicrobiaceae bacterium
CCTATTGCGGCGAGAAGAGCTGAGAAGGGAGCGCAGACGACACATGGCCTCGATCCGCAAGGAGACAGTCATCGAAGCGCGCCCGGAGGAGATATGGGACGCAATCCGCGATGTCGGCGCCATCCATCGGCGCCTGGCGCCGGGCTTCGTGGTGGATACGAAGATGGACGGCGATGCCCGCATCGTCACGTTCGGCAACGGCCTCGTCGCCCGCGAGCTGATCGTCGACATCGACGAGGATCACCGTCGCTTGGCGTGGTCGGTGGTAGGCGGTCGCCTCACGCATCACAACGCCTCGCTGCAGGTGTTGCCCGACCGCGAGGGCAGAAGCCGCGTGGTGTGGATTGCCGACCTGCTGCCGCATGCCCTCGGGCCGACGATCGCCGGCATGATCGAGCAGGGCATGGGCGTCATGAAGCAGACGCTGGAGCGGGCAGCCAAGGGGGGATAGGTTTGGTGCTCGCCCCGCAGGCAAGGAGGCCGGAGGCAGGATCCGTGAGCCGCAAAGCCCGAAAGCCCTCCAAGACCGCCCTGTTCGAAGCAGCCAAAGCCTGGGATGCAGCCCGCGTCAGGACGATTGTGGCCGAGGCGCCCGTGCTTATCGATGCGACCGATCCGAAGGGCCGGATGGCCCTGCACCTGGCCTGTGGTGTGCGCCCCGGCGGCAAGGGGCTCGGCGAGCCCAGTGGCATCCACACGGCCACGGTGCTGCTGGAGGCCGGCGCGCACCTCGAGGCCGTCGTGCCCATGGAGGAGGATGAGGAAGATTTCCGCGCCACGCCCGTGTGGTACGCGGTTGCGCGCGGCGAGAACCTCCCGCTGGTGCGCTTTCTTCTGAAGCATGGCGCGGACGCCAGCTACTCATTGTGGGCTGCCGTTTGGCGAGACGACGCCGTGCTGATGCGGGAGCTGTTGAAATGCAGGCCGCGGCTCGATCTTGGGGCGCACGGCGAGACGCCGATCTTCTATGCTGCACGGCTGCAGCGCTTGAAGACGCTGGACTTGCTGATCGCGGCGGGTGCCGATCCCACGATCAGGGACCGGCGCGGGCGGGATGCGGTCGATATTGCCCGGGCGCGACGGCTGCCCAAGGATGTGATCGCCCGGCTCGCGGAGCTCAAAGAGCGAAAGCGCGCCACAGGCAAGCTGTAGCAATGGCTGCCGCGGCCAGAGCGACAGGTATGGAGGCTCGCATGTCTCAATCCCGACTCGATCGCGCCCTCGACCGCCGAAACGTGCTTGTTGCCGGCGCGGCCCTGGTCGGAACGGCGGCGATACCCGACACAGCGTTCGGCGCAACCGAGCCGGGACTGGCGCCTGCGAGCGATCTTCTCGCGGCGGTGCGCAAATTTACGGGCGGCCTGGAGCCTGACAAACTCAAGGCGGCGTCGTTCGCCTGGAACGGGCCCGAGTGGCAGAGCTGGAACTACTTCGGCATCGGCGGCTTCACCAAGCCGGGGCTCAGGCTCGAGCAGATGAGCGCGGCGCAGAAGGAAGCCGCCTGGGGCATCGTCGGCGTGCTGATGTCACCGGCCGGGCTCGCCAAGACCCGCAACGTCATGCTGCTGCAACACATCCTGGCAGCGAGCGGCAATCGAGCCAGCGAACGCTCCTCCGAGCGATTCTCGTTCTCGGTCTTCGGCACGCCCGCAGAGACCGGCGCATGGGGTTTCCGTCTCGAAGGGCACCATCTCACGCATTCGATCGCCGTGCGCGACAACCGGATCGTCTCCGTCACGCCGGCGTCGTTCTCGGCGCTGCCGAACCGCGTCACGGGAGGCAAGCATGCCGGGCTGGTAACGCTGAGGGACGAGGAGGCCTTGGCGCGGCGGCTGATGGGCGACCTCGCGCCGAAGCTGCAGGCGAGGACGCGCGCATCGGATTCCGCGCTAGGCAACATCCTCTCCTATGCCGGCCGTGAGCGCAGCAATGCCCAGAAGGTCGGTCTCCCTGCCGCCGAGCTCGGCTCCGCGCTGGGCGACCTGCTCTGGCAGCTCGTCGAGACCTTCGCCGTCGAGCACCTGTCGCCGATGCTGGCGACCGCGCAGCGAGCGCGTATCGGGTCGCGGGATCGCGCGGCCGCTCACTTCGCCTGGTACGGCCCCAGCACGGCGGAGAAGGCGTTCGGCTACCGCGTCATCGGCGACGGCTTCGTCATCGAGCTGGGCTCGGTGGACCCGGCGGCGCAGCACCTGCACACGATCTACCACGACCTCGGCAACGTGCTGGGGCGGGCTGCCTGACCATGCGCGCGATCGAGAAACCGCCGCGGTCGATGCACTACGCCGTCTTCGACTCCGCCATCGGCACCTGCGGGGTGGCGTGGAGCGATGCCGGCGTCACGCGCTTTCAGCTCCCGGAGGCTAGCCCAGAGGCGACCGAGAAGCGGCTGCAAGGCGGCCCGGACGGGCCGTCGCGCCAGGCTCCGCCGCCGGCCGTCGCACACGCCATCGCCGACCTTCAGCGCTACTTCGCCGGCAAGAAGGTCGACTTTACAGTCGTCGAAGTCGACCTCGAGGGCGTGCCTCCTTTCTACGTCCGCGTCTATGAGATCGCGCGTCAGATCGGCTGGGGCGAGACGGCGACCTATGGTGAGCTTGCGGCCCGCGTCGGCTCCCCGGGCGCGGCCCGCGGCGTCGGCCAGGCATTGTCGCGCAATCCCGTGGCTGTCATCATCCCCTGTCACCGCATCCTCGCCAGCGGCAACAAGGTCGGGGGCTTCTCTGCCTTCGGCGGTTCGGTATCGAAAGAGCGCCTGCTGGCGCTCGAAGACGTGCGTCTCGGCGTGCCCAAGGATTGTCGCCAGCTGTCCTTCTCCGAGGGCTGGTGAAGGGAGTAGTCATGAGTGAGCCTCGCGCGCTCGTTGGATTGATCGGCGCCAATATCCTGCAATCGCTGTCGCCCGCGTTGCACGAGGACGCATTCGCCGCAGCCGGCATCCACGGTGCCTATCACCTGATGGACACCGATGTGCTCGTTGGCCGGACCCTTGCCGATCTCGTTGCCGCATCGCGCACGGTGGGTTTCCTCGGCGTCAACGTCACGTTCCCCTTCAAGGAGGCGGTCGTGCCGATGCTCGATGGGCTGTCGCCGGAGGCGGCGCAGATCAGCGCGGTCAACACCGTGGTGATAGGCCGCGATGGGCGCATGACCGGCCACAACACCGACCGCATCGGCTTCCGCCGCAGCTTCGAGGAGAGCCTCGGGGCCGCAGCTGTCGCCGGCAAGACCGCGCTGCTGGTCGGCGCAGGCGGCGCAGGCCGGGCCGTGGCTTTCGCACTCATGGATCTGGGAGTCGGCACACTGCTGCTGCACGACCAGGACGCCGCCCGGGCCGGCGCGCTCGTCGACACGCTGGCGACGCATTTCGGACCAAAGCGTGCGCGTCTCGCCCGCGATGTGACCACGGCGCTCGCCGAGGCGGCAGGCGTGGCGAATGCGACCCCCGTCGGCATGCGCGGCATTTCCGGCAACCCGCTGCCCATGGCGGCCATCGAGGCCCGGCACTGGGTCGCCGACGTCATCTACACGCCGCTCGAGACCGAGCTGGTGCTGTCGGCGCGGGCCAAGGGAGCAAAATCGTTCGGCGGTGGCGGCATGTGCGTGCACCAGGCGGCGGCGGCCTTCCAGCTCTTCACCGGCATCGCCCCGGACGTCGAGCGCATGCATCGCGTGTTCCGCGCCGCGGCGTCTGCCCGCGACGCGCGTCTCGCCGAGAAGACATGACAGCGCCAGCGGAGACCCCGATGCCCTTTCGCGTGATGATCCTCAACGGTCCCAACCTCAATCTGCTGGGGGAGCGCGAGCCGCACATCTACGGCTCCACGACCCTTGCCGCCATCGAGTCGAGCTGCCGCCAGCTCGCCGAGGCGATCGGCGCCAAGCTCACGTTCCATCAGTCCAATCACGAGGGGGCGCTGGTCGACTGGGTGCAAGCGGCCCGCAAGGAGGCCGATGCGCTCATCATCAATCCGGCGGGCCTCTCCTTCCATTCGATCCCGCTGCTCGATGCGCTCAAGACCTTCGACGGCCCGATCGTGGAGCTACACATCTCCAACATCCACGCCCGCGACGAGCTGCACCGCCACTCCATCATATCGGGCGCGGCCAAGGCCGTGATCTGCGGGCTTGGTCCGTACGGCTATATCGTCGCCCTGCAGGCCGTCGCGCACATGCTCAAGGCGCTGCCCGACAACCTGCCCGCGCCGCTGCGCATCGGGCCGGTTTGACGTTCGGGCCCGACCGCCGCCAAAGGCCGCCGCTCAATGCGAGAGCAGCGTCGGCACGGTCATGTGCCGGGCGATGTGGCGGGTGGCGCCGCCGAATACCATCTCCCGCATGCGCGAGTGGCCGTAGGCGCCCATGACCAGCAGATCGGCGCCCATGTCGGCGAGCCGTGAAAGGATCTCGTCGCCGATGCTGATGTCGGCGGCCACGGTCGAGCGCACGGTCGGCTTGATGCCATGCCGGCCCAGCGCAGCGGCAATCGACGTATCGGGCGCCAGACCCGATGGCTCCTCACCCTTCGCCCTTACCTCGAGGATCTGCACCTTCTCGGCGGCCTCGAGCAGCGGCAGGGCGTCGAACACCGCGCGCGATGCCTCGCGTCCGGGCTTCCAGGCGATGACGGCGTTGCTGCCGACCTTGGGGTAGCGGCCGACGTAGGGGATCACCAGCACCGGCCGACCGCTCTCGAGCGCCAGCCGCTCGGGGAAGTCGAGGATCGGGGAGAGGTCCCAGTCCGGGTCCGTCTGCCCGGCGACGATCAGGTCGGCGGCGCGGCCGTGATCCATGACCACAGCCGCAAGGTCCACATGCGGCACCTTGATGGCCCGCCACTCCGCGACGAACGGCTGCCCCTTCGTCATGCGCTGGAAGATGGCGGCGATCTCCTCGGTGTCCTTGCGCTCGGTGGCGACCATCGCGCCCAGCACCTGTCCGCTGTAGGGCATGTTGATCGGCGGCGCCGGCACGGCGGCATGGACGTGCATGCCGACGAGATGCGCGTTGTTGCGGGCCGCCAGCGCGACCGCGGGCTCGAGCAGCGCCTCGGCGCGCCGTTTGTCGTTGAGATGCACGAGAATGGTCTTGTAGGGCATCGCTGTCCGCCTCCTCGAAAGTCCCCAAATCCTCGACCCGTCCACGTCCGGCCGCCTTGATCCCAGTCAAGCGACAAACGTGGGCCCGATCAACCTACAAAGCAGCGGCGGCTGCCGGATTCTTCCAGCACCGCCGCCGCTCCTTGGTCTGATTGTCAGGTTTTCTTGATCTCAATTCTGCGCTCGGCCTTGACGGCCTCGGGCTTCTTGGCCGCCGTGATCCTCAGAACGCCCTTGTCGAACTTGGCCTCCACCTTGCCCTCGTCGACGGTGTCGGGCAGGCGGATCGACCGGGCGAAGCTGCCGAAGCTGCGCTCGGCCACGTAGTAGTTGTCGGTCTTCTCTTCCTTCTCCTGCTTCTTCGCGCCCTTGATGGTGAGAAGCCCGTTGGCGAGCGTCACCGTCACGTCCTTCTCGTCGACCCCCGGCAGCTCCGCCTCGACCGTGATCGAGGTGGTGTTCTCGCGCACGTCGAGATCGGGCACCGTGACGCCGCCGAATCCGGCCGTGCTGCTGTCGCGATGGAACAGCGACGGCAGGCGCGGCCAGCCATGCTCGAAGCGCTCGAACATGCGATCCATCTCATCGCGCATGGCGGAGAAGACATCGCGCGGGCGTGAAACGGAGGTTTCGGGAGACTTGGTGATTTCAGTCTTGGCCATGGTCGGTCCTTTCCACAATGAGCTGGGACCCCGCCGGACACCCTAGGAACGCGAGGCCCGACGGTGCGAAGCCCCCCTATGGACCCTGCGCCGACGCCCCGGCATTGACACAGAGCAATCGTTAATAAATCTGATGTTCGTCAGCAGCTTATGCGACGGAGCGCGGGCTTGCCGACGGCGAGAGCCTCAGTGCTTGACCGATCGAACGGGGGCCGAGGGCCCCCCAAGCGACGCCGGGGTTTTCAGGCAAAGGCGAAGCCCATCGTGCGCGCGTAATAGTAGAGGCCGCCGTCCTGGACGATCAGGGCAAGCGCGATGTCGCTGTCGGCGACCTCTCCCTCGGTCTCGGCGTTGCGGTGGTCATGCTCGGCGCCGGCCGGCGTGAGCAGGGTCACATGCTCGGTCCAAGGAAATGTCCGGCCGGCGATCGTCGATGCGCACCTCCCCTCGCGAAGGGCCAGCACGATGGCTGCCGCGTTGTGCCGATGCGGACGCTGCGCCTCGCCGGGTCGCACGGCGTTCAGCGTCAGCGTCATAGACGGGAGGCAGGTGCCGAGCTTCTCGGTGCGGTCGGTGGCCATGAACAGCGCCCGGCCTGGCGTCTCCGGCGTCATGGGCCGCTCGTAGAGCGTGCGCAGCTCGCGGGCGATGGCGTCGCAACGATAGTGCGTGGCCTCGATCGGCGCGCGGTCGCCGGCCTCGGGACGGACGCCCTCGAACGCCAGGATCGGCTCGTCGGTCGTCACCCACAACACGGCGTCCTCATGGGCCACCCAAGCGGACGCGACACCCCCAGGCAGCGCGAGCATGTCGCCCATTTCCAGTCCAGCCGCTCGCTTCCGCGCCGCAGCTGCCCGCTGCCCCGCAGAACGGCCCACATCTCGCCGCTCGCGGCGAAGCTGCATGCCAGGGTCTCCCCGGCGCGTACGCGGGCATAGCGCGTCAGCATGAACGGCGTGGTAGCGGGGTAGTCGGTGCCGAGTGTCGCCGACAGGTCGAGCGGGATGAGACCGGTCGGCATGTCCGCGGCGAACGCTCTCTCCTTCTCGGCGACGAAGGCCTGCGGCTCGACTGGCGGCCGCTTGATGTTGAAGCCCTTCTCGACCGGCACGTAGCGCGCCCGCGAGGTGTAGACCGACATCGCCCCTCTCCTCCACACATCAAAGCGCCATGAACCCGCCGTCGGTGCACAGCACGTGGCCGACCACGAAGGAGGCGGCGTCGGACGCGAGCCAGACGACCGCCTCCGCCACCTCCTCGGGCTTGCCCATGCGCCGCAGCGGCAGCCAGGCCGCAACCGCGCCCATGTCCATGATCTTGGAGCCCAGCATCATGTCCGTGACGACCCGGCCGGGGGCGACCGCATTGATGCGCACACCCTTCTCCGCATACTCCATGGCGGCCGAGCGCGTGAGCGAGACGACCGCGGCCTTCGACGCCGAATAGAGCGCGAGGCCGGGATTGGGGTTGCGCAGCCCGCTCACCGAGGCGCAATTGACGATGGCGCCGCTTCCTTGGGGCACCATGTGTGCCAGCGCGTACTTCATGCCGAGCCAGACCGACTGCGCGTTGATGTGGAATACGCGATCGAAGGACTCCTCCGGCGAGTCGGCAAGCGGGGTGCGCGGCTCCTGGTAGCCGGCATTGTTGAAGACGATGTCGATGCGGCCACAGCGCGCCGCCGCCTCGTCCATGAGGCGCTTGATCTGTGCGGGCTGCGCGACGTCGGTGGCGACGAAATGCGCCTTGCCGCCGGCTGCGGCGATCTCGGCCACCAGGCTTTCGCCATCGGCGATGCGGCGGTTGGCGGCGACGACGGTTGCGCCGCGGCGGGCAAAGGCCAGCGCCGCGGCCCGCCCAATGCCCCGTCCTGCGCCGGTGATGACAGCCACTTTTCCCGAGAACTCGGACACGCGTGAACGCCCCCGCTAGTGCCGCATGACCGTCGCCCGCTCGACGATCCGCTTCAGCTCGGGCGTGGGGTCGAGCGTGCCGAACACGTAGCCCCAGTCGCCCTGCAGGCGGGAACGGCAGAAGGCCTCGAACACCTCCGGATCGCCGTGCCGCTGCAGCTCGCTCGCCTGCAATGCATAAGCCATGAGATTGCACAGGCGCCGAGCGTGGCCGTCGTCGTTGCGCGGGCGGCTGATCTCGCTCCCAAGCCGATCGAGCCAACGGTCGAGGCGCCTGTCGGCGCCCTTGGCGCGGCCGACCTCCGCCATGAAGGCGTCGGCCGTGCTCGCATCGCGCCGCACTGCCCGCAGCACGTCCATGCACATCATGTTGGAGGTGCCCTCCCAGATCGCGTTGAGGGGCGCCTCGCGGTAGAGCCGCGCCATCGGGCTCTCCTCGATGAACGCGTTGCCGCCGTGACATTCGAGCGCTTCGGCGACGAACGAAGGCGCGCGCTTGCAGTTCCAGAACTTTGCCAGCGGGGTGGCGACGCGCGCGATGTGTCTCTGATGGGTATCTCCCTGCATGCCGTCGATGGCCTGGGCGACGCGGAACGCCATCAGCGTCGATGCCTCGCACTCGATCGCCAGGTCGGCCAGGATGTTTGTCATCATCGGCTGATCGGCGAGCGCGAGGCCGAAGCCCTGTCGCGTCTGCGCGT
>JBGGME010000206.1:0-4234 GCA_041288195.1 Hyphomicrobiaceae bacterium
GCGGGGTAGGCGGAGCGCGGTGACCGGGCTGGCCCTCGGATCGGATGCAGCAGTAGGGCGCACTGCATCCGAACTGGCCGGCCGACGCGCGGCTCGCATGGGATGCGAGCCACGCCACGCAGCCTCGAGCAAATGGACTTGAGTCGGAACCTCGCAACGCCGATGCTTGCTAGGGCAACCATGCCACACTCGTGCAACAGTTTGTTGACTGCGCATCGTCATCCCGGCGGAGGCCGGGACCCAGTACACCTTGCTTGCATGGAATGATCGAGGCGCATGGGTGCCGGCCTTTCCCCGCGAGCGCCCTGCCGGGCCCTCGCGGCGCCGGCATGACGACGATGTTTGGCGTCGTCCGCAACCCCAACCGTCATGCCGGCGCAGGCCGGCACCCAGTGCACAGTGAGAGCAGATTTGAAGTAAGGCTTGGCGCAAGGATTGCTTTGCAGATTGCGACCCCTATGAAGGTTCCCTGCGTCTATATTCTTGCGAGCAAACGAAACGGCACGCTTTACACCTGCGTCACGAGCGATCTTGCCAATCGCGTCAGCCTGCACAAGCAAGGCCTGATCGAGGGTTTCACGAAACGCTACAAGGTGCACATGCTCGTCTACTACGAGACGCACCATTTGATGCCCGACGCCATCCGGCGCGAGAAGCAGATCAAGGAGTGGAAACGGCTCTGGAAAATCCGGCTGACCGAGAGCATGAACCCCGAGTGGTTCGACCTGTTCGACGAGCGCACAGGCGAGGTTTTCGACGGGCCCGCGGACGTGTCGCGCGTCACAGGTCGGACGAGCGATTGTTGATGTGCATGGGTGCCGGCCTTTCCCCGCGAGCGCCCTGACGGGCACCCGCGGCGCCGGCATGACGCCGCCGTTTGGCGGGGCCCCACCCTAAACCCTCCGCACCGCCATCCTGGCCATCGCGTGCCACTTCGAATTCTGCGTGAACACGCGCAGGTAGATCTGCTCAGGCTTGCTGCCCGCTTGGTGCTCGAGCACCAGCCGCGCCGGCCGGTCGGTCTCGAAGTAGGCCTCGAACAGGCTCGGCGTCAGGTTGGCGCTCGCCGGGCTGCCCACGCACAGCACGCTGGCGTCGTCGTTGGCGATGTCGCGCATGCCGGGATCGAGGATGGGACTCGCGCCCAGCGTGCGCAGCCGGCAGTAGCCGGCCGAGGCCGGGGCGCGGATCGTCGTCATCTCGGGCGGCTCGACGCCGCTGTCATAGGCGACGATCGACATGCCGCCGATGTGATAGACGCCCGGCGCGACCGTCACGATGCCGGTGGCGAGATCGCACTGGATCGCAGTGTCCTTGCGCACATCGGTGTTCGTGAACACGCGCGTGTTCCAGCCGCCCTTGAGCAGCTTCGAGGAGGGCGACAGCTCGGTGAACACGGCATACTCGAGCCCGCCAGCCGCCGGGGCCTGGGCGTTGGCGTGCCGAAGCGCGCCCACGCCGCCGATCAGCGCCGCCGCCCCGCCGGCCAGCAGCCGTCTCCGCGTCGTCCCCGGCGCCATCGAATTGGTCATGCCACGGATACCTCTCCAGAAGTCGTTGCGTGTGGTCGTAGGGCGGGTTAGCCGAAGGCGTAACCCGCCGCCGCTACCGCGCCTTCCACGCCTCGAACTCGGCCGCCACGGCGGCGGCCGCGCGCTTGGCATCGGCCAGCAGCCAGCCGGCCTTGCGCGAGGCAAGGTCGCGCAGGATGGCGTCGCGGCGGTCGCCGGTGCCCAGATGCACGTTGGCAAGCTCGAGCCCCATGGCATGCAGCATGTCGTGCGTGAGCAGCGACACGCCCTCCTTCTCCGCCTCGACCTTGCGGTTGTTGGGCGAGAGCCGGCGCAGGATCATGCCCTCCTCGACGCGATACCAGGGGTCCCTGGCCCGGTAGCGTCCGCCGGCGAGCTCCGCGCAGCGGATGACGCGCCCGCTGCGCCCGCGCGCCAGCTCCCAGCCGGAGGGGAGCGCCGCCTTCGCCTCGCGCACGACCGGTGCGCCTTGCCAATCGGCAACGCCGATCCAGCGCGGGCGGCCGAGGCTGCCCGTGCCCGCGACCCGGCGCGCGGTCCACATCTTCAGGCCCCGCTCCGGCATCGCTGCCGCGAGCGCGCGCCGATAGCGCGGCGGCGCAGGCGCACGCCTGGTCGCCTCGATCTTGCTCCAGAACCTTTCGCGCTGCCTGTCGGAGACCACCAGCAGCTCCCGCAGCCAGGCCCAGTCGCGGTCGAGCACGATCGCCTGCGGCGCGCCCAGCCCCAGGCGATAGCCCTCCAGGACCGCCCGGCAGATCGTCGCCGCGCTGATGCTTCCATTCTGGCTCGCCAGCACCCCGCTGGCTGCGAGCCGCACCAGGTCGAGCGCGTAGGGCATGCGCGCCGCCTCGTCGAAGTCGTTGACGCCCCACACCAGCCGGCCGTCGCCGTCGCGCCAGGTGCCGAAGTTCTCGAGGTGGATGTCGCCGACGGCGAGCACGTCGGCCGCGCCCGCCAGGTCGGGGCAGACCTCCAGGATCGTCTCGGCCCAGCGCCAATAGGTGCCGCGCAGGAACACGAACGGGCTTGCGCCCATCTTGGCGTGCTTGCGGCCGATATCGGCCTTGACGACCTGGCGGCCGAGCTGCCTGTCGAGCCAGGCCTCGTAGGCCTGTAACGATTTTGCGAACCCGCTCATGTCGCTCGTTCCGCCCGGCACAATTTCGCACTTGCCCACAATGCTATAAACAAGTGTCACAAATCCCTTACGCCCAACGTCAGCAACCCCATGCGCCGCCGCTTCTTCCTGATCGCCAATCCGGGTGCCGGCGTCGCCGGCGTTCCGCTCGTTGAGGAGGTGATGCGGGAGCTCGCCTCCCGCGGGGCGACGGTTGAGCGTACAACCGCCGCCAGCCTGAAAATCGCCACCCACGCCGCACGCGAGGCCGCCGAGAGCGGCCGCTACGACGCCATCGTCGCGGCCGGCGGCGACGGCACCATCCGCCACGTCGCAGCCGCCCTGATCGGCACCGACACGCCGCTCGGCATCATCCCCGTCGGCACCGGCAACGTGCTGGCCCACGAGATCGGGCTTGCCGCCACGCCCGCGGCCGTCGCCTCCGCGCTGCTCGAAGGGCCGATCTCCACGGTCGCCTGCGCCGAGGCCAACGGCGAGACGTTCCTGCTTATGGTCGGCGCCGGCTTCGATGCCCGCGTGCTCTCCGCGCTCGACCAGCGCCTCAAGAGCCGCGTCGGCAAGATGGCCTATGCCGGGCCGCTGCTCGGCGCGTTGATCCGCCCGGCCGACACCCTCAACGTCACCATCGACGGCCAGCACCGCACGGCAAGCTGGGCCGTGATCGCCAACGCACGCCACTACGGCGGCCATTTCGTGCTGGCGCCGCGCACCGGCATCTTGGAGCGGGGGCTGGAGGCGATCCTGTTCAAGTCGCGGAGCCGGGCCGTGCTCCTCGGCCAGCTCATGAGCCTGGCGGCCGGCCGCCTCGAGCCGCGGGCGGCGCACGGCGGCGATGTCGAGATGCTGCGCTGCTCGCGGGTCGCCATCACGGCGCACGATGCCGTCCCGGCCCAGATCGACGGCGACGTGCTCGGCACCACCCCGCTCGAGATCAGCGCCGGCACCGCCGAGCTGCGCCTGATCGTCCCCGAGCGCTCCGGTGGTCGCACCCACAACCCGGCACGTTAACCTTTTGTTAACCAAATCAGCGAACGCTGTGCACCGACGCCGGATGCGGCCGCTGGAGGCGGCGCCGGCGCCTACGAGGGACAAGGCTCCAGCACCTGAGACGTGCGCGTCAGACGCGGCCGGATTTGCCCAAATCCAAGTGCCGCATCTGAACGAGGATGCGTGACATCACGCACTGCAGAATTGCCGGGAGCGAGGCGGGCTTGGATGGGGCCGCCGCTAGCAGCTCTCGGACTCATGTCACCGCGGGACTTGCCGCGGTCCCATCCCAAACCGCTGCGCCCGAGCGAGCAACCCGTCGTCTTCGCGCTCCTGTCCGGCCGTCCGGCCGAGGCACGAGCGTCGATGCGTCAAACGTCGGCCGACGCGAGGGACAGGCGCAGCACCACCTCTCGAGATGGAGTGGCACATGAAGCGCCTCTGTCAACGGTGTGGCGTGTCTACCGATCAGCTCGTGCCCAACGCGAGTCGCACGCTTCGACCCGAGCCCGACTGGAAAATGGTGCTCCTGTGGCGCAAAGACCAACGTCACCGTCCTCCGAGTAAGCGCTAG
>JBGGME010000207.1:0-6114 GCA_041288195.1 Hyphomicrobiaceae bacterium
ACGCCGGTGATGCAGGTCAGCAGGCCCAGCGGCACCTCGGCCGTCACGTCCTTCAGGTTATTGGCCCGCGCGCCGACCACCGTCAGCGATTTGCCGTTGCGCTTGCGCCGCGTCTTCGGCATCGGGATCTGGCGCACGCCGGTCAGGTACTGGCCGGTGACGCTGTCGGCGCTGGCCATGATCTCGTCGGGCGTGCCCTGGGCGACGACGTGGCCGCCGTGAATGCCGGCGCCGGGGCCGATGTCCACCACGTGGTCGGCGGACAGGATCGCATCCTCGTCGTGCTCCACCACGATCACGGTGTTGCCGATGTCGCGCAGGTGCTTGAGCGTCTCCAGCAGTCGCGCATTGTCGCGCTGGTGCAGGCCGATGGAGGGCTCGTCGAGCACGTACAGCACCCCGGTCAGCCCCGAGCCGATCTGCGAGGCCAGCCGGATGCGCTGGCTCTCGCCGCCCGACAGCGTGCCAGCCGCGCGCGACAGGGTCAGATAGTCGAGGCCGACGTCGACCAGGAACTGCAGGCGCTCGCGGATCTCCTTGAGGATGCGCGTGGCGATCTCGGTCTGGGTCTTGGTCAGCTTCTTCGACAGCTCGGCGAACCACGCGTTGGCCGCGCGGATCGACATGTCCGTGACCTGGCCGATATGGAGGCCGTCGATCTTGACCGCCAGCGCCTGCGGCTTGAGGCGGTTGCCGCCGCAGGCATCGCAGGGGTGGGCGGCCTGGTAGCGGGACAGCTCCTCGCGCACCCAGTCGCTGTCGGTCTCCCGGAAGCGGCGCTCGATGTTGCCGATCACGCCCTCGAACGGCTTGGAGTTGGTGTAGCGCCGCACCCCGTCCTCGTAGACGAAGTCGACCTCCTCCTCGCCGGTGCCGAACAGGATCGCGTCCTGCACCTTCTTGGGCAGCTTCTCCCACGGCGTCGACATCGGCACCTTGAAGTGCTTGGCCAGCGCCTCCAGCGTCTGCTCGTAGTAGGGCGAGGTCGAGCCCGTCTTGGCCCAGGGGTAGACCGCACCCTGCTTGAGGCTCAGCGTCGCGTCGGGCACCACGAGGTCGGCCTCGAACCGCAGCTCCGTGCCGAGCCCGTCGCACTTGGGGCAGGCACCCGCCGGAGCGTTGAACGAGAACAGCCTGGGCTCGATCTCGTCGATGGTGAAGCCCGACACCGGACAGGCAAAGCGCGCCGAGAACGTGATGCGCTCATGCGTCTCGTTCTTGTTGCGCAGCACCTCCTTGTCCTCACGCTCCGCGCGGACTCCCTCTCCACCCGCAGCGTCCACCTTGGCGGATCTCTTCCCCTCCCCCTTGTGGGGAGGGGATAGGGGTGGGGGGATTGCAGAACCGTCGTGGTTCCCCCCCTCCCTGTCCCTCCCCCACGAGGGGGGAGGGGACGCCTTCAGCGGGCGATCGGCGTACTCCGCAATTGCGATGCCGTCGGCCAGCTCCAGCGCCGTCTCGAAGCTGTCGGCCAGCCGGGCGCCGATGTCCTTGCGCACGACGATGCGGTCCACCACCACGTCGATGTCGTGCTTGTACTTCTTGTCGAGCTTGGGGGCGTCGGCGATCTCGTAGAAGGCCCCGTTGATCTTGACCCGCTGGAAGCCCTTCTTCATGAGCTCGGCCAGCTCCTTGCGGTACTCGCCCTTGCGGCCGCGCACGATGGGGCTGAGCAGGTAGAGCCGCGTGCCCTCGGGCAGGGCCAGCACCCGGTCCACCATCTGCGTCACCGTCTGGCTCTCGATCGGCAGGCCGGTGGCCGGCGAATAGGGCACGCCGACGCGCGCGAACAGCAGGCGCAGGTAGTCGTAGATCTCGGTGACGGTGCCGACGGTGGAGCGAGGGTTCTTGGAGGTCGTCTTCTGCTCGATGGAGATGGCCGGCGACAGCCCGTCGATGTGGTCGACGTCGGGCTTCTGCATCATCTCCAGGAACTGGCGCGCGTAGGCCGACAGGCTCTCGACGTAGCGCCGCTGCCCCTCGGCATAGATGGTGTCGAACGCGAGGCTCGACTTGCCCGAGCCCGACAGGCCCGTGAACACGATCAGCGCGTCGCGCGGGATCTCGAGGTCGACGTTCTTGAGGTTGTGCTCGCGCGCGCCCCGGACGTGAATAGTCCTGTGCGCTTCGCCCACGGGGCGGTGCGCGGCCGCAGCTGGGGATTTGCCGGGCTCGCCGCGCGATTTGCTCACGATCTTCGCCATCTACGTTTTCTTATATCCTGCGTCCTGCCAGCCAGCGCTCGAGCGAGGCTGCACTCTCCTGCGATGGCCTGCCGGCGATGAGAGAGGATACGCTGATGTCCTCGTCCAGATCGGGCCAGTGAATGCCTTCCCCTCGCGCAATCAGCTGCCACTTGCGGCACTCCTCGGGCAACCCGTGAAGCAGCCGCGGGTACCAGGTCAAAGGCACCGACACGCTGCGGCCATCGACGAGGTCGACGGTCAAAGTATCATCCGTGACCACGGCCGCAGATGCGCGAGGCAGCGTCGTTTCAGTGGCCGAAGTAGTCATTCCAATCCTCGAGCGGCTGCTGAGCGTGCTCCTTCACCAGTCGATCGATCTCGCGAAGCTCGGTTCGCCCGAAGCCGCCGCTGCGACTGAGCCGAACCGGCATGAGCCGGAACTTGGCCACGCTGTCGTCCCGCTCGACGTGGACATGCGCGGGCTCGTGGCCGTCACCCGAGTAGAGGAAGAGCCGATACGGCCCAACTCTGAGGACGGTCGGCATCTCTGGCCCCAGCACCGGCTCATGGCCATGTCCTAGCCCAAACGAGTTGGAGCGGCAATGCAAGCTGCCTGGGTATCCCGGGCCTGCGGAAAACGCCCGATCCGTGCTATTCTTGGTGGCAGGAGGAGTCAGTGCAATGGACCTGCCCAACCCCCTCATCACAATATCGTCGGACTATCTCAGCGGCAGCCCGATCTTCACCGGCACGCGGGTGCCCGTGCAGGCGCTGTTCGACTACATCGAGGGCGGCGACAGCCTCGATGAGTTCCTCGAGGACTTTCCCAATGTGACGCGGCAACACGCTGTGGCCGTCATGGGTCTGGCACAAACTGGCAAGCGGGGTATGGCATGCCCAAGCTAGACAAGACGGAGGAAATTCTGGCCCTGCCGGCCGCGGAGCGCTTACGCCTTGTCGAAAAACTGTGGGACTCGCTGGCTGCTGACCAGGCCTCGGTACCAATGCCCGAATGGCACCGCGCTGAGCTCGATCGAAGAATGGAGCGCCACACGGCCGGTATGGGAACGACTGCACCTTGGGAGACGGTCAAGTCCCGCCTGACCAAGCGGACCAGGAAGCGGCAACGGCCGTGACGATCGTCCTTCGTGAAGAGGCGGAGGAGGACATCAGAGAGGCCCGCGAATGGTACCAAGCGCAGCGCTCTGGCTTGGGCGATGAGTTCATTGCAGAACTAGACGCCTCATTGCAACGCTTGCAGGTCGCGCCGGGCCGATACCCCAAGGTACACGGAGACCTTCGACGGGCACTGCTGCGGCGCTTCCCGTACGCCATTTACTTTTCCGCGACCTCCAACGACGTTCTCGTTTTCGGCGTTCTCCATCAGCGGCGAAGCCCGGCCGTTTGGCAACGGCGCAGCCGCACTTAGGGTGCGAGCTCCTGTCAGCGAATTGTCAGGACTTTTCGGCGTAGCCTCTTTGCGCGCCAGCCGGCGTTGCTGCGGCCACCCAAGCTGCCATGGAAACAGTCATTCGCTTCGCGCTGTCGAATTTCACCTTCAACCTGCTGGTCATCGGGCTCGTCTGCTCGGCGGTGTCGCTGATGCGCCAGCCGCGGCCATGGTCGAACGGGCAGGTCGTCGAGGCGCTGCTCTCCTACTTCCTGCTGTTCTCGATCGGCGTCTCCTACGTCTACAACTTCATCATGCACGTGTTCTTCGGCGCCTTCACCGCCCGCTTCATCGGCTGGGAGGACAGCCCGTTCCAGGCCGAGGTCGGGTTCGCGAGCCTGGGCTTCGCGGCAATCGGCTTCCTGGCCTTCCGCGGCAGCCGCGACATGCGCCTCGCCGCCGTGCTGGGGCCTGCGCTCTTCCTGTGGGGCGCCGCGGCCGGGCACGTCTACCAGATGGTCACCGCCCACAACTTCGCGCCCGGCAACGCCGGCATGATCTTCATCACCGACGTCGCGCTGCCGATAGTCGGCTTCGCCCTGCTGTGGCTCGAGCGCAAGTATCCGGCGGAGCGGCGCGCAATTGGCCCCGCGCCGGGAGCCGCGCATCAGGCCTTGTAGTAGTCGCGATACCAGGCCACGAACCGGCCGATGCCGACCTCGATCGGCGTCGCCGGCTTGAAGCCGACGTCGCGGGCGAGGTCGGCGACGTCGGCGTAGGTCGCCGGCACGTCGCCCGGCTGCATGGGCCGCATCTCGATCCTGGCCGTGCGCCCGAGCGCCGCCTCGATCGTGGCGATGAACCGCATCAGGTCGACCGGCTCGCTGTTGCCGATGTTGTAGAGCCGGTAGGGCGCCGTGCTGCTGCCGGGATCGGGATGCGCACCGTCCCATTGCGGGTTGGGCGCCGCAATGCGCTGGTGTGCACGAACCACGCCCTCGACGATGTCGTCGATATAGGTGAAGTCGCGGCGCATGCGGCCCTCGTTGAAGACCTGGATCGGCCGCCCTTCGAGGATCGCCTTGGTGAAGCTGAAATAGGCCATGTCCGGCCGCCCCCAGGGCCCATAG
Organism: Hyphomicrobiaceae bacterium; assembly: GCA_041288195.1. GTDB lineage: Bacteria > Pseudomonadota > Alphaproteobacteria > Rhizobiales > Hyphomicrobiaceae > AWTP1-13. The sequence goes on from JBGGME010000207.1 coordinate 4,707, forward strand.
ACCGTGAAGAAGCGCAGCCCCGTGGTCGGCAGGGCATAGAGGTGGCTGTAGCAGTGCGCCATCAGCTCGTTGGCCTTCTTGCTGGCGGCGTAGAGGCTGAGCGGGTGGTCGACGTTCTGGTGCACCGAGTACGGCATCGCCGTGTTGGCCCCATAGACGGAGCTCGACGACGCGTAGGTGAGGTGCTCGACGGCGTGGTGCCGGCAGCCCTCCAGGATGTGCAGGAAGCCGACGATATTGGAATCGGCGTAGGAATGCGGATCGAGCAGCGAATGGCGAACCCCGGCCTGTGCGGCCAGATGGATCACACGGGCGGGCCGCGCGTCGGCAAACAGGGCGTCCATGCCCTTGCGGTCGGCGAGATCGAGCCGGTGGAAGGTGAAGCCCGCGCGGCCCTGGAGCTGGGCGAGCCGCGCCTCTTTGAGGGCGGGATCGTAGTAGGTGTTCATATTGTCGAGGCCGATCACGGTCTCGCCGGCGTCGAGCAGCGCGCGCGCGACGTAGAAGCCGATGAAGCCTGCCGCTCCGGTGACCAGGACAGGGCCTTTGCTCACGCCGATCCTCCAACGAGCCGGGCCATGACACCGGATGGAGACACACCAGATAGAGGCCGTGGCGGCTGCCCGCAACCGGCGGCCTGCCGATTGCTGAACGCCGCCTTCTGCCTGCGCCCAACTCTTGGGCAGGCCCGGCCTCGCCGCCGGCGCTTCCCGGCGGGGCCATCTATCCGCTATGAGGGGCGCTCGAAACGACAGGAGCGGCCATGACCAGATCCGTGCTCGGCATCGTCGGCGGCAGCGGTCTCTACGACATCCCCACACTCCAGAACGTGCACTGGGAGGACGTGCAGTCCCCGTGGGGCAAGCCCTCCGACCGCATCCTGTTCGCCGATCTCGACGGCCTGCCCGTGCGCTTCCTGCCCCGTCACGGGCGCGGCCACAAGGTGCCGCCCTCGGGCATCAACTTCCGCGCCAACATCGACGCGCTGAAACGCACCGGTGTGACCGACCTCGTGTCCGTGTCGGCCTGCGGCTCGCTGAAGGAGGAATACCCGCCCGGACACTTCGTCCTGATCGACCAGTTCATCGACCGCACGTTCGCGCGCGAGAAGAGCTTCTTCGGCGCCGGCTGCGTGGCGCACGTGTCGATGGCCGATCCCGTCAGCCCGGCGCTCGCCGACCTGATCGAGGCTGCCGCCAAGGCCGAGGCGATTCCCCACACCCGCGGCGGCACCTACATGGTCATGGAAGGCCCGCAGTTCTCCACCCGCGCCGAGAGCAACCTCTACCGCAGCTGGGGCTGCGACGTGATCGGCATGACCAACATGCCCGAGGCCAAGCTCGCCCGCGAGGCCGAGATCTGCTACGCGACCATCGCCATGGTGACGGACTACGACTGCTGGCACGAG
>JBGGME010000208.1:0-2702 GCA_041288195.1 Hyphomicrobiaceae bacterium
AACATGGGCCAGAGAACGTTGGCGCGTATCAGATCTCGATCTCGATCCCGATCTCGACCACCTGCCTCGCGGGGACACAGAAGTAAGCCGCTGAGCGCTCGGCATTGCGGTTCAGAATGGCGAAGATCTCCTCGCGCCACAGCGCCATCCCCAGCACTTTGTGGGTCGGGATGATCGTCTCGCGCCCGAGATAATAGGTGACGTCGTCCAGGTCGATGCCGGCCAGCTGGCTCTGGCTGATGGCAAGGCGAAGGGCCTCGGGCACGTCCGGGCTCTCCATGAAGCCGTAGCGCAGGACGACCCGGCTGATGCCGTCGGCGACATGCGCGACCTCGATCCGGCCCGCCTCGGCAACGCGCGGCTCCTCTGTCGTCCGCACCGTGACCAGGAGCACGCGCTCGTGCAGGACGCGGTTGTGCTTGAGGTGGTGAGTGAGGACGAGCGGGATGCCCGAGCTTGCCGACGTCAGGATGATCGCCGTTCCCGGCAAGCGCACCGGCGGCGCCTCGAGGAGCCGGCGCACGAACACTTTCTCCGCCTGCCGCAGGAGGATGCGTGCCTTCTCCACCTGCCGTTGCCCGGTGCGCCAGGTGAGCATCAGGAGCGCGATGCCGACCGCGAGCAGCAGCGGGAACCAGCCGCCCTCGAAGAACTTGGTCACGTTCGCGCTGAAGAAGAGGAGATCGATCACGAGGAAGAAGCCGTTCACGGCCACGACCGCGAGCGGGCTGTAGCCCCACTGCAGGGCGACGAACGCGGCGAGTACCGTCGTAATGGCCATCAGGAGCGAGACCGCGACGCCGTAGGCACCCGCGAGTGCCCCCGAGGAACCAAAGCCGACCACCGCCCCGAGGGTCACCAGGGCGAGCAGCCAATTCACCAGGGGCACGTAGATCTGACCGCGTTCGTGGCTGGCGGTATGCGCGATATGCACGCGCGGGAGGAAGCCCAGCTGGATCGCCTGCTGCGTAAGCGAGAATGCACCGGAGATGATGGCCTGGGAGGCGATCACCGCGGCGACTGTCGCGAAGGCGACCAGGCCATAATGCGCCCAGTGAGGTGCGAGCAGGTAGAATGGGTTCTCGAGCGCTTCCGGGTGGGTCAGGAGCAGCGCACCCTGGCCGAGATAGTTGAGCGCGAGGCCGGGTAGCACGATCGCGAACCAGGCAAGGCGGATCGGCCCGCGGCCGAAGTGGCCCATGTCGGCATACATCGCCTCGCCGCCGGTCACGGCCAGGAATACCGCGCCGAGGACGGCCAAGCTGATGGCCGGGCTCGTCTGTAGGAGATAGCTGATGGCGTGGAACGGGCTGATGGCGGCGAGGACGCCCGGTGCCCGGATTATCCCGCCGAGGCCCAGGATCCCGAGCACGAGGAACCAGAGCAGCATGACCGGGCCGAAAATGTCGCCGATGAACCCCGTCCCTTTCCATTGAATGATGAACAACGCGAGCAGGATGGCGAGGGTGAGCGGCACGACCACTGGTTCCAACCAGGGCGCGTCGACACCCAGACCCTCGATGGCGCTCAGCACCGAGATGGCGGGCGTGATCGCGCCGTCGCCATAGAGCAGCGCGGCCCCGATCAGGCCAAGGATCAGCAGGTAAGCCCGCCAGCTGTAGGGTGGCGCGTCGCGGGCGTGCAGGAGAGCGAGGAGGGCGACGATGCCGCCCTCGCCGCGGTTGTCCGCGCGCAGGATGAGGACCGCGTACTTGAGCGAGATGATGAGGACGAGCGACCACAGCATGAGCGAGAGGACGCCGAGGATCGCGTCCGGTGTCGGCGTGCTGCCACCAGCCGCTGCCTTGGCCGCCTCCTTGAGGGCGTAGAGGGGGCTGGTGCCGATATCGCCGTAGACGATGCCGAGGGCGCCGAGAGCCGCCGCCTTGGGCAGCTGGCGTGCGCCATCCTGGGCCACTGCTGCTGGTACGCTCTTACTCATCCGGGCAAGTCCGCTGTGACTGGCGGAAACTTCGCAAGAGTTCCTTTCCGGCGCCGGCCGAGCGCGCCATCGTCCGCCGCTGTCCGGACGGGTGTGGCGCCGCGAGCTCTCGCCTGGCTTTTTCGGCGTGCCGGAGGTTGCCCCGTCCGCCGGCCGATTGACAGCGCCCGGGTGTCGCGGGCCAGCTTATCCACCACCCAGGCGGGATCAAGCGGCTCGGAGGAAGGCCATGCCGACCAAAGCCAAAGGCGGCCCAGCAGGGCCGAAGAAGGACGCCGCCGGCCAGAAGCCCAACGCGCTGCAGACACCGTTGCAGCCGTCCAAGGAGCTGGCGGCGGTGGTCGGGCCCGGGCCCTTGCCGCGCGGCGAGGTCGTGCGCAAGGTCTGGGCCTACATCAAGCAGCACAAGCTGCAGAACCCGGATAACCGGCGCGAGATCCTGGCGGACGCCAAGCTGGAGCCGGTGTTCGGCAAGAAGAAGGTGACCATGTTCGAGATGAACAAGCACCTGGCGCAGCACCTGAAGTGAGGCCAGACCGGACGTAGGCGTTTGCGAGAGGAGCGGACACGGAGGATATTTCACCTCGACTTTCCGCCTCCCCACTGTCGCATTTACATGTACGAATGGGAAAGTTTCAGGGGCCCGGTTCCAGCTCCGGTCTTCGGCCGTCAATGTGGGAAGCAAGCTCGGCGACGTAGCCCATACCGCGCAGCGTGCGGATGTGCACCGTCGCGCCGTCGAGCTTGCGGCGGAGCCGGG
>JBGGME010000209.1:0-3081 GCA_041288195.1 Hyphomicrobiaceae bacterium
CTTGAGAGTCTAGATGAAGCTCTCGGCCTTGGCGTTGTCGTAGGGGTTGCCGCGCCGGCCCATCGAGCCTGTGAAATCATGCTCATGCAGCCGCTCGCGGTAGGCGTCAGAGACGGGACGAGAGCGAGATTTCGGCCGCAACCGTCCCGACCATGAACACCCGGCTCAGCCGGCTCCGCGGACACTATAGGAATGCGCGCCCGTCCCGGCGAGAGCACCGCCGTCGACGATCAGGTATTCCTGCCGGATCGGCCGGCCGGCGAACCAGCACTCCAGGATCTCGCGCGTGCCGGCGGCGTAGCGGGTCTGGGCCGAGAGCGAGCTGCCCGAGATGTGCGGGGTCATGCCGTGATGCGGCATGGTCCGCCAGGGATGGTCCTCGGGTGCCGGCTGCGGGTACCAGACGTCGCCCGCGTAGCCTGCGAGCTGACCGCTCTCCAGCGCCCGTACCACCGCGTCCCGGTCGCAGATCTTGCCACGCGCGGTGTTCACAAGATAGGCGCCGCGCTTCATCTTCCCGATCAGCGCGTCGTTGAACAAACCTTCGGTCTCGGGATGCAGCGGCGCGTTGATCGTCACCACGTCGCAATGGCCCACCATCGCCTCAGCGTTGGCGTGGAAGGTGAGGCCGAGTTCCTGTTCAGTCGCTTCGGGCAAGCGGTGGCGGTCGGTGTAGTGCAGCCTCATGTCGAAGGGCTTGAGCCGCCGCAGCACGGCGAGCCCGATGCGGCCGGCTGCGACCGTACCGACGTCCATGCCCTCGACATCGTAGGACCGCGCCACGCAGTCGGCGATGTTCCAGCCACCCTTCAGCACCCAGCCGTAGGAGGGCAGGTAGTTGCGCACGAGCGAGAGGATCATCATCACTACGTGCTCGGCGACGCTGATACTGTTGCAGTAGGTGACCTCGGCCACCGTCACTCCGTGCCGGATAGCGGCGTCGAGGTCGACATGATCCGAGCCGATCCCGGCGGTGATCGCGAGCTTCAGCTTCTTCGCCCGCGCCATGCGCTCGGCCGTGAGGTAGGCCGGCCAGAACGGCTGTGAGATGACGATCTCGGCGTCGGGCAGCTCGCGATCGAACGCCGAATCCGTCCCCTCCTTTTCGGAGGTCACGATGAGCTCGTGCCCCCGACTCTCAAGGAAGCGCCTGAGGCCAAGCTCACCCGAGACGCTGCCCAGCAGTTTACCGGGGGTGAAGTCGGTCGCCTCGGGTGAGGGCAGCGTTTGGCCGCCGGGATAGCGCTCAAGCCTGGGCAGCCCGTCACGGGCATAAGTCGTCGGATAGCCGTCGACGGGATCGGCATAGAGCACGCACAAGATCTTCGCCATCGGAGTCCTCCCTGGTTCCCGGCGTGGCGGCCGGCTCGGCCAGCTGATCACGCCGGCAGGGGAGATCGGTCAAATCACTTCGGTCAGACGATTCATAGGAGCTGTCGATCAGAGGTGGTTCGGGGAATCTGGACAGGGGTGATGAGTGGAGTTTCTGCCTGACGGCGGCGAGAGTGGCCGCGGAACAGGAGAGACGATGACGCGACGACCGCGCCGGAACCACAGCCCGGCTTTCAAGGCGAAGGTAGCGTTGGCTGCCGTGAAGGGCGAGAGGACGCTGGCCGAGCTTGCGCAGCAGTTCGACGTGCATCCGAACCAGATCACGAGTTGGAAGGCGCAGCTCCTGGAAGGGGCTGCTGGGGTGTTCGGGACGGAGCCGAAGGCGGACGCAGCTGATCCCATCGACGTGAAGACGCTGCATGCCAAGATCGGCGAGCTGACGCTCACCAACGATTTTTTGTCCGGTGCGCTCAGCAAGGCCGGCCTGCTGAGCGCCAAACGATGATCGACCGCAACCATGATCTACCGATCACCAGGCAGGCGAAGGCGCTCGGGATCAGCCGTGGCAGTGTGTACTACCTGCCCCGACCGGTGTCGGCGGCCGACCTCGCGATCATGCGCCGGATGGACGAGCTGCATCTCGAATTCCCGTTCGCAGGCAGCCGGATGCTGCGCGATATCCTGAACAAGGAAGAGTTCGAGATTGGCCGCTGCCACGTCGCCACTCTGATGAGACGGATGGGCATCGAGGCTCTCTATCGGAGGCCGAACACCTCGAAGCCGGCGCCCGGCCACAGGGTCTACCCGTACCTGCTGCGCGGGATGACGATCGACCGCGCAAACCAGGTCTGGGCCATGGACCTTACCTACGTTCCGATGGCCCGCGGTTTCGTCTATTTGGCAGCCGTGGTCGACTGGTCCAGTCGGCGGGTTCTCGCTTGGCGACTGTCGATCACGCTGGAGGTGGCCTTCTGCGTCGAGGCGCTGGACGAGGCTCTGGCCCGCTACGGCCGGCCGGAGATCTTCAACACCGACCAGGGATCGCAGTTCACCAGCCTGGCCTTCACCGACGTGCTGACCAAGGCCAAAGTCGCCATCAGCATGGACGGCAAGGGCTCCTGGCGAGACAATGTCTTCGTCGAACGGCTCTGGCGCACGATCAAATACGAGGAGGTCTATCTCCGGGCCTACGACACGGTCAGCCAAGCCCGCGCCTCGATCGGCCGCTACCTGGCCTTCTACAATGGACAGAGGCCTCATTCTGCCCTCGACCGGCAGACCCCGGACCAAGCCTACTTCACCCGGCTCCCGCATTCCGCGGCAGCCTGAACCCGGCAGGACCACCTATCGCCGCCCGCGAGGCTGTCCAAACATACCGAACCACCTCTGGGCGAGGATGTTCAAGATCACATCCGCCGAGTGGACACCCTGGCCCAAGGCTTCCTGGCAGGCCGCCTCGACCGCGGGCAAGCCGTCGCTCAGGACGGCGGCGAGGATGCCGACGAATTGGCGGTCACCGTCGGCGGCACCGACGAGCTTGCGCCGCACCTTCTCGAGCCCGGCCGGCAGCACCCAATTCTTGAACGGTGCGCCGTTGCGCAGCGCTCCGGGCTTGCGGGCAAGAACGGGGACGTAGTGCCACGGATCGCTGATCGTCCGGTCACGCCCGAACGAGCGGGGATGCTCGCCGACCACCCGGCCATCCTGCCGGATCTCGATCCGTTCCGCGTAGGCGCGGATCTCGACCGG
>JBGGME010000210.1:0-101314 GCA_041288195.1 Hyphomicrobiaceae bacterium
CGCTTCGCCATCGGATGCCAGCCGTCGTTTGTCACCCGCGCACTGCCGCGCACAACCAAGGACCCGTCACATGTCGCGCTTCAAAGGAAGGATCGCAATCGTCACCGGCGCCGCCAGCGGCATAGGCAAGGAGATCGCCATCCGCCTTGCTGCTGAAGGCGGTTCGCCCGTCATCGCCGATCTCAATCTCGATGCGGCGCGCAAGACCGCCGAGGAGATCAAGGCCAAGCATGGCGACGCCTTCGCCGTCGCCATGAACGTGACCGACGAGGCCCAGGTCGAGAAGGGCGTTGCAGAGGTGATCGCCAAGTATGGCAAGATCGACATCCTCGTCAGCAACGCCGGCATCCAGATCGTCAAGCCGCTCGTCGACTTTCCATTTGCCGATTGGAAAATGCTCTTGTCGATCCATCTCGACGGCGCGTTCCTGACGACGCGCGCGTGCCTCAAGCACATGTATGCCGCCAACTACGGGCGGGTCGTCTACATGGGCTCGGTGCACTCCAAGGAAGCCTCCAAGCTCAAAGCCCCCTACGTCACGGCCAAGCACGGCCTGATCGGTCTCGCCAAGGTGCTCGCCAAGGAAGGCGCCGAGCACAACGTCACTGCCAACGTCGTCTGCCCGGGCTTCGTCCGCACGCCGCTGGTCGACAAGCAGATCCCCGAGCAGGCCAAGGAGCTGGGCATCACGGAAGCGCAGGTCATCAAGGACGTCATGCTGAAGGAGACCGTCGACGGCCAGTTCACGACCACCGACGACGTCGCCGACGCCGTCCTATTCTTCGCTGCGGCCAGCAGCAACGTGATGACCGGGCAGTCCATCGTCGTCAGCCACGGCTGGTTCATGCAGTAGCCCTGGCCCTCAGCGCCAGGTCTCTGCTTCGGCGCGGGCTGGCTGGCGAGGCGGCCGGCAGCCTAGGAAGGCAACGGGCTGGCGGCACCGGCTGCAACCGAGGTTGTAAGAACGCTGCGCCGGGTCGGCGACGATGAATTCTTGAACATGGTCTCCCTGGTTCAAGCGAGCCAGCCCTTGGTGATTGGTAGTGCGTCAGCCAGCTTCCGGCCCTGAAGGTGCTTGGAGCGGTCCTTGATGCCAATCGTACCTGGGATTGCCTGGCTCACACATTTGTATGAATTGGAGCGAAGCGGCCATAGCGTCCACGCTCTGTGCGGTTGCTCGGTTGCGCGAATGCGCTGAATTTCTCCCTCACGTAGCGAGCGAGCGCTTCATCATCGAGGTCGTTCGGGATGAGCAGATCGAACAGAGGCACGCACTTGTCCTCTTCCTCGATGAAGGCGATGGGGCGACCCTTGGACCAGCCTCCGCTGGGTCGGACCACGCCGACGGTGAATTGACCATTGATGTCAAGCCGCATAGTCGAACTCCAATTCGTCGTTCACATGAACCACGGCAAAGTGCTCGTCGGGGCTTTCAAGGCGCGCAAACCGGAGGGCGGCTTCGCGCGAGGTGAACACGCCAGCCTTCTTGCCCGTGTTCTCGCGAATGACCCACGATCCGCGTGCGTTCTGACCGAGTAGGAAGTAGGTCTTGCTGGCACGCGTGAGCGGCAAGTCAGTCCATCGAGGAACGGTCTCGGCGCGCTGGGCTAGAGTGGACATTCAATTCTCTCCAAGTGACGTTGTTCCACGAACTGGAGATGTATTGCGAAGGCCATATGTTCTCCATGATGGCCCGCATGCTTTGTCATAGGCGGCACATAAAGAGACTTGGCTGCTCAACAGGGATGGGGCGCCTCATGATCCAGCTTGGCTCTCTAGGTCCTGAGCTCCAGAGCCGCGTATTGATCAGCGGTCAGACCGTAGGTCCAGGCAACAGCCTCGCGCGGCGTGCGCATCGCCGGGGGGACGCGAAGGAAGTAGCGCTTGCGTGAGCCGTCGGCCTCGGCCGTGCCGTTGACAACCTCGACGGCAGTCCACGAGCCGACGGTGACGCCGCGGAAGCTCCAGAACTTGCGCCACAGGATGCCCGTCTCATCCTTCGATACTTGCGCGACCACCCCGGTCCCCACGAAGCGTTCCGGAGTCATGATCTCGATCATGCAGTTGCGCCGGACCGGGTCAAACGTGTCGGCGACGGCGGCGGGAGTAATCCACTCCGGATGCTCGATCATCCAAGCGGGGACCTGCACTCCCTTCCAGGCGTAAGCACACCACCCATCCGCGTAGCGCAGAGCGGGGCCGTCAGGGCAATGCAGTCGTGCCCGGGCGTCGGTTCGGAGGACCGTAGGGCGCTCCGAGATCCAACAGATTTGCTCGTGTGGCACGATCCAACCGGCGCTCTTGGCTATCTTCCACAGCCCGCGCAGCGGCTGCGTCGGTTCCTGCCAGCCGAGAGCATCGTGGAGATATTCGTAGACCCCGAGCGAAGCCAAATCGTGTGGACCTACGGCGACCTCCTCGAAGCTCCATCGCGGCAGGAGACGAGGCAGACCACGCAGTCTGAGCGCCGCGTGTCTGGCTCGAACTCTGACGCGCGAAAGATTATTGCTTGCGGCCATGCCCACGACGCGATTGACAGCCGCACTCGCAGCCTTGCACCTCTCATAGCCCTCGACTGCTGTGCCGATCCGCTGGTTTCTGGTCAGGGTGGCCTCGACCACAACCTCCTTCCAGAAGACTTCGGCAAACGTCCCAACCCTCTTCTGCACCTGGTCGAAGACTTCCGCCTTCACGTTGCGGCCAATGGCATCGGCATGCGAAGCCGTCGCCAGATGCTTGGCAATGTCGAGCGGGCCACCGCACCAGACTATGCGGCGCGGAGGGGCGAGCCCTGCTGCCGCATATGCGAGGCGAATGCCTTTCCTCGGCAGTGTCGCGGTCAGCGGGCTGGCAGGACAAGTGTGCGGCTCCCCAGCGGTCCAGATAGTCGCTGAGAGCATCCAAAGGAGAGGCTGCAGGCGAAGAGTCCGACATGAAGGTCAGTCCTCCCGTGCGCTGAAGTGCTCATGGATGCCGATATCCGTCGGCTCCAGGTGCCGCTGGCGCCGGACTCGATAGGTGCCTTGCGGCAGCGTGATCGGAGCGTGCTCGTCATGCTCCAGCCGCGCCGCGTGGTTGTCGATTCGCAGATGACCAACGTAAAGGCCCGACGGGATTTCGCGCGCCAGAGCATCGTCGCGATAGAACGTGACCGAGCCAAAGATCCGGTGTCGATGTCCGGTCGCCTCGCCTTCGGCGATGATCACCGATCCATCAGTGGCGGATTGGGTAACTCGACCCGGTTGCTGGGAGTTGTCGATCTGCTCAATCAGTATGTCGCCTTGGACCCACAGACGGGGCATGACTAGACCTCCTTTGAATTCCTTCACGCGCCGCCGCATACGGAGCTCTGGCAGTTGCCGGCCGGGCCATTGTTTGGGCTCTCAAGAAGCTCGAGGACGTCGGGTACCAGCACGACCGCGCCCGGAGCCTCGCCCCGCTCGCGGAACGCGAAGCACAAAGCCTCGGAACGGCTATTGAACAGGCCACCACCCCAAAGGGCTCGTTGGTCCCGAACCACCCACTGCCCGCAGCGGTTTCTGCCAACCAGGAAATGCGGCGGCTGGAAGTGTTCGCCATCCGGCTGGTTACAGTGCTGAGGCACCGTCTCGCTTGAGTTCATTTGTCGAGCGCTTCACCACGCAAGCGACGCTGACGCTGTATCTCCATTGCCGCCTGGCGCCTGCGAGATTCGACCAGCCCGCCGAGCAACTTCGAAAAGAAGCCTTTGCCCGTCCGGGGCGTGGCATTCTGCTGACCGTTCGCCGAAGCCTTGCTTGCGTCTCGCCTGGCTTGACTGAGGGCAACGGCTTGTGATGCGACGAAGGGCAACATCTTCCAACTCCTCCCGCGATTCGTTGGCATCCGATGAGCCTCAAGATCTCCATCACGGCATATGAAATCGAGAGGGACGGAACGGCTTTCGCATAAGTGCAAAATAAGTAACGACAAGCGGAACGCCGCCCCTCGTGCGGGAGTGACGCACGAAGGGCAGCGTCGGCTCGGCGCTACGCCTGGGTTAGAGAGAACCTCCGAGCGCGGGCGCATTGGCGCCCCTGAAGGGATGGGGCGCAGACCGGCGGGCAAGCTTGTCGTAGCAGGCCACCTGGTCAGTAGTCTCCGTGACCGCAGAACAATCTGCCGCAGCGGAAGGCCCATGCCGACTCTTGCGGTCGGCAAAGATCGTCAACGCGTTGACCGCGATGCTCATGAGGACAAGGGCGCCCAACAATGCCGCAAGCCGCACGGCCTTTGTCGGCTCCCACCCTTTGCGTTGGGCCTGTCCTCTCGGCCCAATGGCCATCGTGAACATGACCGGATCTCCATGTGTTGGTGCCAGCCGCGGTGTGCGGCCGTATCAGGTAGATCGGAGCACCAACCTATGGAATCCAGGTGGAAGGCGGTTCCTGGGTATAGGAGCAGCATAAAGAGCATCGCGCGCGGAACCGCGCTCGGGCATGAGTGCACCGAGCGCTGCTGAGCAGGGCGCTGCCGCAGCCCGCCGGCCTTGGTGCCCGTCGTGCTCAAATCATTGGAACCGCCAACACGTTAGCGCGGCGGCTATATTGCAGCGCTCATTTTCCTATGGGATTCCTATGCCGGAGCCCCTCCCGGCCATCTCGATTTTATACGCGGCGATGGGCAAGTATCCGCCGCCGACGGCAGAACGTCTTTGGCCCGTTGATGTGCATCAAGATGGCGCGCACTGCCGTCTGATTGGCTGCGCATCATACATATCGCAAGGAGCAACCCATGTTGGACGTCATCTTGTTGGCCGGCGGGCTCGGCTTGTTCGCCGTGTCCATCGCCTACGCCTTCGCTTGCGACCGTCTCTGAGGAGAGCCCCCATGCTCGTCGAATATGTGCTTGGAGGCGCCGTGACCGCGGCGCTGCTCATCTACCTCGTCTATGCCCTGCTGCGACCCGAGCAGTTCTAAGAGGCGCCCCCCATGACTCTCATCGGCTGGATTCAGATCCTGCTCTATTGCGCCATCGTCGTGGCGCTGGTGAAGCCGCTCGGCGGCTACATGACGCGCGTCTTCAACGGCGAGCGCACATTCCTCTCGCCGGTGCTGCGCCCGGTCGAGATTGTGATCTATCGACTGGGCGGCGTCGACGCAAAGCGCGAGCAGCATTGGCTCACCTACACGGTCGCCATGCTGCTGTTCCACGTCAGCGGCTTCCTCATCCTCTACGGGCTGATGCGGTTCCAGGCCGTTCTGCCTTTCAATCCGGCCGGGCAGTCCGCAGTTGCCCCCGATCTCGCCTTCAACACGGCGGTGAGCTTCATCACCAATACCAACTGGCAGAACTACGGCGGCGAAGGCACGATGTCGTACCTCACGCAGATGCTCGGGCTGACGCACCAGAACTTCATCTCCGCCGCCACCGGCATCGTACTGGCCGTCGCGCTCATCCGCGGCTTCGCCCGCGCGTCCATGGGCACGATCGGCAACTTCTGGGTCGATATCACCCGCTGCACGCTCTATGTCCTGCTGCCGATCTGCATTATTTACGCGCTGTTCCTCGTCTGGCAGGGCATGCCGCAGACGCTCGGCTCCTATGTCGATGCCACCACGATCGAGGGCGCCAAGCAGACCATCGCGGTCGGCCCTGTCGCCTCGCAGGTCGCCATCAAGATGCTGGGCACCAACGGCGGCGGCTTCTTCAACGCCAACGCCGCGCATCCCTTCGAGAACCCCACGGCGCTGTCCAACTTCGTGCAGATCATCTCGATCTTCGCCATCGGCGCCGCGCTCACCAACGTGTTCGGCCGCATGGTCGGCGACAAGCGCCAGGGCTGGGCAATCCTCGCTGTGATGGGCGTGCTGTTCATCGCCGGCGTGGCCGTCTGCTACTGGGCGGAAGCGCGCGGCAATGATGCCTTCACCACCATGGGGCTCACCGGCGGCAACATGGAGGGCAAGGAGGTCCGCTTCGGCATCGTCGCCTCGGCCCTGTTCGCCGTGATCACCACCGCCGCCTCCTGCGGCGCCGTCAACGCCATGCACGACTCGTTCACCGCGCTCGGCGGCATGATCCCGCTGATCAACATGCAGCTCGGCGAGATCATCGTCGGCGGCGTCGGCGCCGGCATGTACGGCATCCTGCTGTTCGTCATCCTGTCGGTGTTCGTCGCCGGCCTGATGGTCGGGCGCACGCCCGAGTACGTCGGCAAGAAGATCGAGGCCAAGGAGGTCAAGATGGCCATGCTCGCCATCCTGATCCTGCCGCTGATGATCCTGGGCTGGACGGCTGTCGCCGTGGTGCTGCCCTCGGCCGTCGCGTCGATGGCGAACCCCGGTCCGCACGGCTTCACCGAGGTGCTCTACGCCTACACCTCGCAGACCGGCAACAACGGCTCGGCCTTCGCAGGTCTGACGGGCAACACGTTCTTCTACAACGTCACGGGCGCCATCGCCATGCTGGTCGGCCGGTTCTGGATGATCATTCCAGCCATGGCCATTGCCGGCTCGCTCGCGGCCAAGAAGACGGTTCCCGCCTCCGCCGGCACCTTCCCGACCACTGGAGGCCTGTTCGTCGGGCTGGTGGTCGGCGTGATCCTCATCGTCGGCGGCCTCACCTTCTTTCCGGCGCTCGCACTCGGACCCATCGTCGAGCACTTCGCGATGACCGCCGGCACCACGTTCTCATCGAACTAACGTTGGAGCCAATCCCATGGAAGCCTCCACACTTCGCAAGCGGATGCCGGTATCGGCACTGCTCGACACCAAGATCATCGTGCCGGCGATCGGCTCGGCCTTCGTCAAGCTCGATCCGCGCACGCTGGTCAAGAACCCGGTCATGTTCGTGCTCGAGATCGTCACGATCCTGACCACCGTCTTCCTCATTCGTGATCTGGTTACGGGTGGGCCCAACCCTGGCTTCACATTCCAGATCACCGTGTGGCTGTGGCTGACGGTCCTGTTCGCCAACTTCTCGGAGGCCGTTGCCGAGGGTCGCGGCAAGGCGCAGGCCGACGCGCTCAGGCGTCAGCGCACGGAGACGCAGGCCAAGCTGCTGCCGGCGGCCAATTCCAAGGACTACAAGCTCGTTGCCGGCACCAGCCTGAAGGTCGGCGACATCGTGCTGGTCGAGGCCGGCGACTACATCCCCTCCGACGGCGAGGTGATCGAGGGCATCGCCTCGGTCAACGAGGCCGCCATCACCGGCGAGTCGGCGCCTGTCATCAGGGAGTCCGGCGGCGACCGCTCGGCGGTGACCGGCGGAACCCAGGTGCTGTCCGATTGGATCCGCGTCCGCATCACTTCGGCGGCCGGCTCCACCTTCCTCGATCGCATGATCAGGCTGGTCGAGGGTGCCGAGCGGCAGAAGACGCCCAACGAGATCGCACTCAACATCCTGCTGGTCGGACTGACCATCATCTTCGTCTTCGCCACAGCGACCATTCCGAGCTACGTCGCCTATGCGGGCGGCACGATCTCCATTGTCGTGCTGGTCGCGCTGTTCGTCACGCTGATCCCCACCACCATCGGCGCCCTGCTGTCGGCGATTGGCATCGCCGGCATGGACCGCCTGGTGCGCTTCAACGTGCTGGCCATGTCCGGCCGGGCCGTCGAGGCCGCGGGTGACGTCGACACGCTGCTGCTCGACAAGACCGGCACCATCACGCTCGGCAACCGCCAGGCCACCGAGTTCAAGCCTCTGCGCAACGTCAGCGAGCAGGAGCTCGCCGATGCAGCACAGCTCGCCTCGCTCGCCGACGAGACCCCGGAAGGGCGGTCCATCGTCGTGCTCGCCAAAGAGAAATATGCCATCCGCGGCCGCGACATGAAGGAGCTCAACGCCAAGTTCATTCCGTTCTCGGCCCAGACGCGGATGAGCGGTGTCGAATTCGGCGGCACTACGATCCGCAAGGGCGCGGTCGACTCCATCCTGAGCTTCGTCAACGGCGGCGCGCCCGCCGCCAGTCGTGCCGCCGTCGCAGTCGCCCTCAAGCCGGGTGTGAGCGCCGATGCGGCACGCGAAATCCAGGCCACGGCCGAGGCAATCGCCAAGTCCGGCGGCACGCCGCTGGCAGTGGCTCGCGATGGCAAGCTGCTCGGCGTCATCCATCTCAAGGATATCGTCAAAGGCGGCATCCGCGAGCGCTTCGCGGAGCTGCGGCGGATGGGCATCCGCACCATCATGATCACCGGCGACAACCCGACGACGGCCGCGGCCATCGCCGCGGAGGCCGGCGTCGATGACTTCCTCGCCCAGGCGACGCCCGAGGACAAGTTGAAGCTCATCCGCGATGAGCAGGCCAAGGGCAAGCTGGTGGCCATGTGCGGCGACGGCACCAACGATGCGCCTGCGCTCGCCCAGGCCGACGTGGGCGTGGCGATGAACACCGGCACGGTCGCGGCGCGCGAGGCCGGCAACATGGTCGACCTCGACTCCAACCCCACCAAGCTGATCGAGGTGGTCGAGATCGGCAAGCAGCTGCTGATGACGCGCGGCGCACTCACCACCTTCTCGATCGCCAACGACGTCGCCAAGTACTTCGCCATCATCCCGGCGATGTTCGTCGCCTTCTATCCGCAGCTGCAGGCGCTGAACGTCATGGGGCTGTCGACGCCACAGAGCGCCATCCTGTCGGCGATCATCTTCAACGCGCTGATCATCATCGCGCTGATCCCGCTGGCGCTGAAGGGCGTCGCCTACCGAGCGATCGGTGCGGGTCCGCTGCTGCGGCGCAATCTGCTGCTCTATGGCCTCGGCGGCATCATCATCCCCTTCATCGGCATCAAGGCCATCGACGTCATCGTCACGGCCCTGCATCTGGCTTGAGGAGAACAGTCATGTTGAGAGAAATCCGCCCGGCAATCATGTTAGTCATCGCGCTGACGCTGATCACCGGCTTGGCGTATCCGCTGGCCATGACCGGCATCGCCCAGGTGCTTTTCCCGCGCCAAGCCAATGGCAGCCTGATCGAGAAAGACGGAAAAGTCGTCGGCTCGGTGCTGATCGGGCAGGCCTTCGCGGACGACAAATACTTCCACGGGCGGCCTTCTGCCACCAATGCGCCCGATCCCAAGGATGCGACCAAGACGGTCGATGCGCCTTACAATGCCGCGAACTCCATGGGCTCGAACCTCGGCCCGACCAACAAGGCGCTCATCGACCGCGTCAAGGGCGACGTCGACAAGCTGAAGCAGGAGAATCCCTCTGCGCCGGTGCCGATCGACCTGGTAACCACCACGGCCAGCGGGCTCGATCCGCACATCTCACCCGAGGCGGCGCTGTTCCAGGTCCCTCGCGTTGCCAAAGCACGCAACCTGCCGGAGGATCGCGTGCGTCAGCTCGTCAATCAGCATGTCGAGGGCCGCTCCCTCGCTCTCCTCGGCGAGCCCCGCGTGAACGTGCTGGTCTTGAACATGGCGCTCGATCGCGCAGAGGCACGGTGACGTTGACGGCAGCCAGTCTGGCGACCTGGTTGGTTTCCGTGGCAGATCAGCGCAGCGAGTCAGGTCGAAGCTATCCGAAAGGCGCTGCCCGTACTTGCGCGTCTTGTAGATGAGGCGGGCGTGCGCCCGGCGAGCAAAATGCCACGCAATTGAGACGCAGCAACCCCAAAGGTCGACCGGGTAACCTTAACTGACATTCCCTCCGAACCTGCACTTCGTCCTTGGATATATCTCGCCCGGCGATATGCAAATCTTCGCCGTCGAGCTCGAGGGGTCGAACGCCCAGATGCGAAGCCCCGCATCCCCAGAGGGTGCGGAAGTGGAGCACGCGGAAACCCGGGCTCCCTTGCTCGTCGCACGCTGTGACCTCGCCATCATCGCCTTGCAAGCAAACTTCACGTAGTCGCCGATCTGCTGAGTTGACCATGGTGCCCGCGGATCGCGGGCTGCGATGCGGACTGGATTGGGGCACTTGCCCATCGTACGAGGACGTCGAGTTCCACATGCGCGACATGGTTCGTTGGGGGCATGCCTTTGTTGCTCGCCCCGCGCTCCAAGTTACCTCAAGACTGGTGCCGATGCTCGTAGAGGCTGCGGTCTGATGCCACGCGGGGCGAAACAGCGGGTCAAGGCGGCTCTTGGACCGATCGTGCGCAACCTCCTACCCCGGCGGGCTGTGCTCGAGCCGGAGCATTGGGGACTGACGGTGATGCCTCGAGGTCACCTTGCCTTCGAGGGCGTCAGCCTTGCGGCGCTACGCGGGGATTGGGGTTCGCCACTTCATGTGGTGCTGGCCGAGCGGCTGCGGGGGAATATCTCCGAGTTTCTCGCCATCAACGGCACAGGACGCACGCGCGCAGAATTCTACTACTCCTACAAGAGCAACCCCATTCCCGGCGTTCTGCGCTTCATCCACGCGTCCGGCATCGGAGCGGAAGTCATCTCCGAGTATGAGCTTTGGCTCGCCTTGAAGCTCGGCGTGCCGCCAGACCGCATCGTCTTCAATGGCCCGGCAAAGTCGGTCGCCTCCGTGCGCGACGCGGTCGGCCGGAGCATCATGCTGCTCAACGTGAACCACCGCGAGGAGATTGCCGTCGTAGCGTCGGCGGCACGCGAGCTCTGCAAACGCCCACGCGTCGGCGTACGCGCCGCACCATCCGCGGGCTGGTCGGGGCAGTTCGGCCTTCCCATCGGAACCGGAGAGGCGTTTGCAGCGCTCAAGGAGGTGCACGAAAGCGGTGTGCTCGAGCTCACGGCCCTTCAGTGCCACGTCGGCGGCATGGTGCGCTGCGCCCACCACGTGCAGGGGTACGTCCGCGAGGTGCTGGCACTCGCAGACCGCGTGAAGACAGAATTGGGTGTGGAGCTTGCCATTCTCGACTTCGGAGGCAGCCTGGCGACGCCGACCGTGGCGCAGATAGGCGAGCTCGACCGCAGGCTTTCCATCACCTTTCAAGCCCCCCTTCCTGCCCCGGTGCCGGAGGCCACGCTTCCCATCAGGGAGTATGTTCGCTGCGTCGTCGAGCAGGTTGAAGCCCACTACGCGGCCAATGCACGGCCGTGCCCGCGCATCTTTTTCGAGCCCGGCCGCGCGATGACGGGCAACACCCAAGTCCTCATTGCGAGCGTGCTCTCCCTCAAGGCGGGGGAACCAAAGCCGGGTTGGGCCATCCTGGACGCCGGCATAAATGTCGCGGAGTGCGCTCGAACCGAGTTCCACCAAATCTTCCCGGCGACCCGCATGCACGAGGCGCGCGCCCATCGGTATCGACTTGCAGGACCAATCTGCAGTCCCGGGGACGTCCTGTCGTGGTCCGCGTGCCTCCCGGAACTCGCCGTCGGCGATGCACTCGCTATCATGGACGCTGGCGCCTACTTCGTACCATTCGCCACCTCATTCTCGTTTCCGCAGCCGGCGGTAGTGATGCTGGAGGGCGCAAAGGTCCGTCTCCTCCGCCGCGCGGAGAGGTTCGAGGACATCGTCGCTCTCGACGAGATGGGGGAGCAATATGCGTCGAACTAGAGTCGCGTCCGCCACGGAATTGAAAAGTCGCGGCTTCTTTGCGAAAAGGCCGTACTGTCGAGGTTAGTCGCTTTGGAGCTACCCGCGGACCATGCAACCGACCACCGGTGAGGAGGTTCCTTGCCCCCGCCAGGCAGACCGACGAGCACCCTTTAACGATGTCCGCCCGCTCTTTGGGCGGGAACATCGAGCCCAGCTAAACTGGCACTCCTAGCGCGGCGCGGATGGTGGAACATTCTTTGATGGAACGCCTACGCAGAGCCGGGCCCGCGTCGGATCGCCACCATTCGTCGGAGCGCCCGGCGGGGTCCGGCCGGGTCGCGATGATTCTCTGCAATGCAAGCTACTACGGTACCTTGGCTGCGATACGCTCCTTGGGGCGCGCCGGCGTCCCGGTTGTAACGGTGGATCCAGCCTTTCTGGCGCCTGGGCGGTATTCTCGCTACTCCAGCCTGCACCTCCGTTCTCCCCCTTTCGAAAGCCCAGACTGGTCCGACTGGTTGCTCGCAATGGGCCGCAACGGGCCGCGCCGGGCAATCTACGCCACCAGCGACGCGGTGTCCTTCGCGCTTGCCGATCGCCGGGAGGAGTTGAGCTCGGTTTTCGACCTCTATCAGCCCGACCTCGACACGATGATGTGCATTCTCGACAAGGGGTTGCTCATCGAACATGCGCGCGCCGTCGGCATAGACACGCCGCAGACCTGGTTCCCACAATCGGGCGAAGAGGCCGAGACAATTCTTCGCGACGTCGGCGGAATGCTCGTTGCCAAGCCCCGCTCCCAGCTCGCCGTTCGCACTGCCGTCAAGGGCGTATTGATGAATGCGGCCGCCGGTAACGGTCGCGCCGAATATGATGAGCTGCTGCGGCAAACCGCGCACGACCATCCGTTCGCGAAGCGATTTCCCGAAGCCACGATGCCGATGCTGCAACGGTATCACCCCGAGGCGATGAAAAAGATCTATTCATTGTCCGGTTTTCGCGACATCTCGGGTGCGCATGTCATCATGCGCGCCGCTCAAAAAGTACTCCAGCGCCCGCGCCAGCTCGGCGTCGGCTTGTGCTTCGAAGAGGCAGATGTAATTCCGGACCTTGCCGAGCGGACCGTTCTCCTGTGTGAGCGCATTGGATATTACGGCGCGTTCGAATTGGAGTTCATTGTAACTGGCGACCAGTCTCTGCTGATCGACTTCAATGGACGGTTGTACAATCAGCTCGCTTTCGACATCGCGCGCGGCATGGACTTGCCCCGGCTGGTGTACGCCGGATCGACCCGGGACGAGGAGGAACTCTCGCGCCTGATTGCCGCGGTTCAGCGGCGGGACCAGGGACAGGGGTTGGCCTTCTGCAATCGTTTCGGGCTGTCTCTAACCCTTGCGACGCACCGCGCTTTTGGAAAGATGACCTCCAAGGAGGCGGCTCTTTGGCGCCGATGGAGAACGGATCGTGGCGATGATATCGTGGATGCTGTTCGCGATACCGACGATCCTTTCCCGCTCTCATCGATGCGGCTCAACAGGTAGCGCAGTCCATACGCCACCCACGCGCCTACCTCAGACACATGGCCTCCAAGAGCCAAAGCATGATCTGGACTACGGCGATGGCGACCGGCGTTCTGTAGCGACAATGGCCGTTGCAAGAGGGCGGCTGTCGTCAATGACAACGCCGATGTCGCGCAGGCCAGTCGGGAGCCGAGCCAACTCCTTGCGCTGAGATACGCAGCGAGGAGACACGCACCTCCATGCCGAGTGGCATCTCGACGCCTCAGGACTGGGCGCCATGCCTGAGGTTTGCGAACGCGGCGAGCTCGGTTGCGCGCACAAGCCCGGTCGCCAGCGTCAATACGATGAACGCCCCAACACACACGGGGACGGTGAGCCATGCCGTCATGGATGGCAGAGCCCACAATAGGGCCATGGTGCCAACCGCTGCGGCAGCGGCACGTATGACGTCCAAAAGCCCGCTCAGATCTATTACCCCGCGCGGCAGCAACCATAGGAACGCCACCAACATCAGAACCTCGGTCGATCCGAATGCCAATGCCAAGCCGATGCCACCATTGCCGAAGTGAACTTGGCATAGGGGAATGAGCAGGAAGGCCAGCCCGGTACTCATGGCGACGGCAACCGCCTTGACGAGCGCCATCTCTTTCGTCTTCCCCACGGCGATGATTGCGTTTCCCAGCAATACGTCAATGAACAGCAATGGCAATACGGGAGCGAACACCTGCAGCACTGCAACCGCCGGCTCGAAATCACCTCTCCCGTATACAATGCTCACGGCCAGGTCCGCGAACATGAACGTGCCGACACCTGCCAACGTACCAAGCCCGAGCAGCAGCCTCCAGCTGGTGCGAAGTATCCTGCGAAGATCCGATGTCGAATCCGCGACCCGCGCAAGCTCGGGAAAAGAAGCAGTGCCGAGGATCATGGCGGGGGCGCAGATCAGCATCATGATATTCCGGGCCGCCCCGTACCATCCCACTACGGCCGGAGGAACCAGCGCCGCCAAAACAAGAGCATCGATAAACGGCTGCACCGCTATGACTACAAAGAACAACGCGATTGGAGCGCCGCCCTTGGCCAATTCATGCAAAGTCCCGAACTCCGGCCAACGCGCGGTGAGTTGAATCCTGCGCGCCAGGAATATTGCCACAAACAGCGCGCCGAGCCCGCCAGCTGCCTGCAGCAATATAACCGTAAGAAGACTGCCACCGAGAATGAGGGCCGGGATAGTGACCGTGGCAGTGAATGCCTTACCCGCGACTATGACGGCTGCATCCAAATCCATGCGGCTGTAGCCGCGAAAGATGTAGCCGTAGGTCTGCGAGAGAGCGAGAGGCAGTCCGCACATGATGGCCAGCGGTGCCAAGAACTCTATTCTGTCACCGTACCCGATGAGCTTCACAAATATTGCGGTTGCCAGCGCGGCAACAAGCCCAGCTAGGATGCGGAATGCCAGCGCGCCACTCAACAGCTTGCCGGAATCCTCGTGACGACGCGCTGTCTCGCGGAGCAAATACGCACATTGACCCCATTCCGCCACAACATACGCGAAAGCCGACCATGCCATTAGCAGGTAGTAAATGCCGAAGTCGGCGACCCCGAGCCAACGGCCCAGGAACGCGGTCAGCACTAACGATAGTGCTGCGGACGCGGCTTGCCCGGCGAGCAGGAAAGAAGCATTCCGCATCATGCTATGGTTGGGCGTCGTAGTAGCCTCTACCCGAGTGCTGCCACTTGCTTCGGCAGTTTGCTGGTCCATGGCTACTTCCGAGTGTCCGGAATTTGATTCGCCGCTACTCGGGAAGTGTCTGATCTACGAGGCTACGCAAGCGCTGTTCGTCACGCCAGGTACCTGGAGTGTGGTGTGGTCTCGCGGCAACCTACGCCATTGCCGATCCTTCCGGCACCGCGACTTGAGCCAAGTAGTTAATTCGTGGACTACGGGCCGGGGGCGTCCAGCCTAACACTCGAGCAACCTGTCCGACTCGCTGAGCCGCGCGCTCAGTTGGAGTAGAACAGCCAGTCGTAGTGGCCGAGCAACGAGGGCACGAACTGCGTCTCGCGCAGCCAGGGAAAGCGCGCGAAGGCCTCGCGCGTGGCGGGCACGGCGGCTGTATAAAGCAAATATGCGATGCGCACTTGGCGTGGCTTCGCGGCCAACGAGGCCTCGAGGTTGCGCAGTACGGCGGCCGTCACGTTGGCGTCGAACGGGTGGTACAGGTGCAGCAGCAGGTTGGTGTCCGGATAGTCGACCTTGGTGGCGTCGACAGTCAGGATGCGGACATCGCCACACTTGCGCGACGAGGCGGGAAAGATCGACACGTTGCGGCGGGCGACCTCGGTCAGCGCCATGGACAGGTCCACGCCGAGCACGCTCTGAAACGGATACTGCGCGGCGGCCAGCACCACGCGCCCCTTGCCGCAGCCGAGGTCCACGAACGAGTACTGGCTGTGGTCGATGCCGATGTTGTCCAGCATCCAGCGCGTCACGCCCTCAGGCGTCGGCAAGTACCGGATGGCCTGCTCCTGCCGCTCCTTGTCGACGTAACCGAGCTCCTTGCTCTCCACCTTGCCGGCGGTGTCCGTGCCGAAGCGCCGATCGAACGCATGGTCGTGCTCGGCGTGGTAGCCGGTCTTGTTGCCCACGGCATTGATCAACAAGCCGGCGACGTCCAACACGGTACGGGACAGGCCTCTACTCGCCAGGGAGTAGCTGAGCCTGCGGAGCTTGCTCGCGAAATCGGGCACGCAGGCTCTTTATCGTGTGCCGGTGACCCTGACAAGCGCCGGCCAGCCAGCCAGCGCACATTTGAATCATGCGGCCCCGTTCGAGCGCAGCAGCGGGGCTCGAGCGGCGGTAGGGGCCGACGAAACCGCCGGTGTGGGCGCCCAATCGAGACCTCCTCGTCGCGAGGATGAGTGGCTTGCCTGCTGTATCCCCGGAAACAGCGAGCGCGCTCACAATCACTCACACTCCCGTTATCAGGTGACTGAACGGGTACAGGAGGCTGGGAGCCATGCAGACCGAGAAGCTCGGGATCGGAATCAGCATTCGCGGCATCGATGCCAATGTGGCGACGGCGGCCGAAATGAGCACGATCAAGGATCTGCTCTACAAGAACCGGCTCATCGTCCTCAAGGATCAGGCCGTCAGCGAGCAGCAGTATTGCGATTTCGCAAACCGCTTCGGCTTCCCGGTTCCCTACCTGCAGGAGAACTACCGCCATCCCGACTTCCCGCTGATCTTCGTCTCCTCCAATGTCAAGAAGGACGGCAAGCAGGTCGGCGTCCCGCGCACGGGCGGCTACTGGCACTCCGACACCTCCTTCGAGCCGGACCCGAAGGTCATCACCATGCTGATGCCCAAGGTCCTGCCGGCCAACCACCCCCGCAGCACCAGGTTCGTCGACATGGCGGCGGTCTATGCCGAGCTGCCCCAGGCCACCAAGGACAAGCTGGCCGGCGCCGAGCTGCTGCACAGCGGCCGCTATCGCTACAAGATCCGCCCCGACAACGTCGGCTACGACATCTTCGAGATCCTGCAGGCGATCGACGCCTTCGCGCCCCCCGTGCGCCATCCGGCGGTGATCGAGCATCCCTACACGAAGGAGAGGGTGCTCTATGCCAACAGCGGGTTCACGATCGGGATCGCCGATCGCTCGCTCGACGAGTCGGCCGCGATCCTGCGCGAGGTCTTCGCGCTGGCTGAATCCGACCGGTTCGTGCGGGAGGTTCGCTGGTCGATGGGCGACATCATCATCTGGGACAACCGCTTCCTGTGCCACACCTCCGGCCGCAACAGCGGTCCCGAGGAGGAGACGATGATGCACCGCATCACCCTGCAGGACGGCTATCCGCTCTGCGCCACCCAGATGCAGGCCAAAGCCGCCTGACCCTACAACCCGAAGCCGAGGTTCCCTGCCATGTGCACCGCCGCTTCACTGACCACTGGCTCGCCCCTTCCGGCCGGCGCCGTCGCCGCAAACTGCGCTGCCAAGCCGTGCTTCAAGACGGGCTGTCCCGGGTTCCCGCCCCCAGCCGAGAGCGATGACAGCGTCAATCTGCCGATCGCCGTCTCGCCCGCCTTCATCGGCGAGATTCTGCGCCCGTATCGCCAGCGCAGCCGCTACCTGAAAGAGGCCGTGATCACGCATTTCCGCGACAAGGCCAGCGAGGGCCCTGCCGCGACCAGCGGGCTCATCACCGCCGAGGGCAAGTTCGCGATCGAGGAGAGCTGCTACATCGACGACACCGGCCACTTCAACGCCGTCGAGTTCAACATCTGCTACAACCAGCTCGCCTACGTCATGTTCGGCAAGTGCGTGGCCGAGGGCCTGATGGGGCGTCTGCGCTGCGAGCGCGTGGAGGTGCCGACGTTCTCGGAGTTCAAGCGCCACCAGCTCCCCAACATGGTGATCGTCAGCATCGAGAGCCGCTACTACCGCCAGCTCGACAGCCGCTCCTTCACGGGCACGCTTCGCCTGGAGCGCATCTCGCCGGTCGGCGGCGCCTGGTTCTTCTTCACCACCATGACGTTTGCCGACAGCGAAGGTGTCAAGGCCAAGGACTCCGTCGTGCTGGCCTTCAGCCCCTCGTTCACGCCGGTCGCGCACTGAGGCTGCCATGGACCACACCAAAGCCATCGCCTCCGCCGAGATGCTGGCGGCGCTGCGCGCCGCCGCGACGAACGAGCGGGCGCTTGCCGATCCGTGCGAGGATACGCTGGCCCGCCGCTTCGTCGGGTCGAGCTTGCGACGCCTGGCGGAGTTCCGGCCGCACTTCCTGCTGAAGCACATCCTGCGGCTGCGGGCGCCGGGCTCCTATCCCTTCGCCATCGCCCGCACGCGCCATTTCGACCAGCTGCTGCAAGAGGAGCTGCGGAACGGGACGACGCAGGTCGTCATGCTCGGCGCCGGCTATGACAGCCGTGCTTGCCGGTTCGCGCGCGATCTTGCGAACGTGACCGTGTTCGAGCTCGACCACCCCGCCACCCAGGCCCGCAAGCGCCAGCTTCTCGACGAGGCGGGCCTCCAGTGGCCGGACAACGTACGCTTCGTGCCGATCGACTTCGCGCGTGAGAATTTCGCGGAACGCCTTGCGGCAGCGGGCTTCGATCCGCGCCGCCGGACATTCTTTCTTTGGGAAGGCGTATCCTACTACCTGCCCGAGGCGGCCGTCGCGAGCGTGCTCGCGTTCGTCGCCTCGTGCGCGCCGGGCAGCGCGATTGCCTTCGACTACGCGGTGCGCAGCTTCGTGGCCGGCGATCACTCGACCTATGGCGGCAAGCAGGTCGCACGCTGGCTGGAGGAGATCGACGAGCCCTTCCTGTTCGGCCTCGATGCCGAAGAGACGAAAGGCTTCCTGGAGGGCCACCGTCTGGTCCTGGAGTCCGATCTTGGACCCAAGGAGCTCGAGCAGGCCTACCTGCGCACCCGGCGCGGCGGCACGCTCGGCGCCACGCTCGGCCACGTCCGCATGGCGCTCGCCAGGGTCGCCGCCTTGAGCTGAGCCCACGCCAAAGGGGGATACTCCATGCTTGCACAGACCCTCGAGAGTGCATTACCGGTCGCGCCCATGTCGGAAAAGATGCACGACGATATCGATTGGGCGGGCCGCTGGTTCGACCTTGTCGAGGAGCTGCAGGGCGAGTTCGTCGGCATGCGCGGCGGGCTGGTGCAGCCCGACGGTTCGGTATCCTGGACGTTCGTTCCGCACGCCCGCTTCGACGGCCTGGGCGGCTTCGTCGATCTGCTGCGCCGGACCACGGCAGCGAAGGACCTGCCGGTCCCGGTCCGCCGCACCCAGCGTCCGAGCCTGTGGCAGCGGATCGCGGCCCTGGCTCGGCTCTGCGCGGAGCCTCCGCGCGTTGCCGCACGCTGGATACGCCAGGACCCCGCCTGGCGGCCGGGCGAGGTGAAATATCGTCAAGGCGACACGTCCGCCGCAACGCACCTTTTCACGGTCGAGCAGAACGGGCGATCGAGCGGGCTGCGCGCGCAAGCAGTGCGCCGCTGAACGCGCTGCTCCTGGGCGGCCTGGCCCGCGCCAGCGAGACCGAGATCGCCGATGGTCCCGCCATCTGGATGATGCCCGTCAACATGCGCGGCCCCGTAGCCCTTGCGCGCGACACCGCCAACCATACCGGCTATTTGCAGATCGACATCGCACCGGGAGCCACCGCGGCAAACGTGCAGGCCCAGGTCAAGGAGCGGCTGCGCCGCCGCGAGCACTGGGGGAGCTGGCTGTTCCTCAACCTCGGCCGCGTCGTCCGCTACCGCGGCATGCGCACCATCTACGGCTTCCAGATTCGGCGGTTCGGCAACCGTCCGTTCGTGGGGTCCTTCTCCAATCTCGGCTCCTGGCGGGATGTCGGCTGTTGGTTCGTCTGTCCGCCGGTTACAATGAACGCTCCAGTCGCAGCCGGCGCGATCGTATGCGACGGCCGCCTGTCCCTGACGCTCGAGGCACATGCCTCGATGACGGGCGGGCAGGAGTGGTCGCAGGCGCTGCTGCAACGCTGGATCGCGAATCTGCGGGCAACCTGAAGCAGGCAAATCCCATGTCCGAAGCGGCCGAAGCCCTGTTCCCGCCGGGCGTTGTGCCTCCGCCGCCGGCTGCACCGCTTCCCCTGCCACGCTACCTGCTGCGCTTCATCCGCAACCCGCTGAGCGTCATGCCGCAGAGCGTGTACGAGGAGCCCATCGTGCAGCATGGCCGCCGCACGTGGGTCAGCGATCCTGCGCTCGTCAAGACCATCCTGCTCGACGAGCGGGAGAGCTTTCCCAAGACCGGGATCGAGGCGCGTGTGTTCGGCGGTCTGCTCGGGGAGGGAATCCTGATCGCCGAGGACGCGGCCTGGCGTTGGCAGCGCCAGGCTGCCGCCCCGATCTTCCGACACGCCGATATCCTGCAGTACGTGCCGCCCATGGCACGGGCCGCCGAGCGGCTCATTGCCGCCTGGAGAGCGTCGCCGCCCGGGGCCCTGCAGCCCATCGACCGCCAGATGACCGAGATCACCTTCGACGTGATCGCCGAGACCATGCTCGCCGGGGCCGAGGATGCGCGCGGTTCGGGCCTGGAGCGCACCAACGGCGACTACATGCGCCCGCTGGCATGGCCGCTCCTGTGGGCGGTCCTTCGCCTGCCGCGCTCGCTGCCGTTCCCGGGCAAGCGCCGGCACGTGGCGGCAGAACGCGCCATGCGCGAGGCCGTTTCCGGGATCGTTCGCACGCGCCGCGGCGAAGGTTCCCGCAGCGATCTGTTGCAGCGCTTGCTGCAGGCGCGCGATCCGGAAAGCGATCAGCTCATGAACGACCGGCAGGTGACGGACAACCTGCTCACGTTCCTGCTCGCCGGCCACGAGACGACGGCCCGCTCCCTCGCCTGGGCGCTCTACCTGCTGTCCCTCTCCCCGAAATGGGAAGCGCTGCTGCTTGCGGAAGTGCAGGCGGCGGTAGGCGACGCCGAGCTCACCGGTGCGCATGTCGAGCGCCTGCCGCTGGTCACGGCCTTCATGAAGGAGACCATGCGGCTCTACCCGCCGATCTCCTCCATCTCGCGCATCGCCGCGCGCGATGTCGAGCTTGGCGGCAAGACGGTCGCCAAGGGCAGCCTCGTCATCATCCCCATGTTCGCCATCCATCGCCACCGCAAGCTGTGGAGCGATCCCGACCGCTTCGATCCGGCTCGCTTCAGCCGCGACGAGGAGGCGAAGCTTGCACGCTACCAGTACATGCCGTTCGGCGCCGGCCCCCGCATCTGCATCGGCGCCTCGTTCTCCATGACCGAGTCGGTGGTGATGCTCGCAAGCTTCGTGCGCGCCGCGCGTTTCGCCACGCCGGCCGGCAGAAGGTTCACCCCTGTTTCGGGAATCAGCCTGCGCGCCCATCCCGATATCGAGCTCGACGTCAGCATTCGCAACGGGTAGCGCTGCATCGACGGAGCCACCCTGCCTTCGATCACCTCTTCTCGGGGAAGAGCGCGCCGATCGGCACGAGCAAGGCACCGACGACCGGCATCAGAATCGTACCGAGCGCGAGCCCGACAACGCCATCGCACAGGGCGGCCACGAGCCACGCGATGGCATCAGACGCGCCGCGGCCCGACACCGAGTACGCGATCGCCTTGATGGTGTCGTAGGGCCAGGACAGATGCAGCTCGTGCAAGCCGTGGATCACGATGCCCCCTCCAACCCAGAGCATCGCCGCCGTCCCGACAATCGAGATCACCATGAGCACTGTCGGCATGGCGGCGACGAGCCCGCGCCCAAACGCGCGCGTCGCCTCCAGCCGGCCCGAATTGCTCAAGCGCAGACCGAAGTCGTCCGCTTTGACGAGAAGTGCAACGGCGCCATAGACCAGGGCTGTTATCATCACAGCGACAAGCGCGAGCACGGCGGCGCGTGTCCAGATATTGCCGCTGTCGAAGGCCGCCAGGGCGATCGTCATGATTTCGGCGGACAGGATGAAGTCCGTCTTGATTGCGCCTTTGACACGCTGCTCCTCGAGATGGGCGGCGTCGAGCGTTGCGGCCTGCTGTGGACCCGGCTCCTTGTGATGCGTGAGCGCATGCCAGGTTTTTTCCGCGCCCTCGAAGCAAAGATAGGCGCCTCCCAGGATCAGGAGTGGTGCAATGCTCCATGGCGCCAAGGCCTGCAGCAGCAGGAGTGCCGGAAGCAGGATGAGCAGCTTGTTGAACAGGGAGCCGCGCGCGATCCGGGCGACGATCGGGATCTCGCGCGCAGCCGGCAGGCCGGTGACGTATTTCGGCGTCACCGCGGCGTCGTCGATCACGACACCTGCAGACTTGCTGCCGGCCTTGACCGCATGCGCAGCAATATCGTCGAGTTGACTGGCGGCCAGCTTCGCGATGGCTGCGACGTCGTCGAGAAGTGCGAGCAGGCCGCTCATTTCCTGTCGCCATCCCCAGCGCGTCCAGTGTTGCACTCGATGTCAGCTATCTCCGCAAACACGCGCCACAGTCTCCCGAACGCCGGATTGGAATGCCCAGTCGTGCATCATGCAAAGCGACTGCCACGTACCCTCAGATCTCCATACCAAGCCACCGCGGAGCCGAAGAAGAAGGACGGCGCATGATCCTACGCCGCCCGATCTCACGCTCAGCCCTGCGCAATCAATGCGAAGGCGACAGGTGTCGCACTTTCGGTAGTACTTCTTTGGCCAGCAACTCCAGCGAGCGCCGCCATGCCTCTGGATCTTCGACGTAGTCGAAGCCGAACACCAGGAGGTGCCCAAAGCCGCCGACCTCGTCGTGGACGCGTTGAATTTTCTCGGTGACCGTTGCTGGTGAACCGATGATCCAGTTGTGCTTCGCACAGTATTCCGGTGTCACGTCGCTGTCCGGCACGCCCGGGTCATGCTTCAGGTATTGCAGGAAATCGAATTCCCTCAACAGCGGTATGAAGTATTCGCCCATCATGCGGCCCATGTGCCGACCCACCGAGAGCTTGGCCGCCTCCGCGTCGGTCTCGGCGACAAAGACCTCGCGCACCATCCGCCATTCCGCGCGATCGGCTTTGCGGCCGGCCTTCTCCGCGCCTGCCTCGACCGATGCCCAATGGCTGCCGACATAGGCCGGGTTCAGATTGAGGCTCATTGGGATGTAGCCGCGCTCGCCCGCGAGCTTCAGCGTATCGGAGCCCTTCGACAGGCCGGCTACCCCGATTGGCGGGTGGGGCGTCTGCAGCGGCTTGATGTGCGGCTTGAGGAAGCCATACATCAACTCTGGATTCTTCACCGTCCAATACCTGCCCGCGAACGTGAACGGCTCATTGGTCGACCAGAGCTTCAAGATGATCTCCAGCGCCTCGCGCATCATGAGGCGGTTGACGCCATTGGCGCCATCGACGTTGAACATCTCCCAATCGCTCGGCAGGCCGCTGGCCGCGACGCCGAAGTTGAGCCGCCCGCCCGAGATGTGGTCGAGGATCGCGACACGGTTGGCGATTTGCGCCGGATGATGGAAGGGTAGCAAGAAGCCGCCGGGTCCGAGCCGGATGTTCTTTGTCTGCATGAGGGCCTGGGCCACCAGGAGGTCGGGCGAGGGATGTGGCTCCCATGGCGCGGTGTGGTGCTCGCCGATCCAGCACTCCTTGTAGCCGAGCTCGTCGAGCCAACGTATCACCTTGAGATCCCACTCGTGGCCATCCCTGAGTGACCTCTCCGGCGGGTGCGACGGCATCGTGAAGTAGCCTAGCTCCATAGGGTCCTCCTTGTGGGCTTTTGCAGGCCGCCCGTCCGATGCATCATATCACCGGCACGAAGTGCGAAAAGCGTTGATCGGCGGAAGTGGTGCGCGAACGACCTTGTGCTCGTCCCGTCGCGCCTACGGGGGCAGGTCGCGACCTCAGTCGAGCCCTGCATCGCAGCCGCATACTGGTTCACGGCATCGACCGCCTTCGCCAATCCTGCCGTGAGGATGGAGGTCGGCCGCACTGGGCACGGAATGGCCGGGGCATCGGGCGACGTCGCCACCTCGGGCGGGCGCCGGTTGCTCACGTTGACTGGTCGCCTGATCGATGCAAGATTGAATGACCGTTCAATCAATTGAGCCGGGGCCACCGGCCTGACGGAAAAAGAGCAAGCGCCCCCGGGGAACGAGGGACGCGGAAGAGGAGGAGACCCATGCACGGGAGCTTGGGGGAGGCCTTTCTCAGGCGCGCCTTGCGGTGGCTCTTCCGCGCGGAAGTCGTCGTGACATGCGCCGCTCTCCTCCTCGTTGCCGGTTCGCTCTTTGCTGATGTCGTGGCGCGGGAGATCTTCGGGCGTGGGATCTTCGGCGCCCAGAAGTTTGCGGTCTACTGCAACGCGATTGCCGGGCTCCTGGGCTTCGCGGTCGTCGTGCACCTCGGCGGACACCTGCGCGTGTCGATCGTCGACCAGCTCTTTCCCGATGCGTGGCATCCCTCCATGGTGCGGCTCGGGGATCTCGTTTCCTGCGGCCTGTGCGTGCTGTTGGGCATCTATGCCGCCAGATATGTTCTGAGCACCATGCGTCTCGGCGAGACGGACCAGCTGTTCTTCACCAAGCTCTGGCCTATGCAGCTGGTCCTCCCCTACATCTTCTTCTCCTCGGCGATGCGGTACTTGAGTTTCGCGGCCTATCCGGCGTTGCGTCCAGCCGAAATCGAGAACCCCTGATGGCAACGGCGGCACCCTCGCGCATGGGCATCGCCTGGTTCCGCCTCGGCCTGCTCGCCGCCATGGCCGCTGTCGGCCTGGCGATTGCTGTGCTCTCGCCCAAGGTCGCACTCTTCTGCCTCATCATGCTGACCTTGCTGTTCCTGCGCCAGCCCGTCGTGCTGATCCTTGCGGCAGGCACGGCGTTCGTACATGCCTTCTTCGCCAAGAACAGCCAGGTCGAATACCTGGTGCAGGACATGTGGTTCACTGTCGACCGCGAGGTCCTGCTCGCCATCCCGATGTTTCTGCTGGCCGGCGCGTTGATGACGCGTGGCGCCATTGCCCAGCGCCTGATCAACGTGATGATTGCACTGACCGCCCCGGTGCCCGGCGGCCTGGCAGTGGCCGCAGTCCTCGCGTGCGCGGTATTCGCGGCGATCTCGGGATCCTCGATCGTCACGATGCTTGCGATCGGGACGATCATGTACCCCGGCCTCATCAAGGCCGGATACGACCGGGCGTTCTCGATCGGGTTGATCTGTTCGGCGGGAACGCTCGGGATCATGATCCCGCCGTCGATACCGATGATCCTCTACGGTCTTGCTACCGAGACCTCCATCACGCAGCTCTTCATAGGCGGTATCGGTCCGGGCCTCCTCCTGACGGTGCTGTTTGCGATCTACAGCTGCGCAGCCAACTGGCGGCGCAAGACCGAGGCGTTCGAGGCGGGCAGGATTGCCAAGGCACTGCGAGAAGGAATCTTCGCCATGCTGCTCCCCGTTCTGCTCATGGGGGGCATCTACTCCGGCTACTTCTCGCCGACCGAATCGGCCGCGGTCTCGCTCGTCTACGCGCTGGTCGTGGAACTCCTCATTCACCGCGAGCTCAAGCTCGCGGACTATGGCAGCGTTCTGCTCGACACCACCAAGATGCTCGGCACGCTGCTGCCGCTCATCGCGATAGCTAACAGCCTCAACACCATCCTCGACTACGAGGGCATCGCCAAGAGCTGGGTGCAGATCGTGCAGAGCAGCGTCAGCAGCCCGGTGATGGTCATGGTCGGCATCAACATATTGCTGCTGATGGTGGGATGCTTGATGGATGTGGGCTCGGCGATCCTCATTTTTGGCCCACTGCTCACGCCGATCGCCAAGAACGCCGGGTTCGACCCCGTGCACTTCGGGATCATCATGACGGCCAACCTGGAGATCGGGTATCTGACCCCGCCGGTTGGCCTCAACCTCATCGTCGCGATGGCCGCCTTCCGGGAGAGCTTCGGCTTCATCTGTCGCGCGGTCATCCCGTTCATCGTCATCATGCTGGCGTGGCTGGCCGTTGTCTGCGCCTGGCCGCCGCTCACTCTCCATCTGGTGGGAAGATGAGCAGGGTCATCGGCGCGTCGACCGGCAACAACGCGCCATGGAGTTGAATGAATGCTCATTCATGCGCTCTATGCGCCAAATCGAGGTGTTCCGCGCCAACGGCTCGATGACCGCAGCAACCCGGCGCACTAGGAGGAGACGCGATGCTACGCAGCTGGATCGCACTCGTATCGTTCTTGGCGATGGCTCTCGGCCCCCCCGGCCAAGTCCGGGCGCAAGAGCAGTGGAAGCTCGGCAGCCTGATGCAACCGCCGTCCTTTGGTGCCACGCTCGACGACGATTTTCTTCAGGCAATCGCCAAGGCGAGCGGCGGCAAGCTGACCGCCGAGCGCCAGTTCGTCGCCAACGAGCAGGAAATGGTGCAGCAGGTCGTGCGCGGACGCCTGCAGATGGGCGCCACGTCGGCATTCGGAGCCGGCGTGACGGTGCCTGATGCCACGGTCGTGAGCCTGCCCTATGTGTGGTCGTCGGACGCCGAACGCAGGTATGTCACGGACAAGTTCGCTTTCCCGTTCCTGACGAAGCTGTTCGCCGAGAAAGGCCTTGAACTGCTGGCCATTCACGAGGCGGGCTACAACGGGGTGTTCTGCAAGTTTGCATGCAACAGTTCCGCCAGCATCAAGGGCGTCAAAGCTCGCGTCTCGCCGTCGGCAGCCTCGAGAGTGTTCTGGCAGTCGTTGGGCGCCAATGGGGTGTCGCTTCCCATCAGCGAGCTCTGGCCGGGGCTCGAGCAGAACCTCGTCGTTGCCGCGGACTTGCCTTTCCCCTTCTACTCCACCACGCCGGGTGCCCAATCGGCGCCGCACTTCGTGGTGACGCAGCATCTGCACCACCCGTGGATGTATTTCGCCAACAAGGCGGCGTGGAGCGCACTGCCTGAAGATGTCCGCAAGGCGGTCATCGCCGGCCTTCCTGATGCCAATGCCGCGCGCGACCGCTGGTTCGAGGACGAGAAGAAGAAGGTGGACGCCTTCGCGGCCAAGGGCGGGAAGATCTATCTGCTGAGCGATACCCAGCGCGCCGAGTGGCAGAAGCTCGTCGAGCCGGCACTCGTGGACTACGTGAAAGGCCTCAGCCCAGGGGCCAAGGAACTCTTCGAAGAGATCCAGAAAGGCAAGAAGCAGTTCGCGGACTCGAAGAAATAGTCTCCCGGCCCTGTCACGAACGCAGGAAGGGAGCTTCATGGAGAAAGCCATGCGAGCCGCCAGGTTTGCGGGTACCGCAGGCGTGGGCGAGCGCGACATCGACGGATCCGCGCTCGACGCCTACCTGCGCCACAGCCTCGACGGATTCGGGGAGCTGCGAGGAATCCGCCAATTCCGAGGGGGGCAATCCAACCCCACCTATCTGCTTGAGACGCCCGATCGCCGCTACGTCCTGCGTCGGCGCCCGGGCGGCGTGCCCGAACATGCTGGGCACGCCGTCGACCGCGAGTATCGGGTCCTGAGCGCCCTGCGGGGCAGCGGTGTGCCGGTTCCCGACGCTCTGCACCTGTGCACGGACCGCGCCGTGATTGGCAGCTCCTTCTATGTCATGAGCTTCGTGGATGGCCGGCTGTTCTGGGACCTCAGCCTGCCGGGCCTCGACCCCGCCGAGCGTGCCGCCATATACGACGGCTTGAACGCTACGCTGGCGCGACTGCACACACTCGATCCCGCGCGCCTGGGCCTTGCCGACTACGGACGGCCACAGGGCTACCTGGCCCGCCAGGTCGCCCGCTGGACGCGCGACTATCGCCAAATGGCCTCCGAGCGCATTCCGGCGATGGAAACCCTTGCGGCATGGCTTCCAGATCATCTGCCGGCTGATCAGGTGGCTCTCATCCACGGCGACTACCGGCTCGACAATATCATCCTGCATCCAACCGAGCCGCGCATCCTCGCCGTTCTCGATTGGGAGCTTTCCACGCTGGGTCACCCTATCGCCGATCTGGCGGGCCATTGCCTGTCCTGGCACCTCAGGACAGGCACGCTCGCCGGCCTCGCCGGGGAGGATCTGGCCGGGCTCGGCATCCCCGACGAGAACGCGTATGTGCGCGCCTACCTCGAGCGCACCGGCTTCAGCGTCAACGATCTCGCGACTTTTCTCGCCTTCGCGGCGTTCCGGCTGGCCGCCATCCTGATCGGGGTGGCCAAGCGCGGCGAGGAGGGCACGGCCACCAATGACGCGGCGCGCGATTTCGGCAGGGCCGCGCGCGAAGTCGCCGATCTCGGCGCACATTTCATCCGCCGCAGGAGCTAGCAGGTGCTGTCGCCGTCGACCGGTCGAGCAAAGGAAGCGTGACGATGACGAGTTTCGGTGGGCTGTCGCCGCAGTCGCGGCTGCTGCGTGACAAGGTCGAGAGGTTTGTCGAGGAGCGCGTCTATCCGCTCGAGAGCAGCCTCGACGACGTCGACAACGAGGCCTACTTCGCCATCATGCGTCCACTGATGGCGGAGGCCAAGGCGGCCGGCATCTGGGCCCTGGGACACCCGCGCGAGATCGGCGGGCACGGGATGCCCTTTGCGGACTATGTGCTGATCAACGAGGTCATCGGGCGCTCCGAGCACGCCATCGTCGCGCTGGGCACGCACACGCTGCAGGACGCCCTGATGCTCCACCACTTCGCCACCAAGGAGTGGAAAGACCGCTATCTCGGCCCCCTCGTCGCGGGCGAGTTCTTTCCTTCCGTGGCCATGACCGAGCCGGGCGTTGCGTCATCCGATCCAACGCAGCTGCAGACCTCCGCGCGGCTGGAGCAGGGCCAGTGGCGCATCAACGGCCGCAAGTGGTTCACGACCTGGGCCAACCGCGCCGCCTTCTCCACGGTATTTGCGCGCACCGAACCCGACAGCACCCCCGCGCACTCGGCGTTCTCGATGATTGTCGTGCCGACCGATGCGCCGGGCTATCGGATTGTGCGCGAGGTTCCGGTGCTCGGCATGCGCGGCTGCCATTGCGAGGTCGAGCTTAAGGACGTGCGTGTGCCGGCGAGCAACCTGGTCGGTGGCCGGGGCCTGGGCTTCAAGATCGCGCAGAGACGCCTGGGTCCGGGGCGCATCTACCATTGCATGCGCTGGCTCGGTCAGGCGCAGCGTGCCTTCGATCTCATGTGCAGGCGGGCCAACGAGCGTATCGCCTTCGGCGGCCCGCTCGCCGGCAAGCAGCTCGTGCAGAAGATGGTCTTCGACAGCGCGGCCGAGATCCAGGCCTGTCGGCTCCTGACCCTCGATGCCGCGCGCAAGCTCGATGGAGGAGACGATGCGCGCACGGAGATTGCGGTGATCAAGGTGGTTGGCGCCCAGATGGTGCACGCGGTCATCGATCGGGCGATCCAGGTGCATGGTGCCCTGGGCGTCACCATCGACACGCCGCTCGAGCGCATGTACCGGCACGCGCGCTTCGCACGGCTCTACGACGGGCCGGACGAAGTGCACATCGAATCGGTAGCCCGGCGGATCCTCAAGACCTATGCCGGCGGCGGCGAATGGGATTTCGCCGCGCGCGATTCGATCGCGGCGGCCACGACGAGGGCGAGCCCATGAGCCTGTCGGTCCGGCTCGATGGCCAGACGGCTCTGGTCACGGGCGCGTCGTCCGGGATCGGCCGTTTCGCTGCCAAGCTGCTGGCGCGCTGCGGGGCGCGCGTTGCCGTCGCGGCGCGCCGGCGGGAGCGGTTGGATTCGCTTGCCGCCGAGATCCGGGCAGATGGCGGCCTTGCGCAAGCGTACGAGCTCGACGTCTCAGACCCGGCGGCAATCGATGGGGTCGTTGCAAGCGTCGAGCGCGATTTCGGAACCGTTTCGGTGCTCGTCAACAATGCCGGCATCTACCTCCTGAAGGACGCCCTGTCGGCGACCGCCGAGGACCTGGACAGGCTGTACGCCGTCAACGTGCGCGGCGCTTTCCTGGTCGCGCAGTCGGTAGGCCGTCGCATGATTGCGGCCCGCATCCCAGGACGCATCGTCAATCTGGGCTCGATCGCCGGGATCAGAGCGATGCCGGAGCTTGGTGTCTACGGGATGTCGAAGGCGGCCGTGCTTCACATGACCAAAGCGCTGGCCCGCGAGTGGGCGCGCCACGGCATCAACGTGTGCGCCGTCTGCCCCGGCTATTTTCACACCGAGATGACGGACGATGCACTCAAGAGCGAGGCAGCGGGCAAGCTCATTCAAAGGCTGCCGCGACGGCGAATAGGCACGGTGGAGGACCTCGAGACCGCGCTGCTGTTCCTGGTGGCGCGGGAGTCGTCGTTCGTCAACGGCGCCATCGTCTGCGTCGATGACGGATTGAGCATTGCCTGAGCAGGGAGCTGGACGGACGATGGGCTGGAGCGATCACCCCCGCGCGGCGACAAGGCGGGAAGTCCATTTCGGCGATCGCGTGGTGCGCTGTTTCGCAGACCGCCCCGCCGACACCTACGCGGTGTTCGAACGGGCGCTGGCGCGCTGCGCGACGAAAGAGGCCGTTGTGGCTGGAGAGCTGCGGCTGACCTATCGGGACCTCGAGGAGATCGTGGATCGCACCGCCGCCGGATTTGCGCAGCTCGGCGTGCGCGCGAACGACCGTATCGGCGTCCTGGTGGGCAATCGCGCGGAGTACATTGTCACCGTGCTCGCGGCACTGCGCATCGGCGCCATCGCGGTCCCGATCGGCACGCGGCTGGTCGCCGACGAAATCCACTATATCCTCGGCCACTGCGGCGCAAACCTGCTGATCTACGAGTCGGAGCAGGGTGCCACGGTCGCTGCGCTCGGTCCGCTGCCCGGGTTGCGGCACCGGATCTGCTGCCCCTCGCCTGCGGCCGGCGTCGCATTCGACGGCCTCCCGCTCGATGCTCCGAAGCTGCCGGCGCGACAGGCGGCCCCGGAGGAGGACACGGCCTTCATCCTCTACACCTCGGGCACGACGGGACGCCCCAAAGGGGCGATCCTCACCCACTTCAATGTCGCCCACTCGCTGCGCCATTTCGAGCTCGCGCAGGCGTTGGGGCCGCACGAGCGTTCATTGCTCGCAGTGCCGGGGACGCATGTTACCGGCCTCGTCGCCATCATCCTGTCGATGTTCAACGTGGGTGGGGCGGTCCTCGTTCTGCCGGCCTTCCGCGTGCAGCAGTTCCTGGAGCTGGCGGCGCGCGAGCGCATGACGCACACGGTCCTGGTCCCGGCAATGTACAACCTCTGTCTCCTCGATCCCGGCTTTACGCGCCACGACCTGTCGGCCTGGCGGCTCGGCAGCTATGGCGGTGCACCGATGCCGGAGGTGTCGATCTCGGCGCTCGGAGCGAAGCTGCCGCATCTCTCCCTCATGAACGGCTACGGCGCGACGGAGACGGCTTCGCCGACCAGCGTCACGCCGATCGGCGAAGCCCTGGAACGGCGCGACACGATCGGTCTGCCGCTGCATTGCGCGGAAGTGATCGTGGTCGACGAGCACGGCCGCGAACTACCTGCCGGGAGCAGCGGCGAGATCTGGATCAAGGGGCCCATGGTGATTCCCGGCTATTGGCAGGATCCGGAGGCGACCGCGGCGTCATTCACCGGCGGGTTCTGGCACTCGGGAGATGTCGGCTTCGCCGACGCCGAAGGCTACCTGCACCTGCTCGATCGTAAGAAGGACATCATCAACCGAGGCGGATACAAGGTGGCCAGCGTCGAGGTCGAGAACATCCTCGCCCAGCATCCGGGCGTGCTCGAGGCCGCGGTGATTGCCAAGCCGTGCAGCGTGCTCGGCGAGCGCGTGCATGCTTTCGTCAGCCGCAAGGCAGGGGCTCTGACCGAACGCGACCTTTCCGCGTTCTGTGACGGCCGGCTCGCCGATTACAAGCTGCCCGAGTCCTACACCCTCGTCGACGAGCCGCTGCCCCGCAACGGCGCCGGCAAGCTTCTGAAGCGCTCTTTGCGTGAGCAGCTAGCGCGCATTGGCAGCTAGCGCGTCTGCGTCAGCCAACAGGGAACTCCGCATGCGAATTGTGATCGACAGCCAGATCGAGGACCCCGATCTGATCGAACGCCGGCGCCGGCAGATGGTGGCGGCAGCGGCGAAATGCTTC
This sequence comes from Hyphomicrobiaceae bacterium, assembly GCA_041288195.1. Classification (GTDB taxonomy): domain Bacteria; phylum Pseudomonadota; class Alphaproteobacteria; order Rhizobiales; family Hyphomicrobiaceae; genus AWTP1-13. The sequence continues at coordinate 31,492 of JBGGME010000210.1, forward strand.
GGCGTCAATGGCTACCACCGCACGACGATCAAGGAGATCGCCGAAACGGCCGGCTTCAGTCCGGGCCTGATCTACACCTACGTCAAGGACAAGGAGGACGTTCTATTCCTCGTGATCGTTGCGCATCTCGATACCTATGCCCGCGAGATACCCAAGGCACTGGCGGGTGTCGTAGACCCCCTGGAGCGGTTCGTGGTGGCGGTGCGGGCCTACTGCGAGACCGTGGGGAGCAACGTCGACGCCACCATCCTCGCATACCGGGAGACCAAGTCGCTGGCGCGGGAACGGCAGAAGGTCTTGATGCGGCTCGAGCTCAGCACCAACAAGATCATCTCGGACTGTCTGCAGGAATGCATCTCCGCCGGCTTCGTGCGGCCGGTGAACCTGGACCTTGCAACCTATCGCATCGTCCTGCTGGCGCACGGATGGGCGCTGAAAGCATGGCACTTCCGAAAGATTACGACGCTGGCCGAGTACATCAGGGAAGGCCTGGACCTCTTCCTGCACGCGCTGCTGACCAAGCGGGGATGGCAACGCTGGCGCTCGCTCGAGCGAGCGTCCAAGGACACCGGGCCGGCGCAGATTACCTCCAAGAGGAAGCGTCGGGGCGGTGGACAGCCGCCAGCGGCAGGCTTGCATCGCGGGAAGCTGACATGAGCGCACTCTTTTCCCAGCTTTCCATCAGGGGATTGACGGTCCGGAATCGGATCGTGATGTCGCCGATGTGCCAGTACTCCGCGCCGGGGGGATTTGCGCAACCCTGGCACATGGTCCATCTGGGCAGCCGGGCGGTGGGTGGAGTGGGGATCGTGATGGTCGAGGCCACCGCCGTCACGCCCGAGGGACGTCTGACGCCGGACGACCTGGGGATCTGGTCCGATGCCCACATGGAGGCCTTGCGCCCGGTCACGGACTTTATCCGCAAGCACGGTGCGACGCCCGGCATCCAGCTCGCCCACGCCGGCCGAAAGGGCGCCCGCTTCAGCCCCTGGCAAGGCAACGGTCCGCTGGAGGAGGGCCGGCAATGGCCATTGCTTGCGCCGAGCCCGATTGCCTTCGCGGAGGGCTGGCAGACTCCGCGCGAGATCGACGAAGCCGATATCGCGTCCACGGTCTCCGCCTTCCGCGCCGCCGCGCGACGCGCGCGGTCGGCAGGTTTCGACATCATCGAGGGACATTTCGCCCACGGGTATCTCCTGCACTCGTTTCTGTCGCCGCTGAGCAACAGGCGCCAGGACAGGTACGGCGGAAGTCTCGAAGGGCGGGCTGCCGTGCCCTTGATGGTGGCGCGCGCCCTGCGGGAAGAATGGCCCGAGCATCTCCCCGTATTTGTCAGGCTCTCTGTCGTCGATTGGGCGGACGGCGGGCTCGATCTCGCTCAATCGATTCAAGTCTCGAAATGGCTGCGCGAGGTCGGCGTAGACCTGATCGACTGCTCGAGCGGAGCGGTGGTCCCGAATGAGCGCTCCCCCGTTGCTCCAGGCTACCAGGTGCCGTTTGCCGCCGAGATCCGCCGCCAGGCGAGCATCCCGACCGCCGCCGTGGGTCTCATCACCGAGCCGGCCCAGGCCGAAGAGATCCTCGCCAACGGCTCGGCCGACCTGATCTTCCTGGCGCGTGCGCTCCTGCGCGACCCGTATTGGGCGGCGATGGCATCGGAGGCTCTCGAAGATCAACCACGCTGGCCCATCCAATACGCCAGAGCGGTCGCCCGCAAGCGAACCCCTTCTGCCTGGTAGCGCACATGGCATTGCAGAGAAGGACGACCATGCCATGGAAGCCGCTGCGTGCCGTGAGCTCGGCGCCCCCGAGCTCTTGCGCTTCGACGACATGCCCCCGCTTCACCTACGCCATGGAGTTCACGCGCCTTGGTTGCGTCTCCGCCGCTCTCGGCTGAGCGCCTTCCTCGCCAGGACGGCAGGCGACTGAATCCAGCTGAGCCGATGGCTAGTTGTTGCCCTTCATGTGAGGCTCCTCCGGAGTGAGCCTTTGCAAGCCGCGCAAGAGCTCCTCCTCGGTCATGGTATCGACGACCATGTCGGCCGACGGACTGTCGCGTCCCAGCGTGACGACGTTCGAGGGCAGCGCCGTTGGCGCAGCGGCCACCTCCGGCTCATCGATCTCGACTTGCTTTTGGATGGAGTGAATGAGGCTTTCGCGCATGTCGGGGGCCGAGATGCCGCGATCCGCGATCTCGCGCAGCGCAATCACCGGGTTCTTGTCATTGTCGGCGTCAACGGTCGGCGGCGAGCCGTTTGCGAGCATGCGCGCGCGGTGCGCTGCAATGAGCGTGAGCTCGAAGCGGTTGGGTATCTTGTCGACACAGTCTTCAACGGTCACGCGCGCCATGTGCAGTTCCCTTCTAAGAAATTAGGCGAGCAGTGAACCGTCAAGACGTTAGGCCAACAACGTGATGGAGATCGCCTCGCGTCCCTTCGGCGTCGTCACCACCTTCATGCTCACGCGCTGTCCCTCGCCGAGGGTGGCTGCTCCAGAACGCTCAACGACAGAAATGTGCACGAACACGTCCTTGCCGCCGTCGTCACCAACGACAAAGCCGAATCCCTTGTCGCTCTTGAACCACTTGACCGTTCCCTCGACGGTCGTCGCCGTTGAGGCGTCGTGTCGTTCGCGGCCGGGCGGCCGCCGCGGCGACGAGGGCGCCGGCCGACGCGCAGGAGCGGCGGCACTCGCATCGACGGCGAGGACCGCCGTGACTTGCCGACCCTTGTTGCCCACCCCGACCTGGACGCTCAGCTTTGCGCCTGGATCGACGGAAGCGTGCCCGGCAGCCTCCAGTACGGCCGCATGCAGGAACACGTCCCCGGAGCCGTCAGCCAACTCGACAAAGCCGAACCCCTTCTCGGGGTTGAACCATTTTACGATCGCGTCTAGTGCCGGACCGCTTGGTGCTGCATCTTCCCGAGGTGACCTGCGGAAAGAAGGTTGGGGCGGGCGCCCCCAATCGACGGAAGGTTGGTCATCATCGTATCCGCGCCGGCTCGGTCCGCGGTCTCGTCCTCGTCCCATTGCTGTCGTCCGTGTTACAGCCTGGCAGCGCGCCTACGGCTGATTCGCTCTGGCCATATTAATACAGCAATCGCCTGGATTTGTGCATGGCCAAGCCGACGCCGCAAAAAGGCTGCCAGCCCGAGTTCCACGCGTTGCCGAAGCAGCGGTGCTCCCCTACCTTGGCTCCACCCCATAAAATCGGCTTCCAGCTCGGCAAAGCTTCCATCGGCCAGCCCCGTGCGGCTCCGCCCGCTCCGTCAGCCACCTCCCGATCCACTCCGCCTCCGACACTTGGCGCCCCGTAGGGGAATCGAACCCCTGTTTTCAACGTGAGAGGCTGACGTCCTGACCGCTAGACGAACGGGGCAGCGCCGAAGCCCACGTCTATAGGTGAGCGGACGGCGGCAATCAAGCGTTGCGGACGGGCTGGCCGCCCGGTTGCCCGCCCCCGTCCGATGCTGTGAGCGCCTTGCCCCGCCATCGCAGGAGCCACATAGATGGCGGCAAGCGCCGGATCAGGGATCCGGCATCGGGAACGCGACCTGGATGGCCGGCAACGACGCGCACGAACTCCTGACCGTCGCCGAGCCGGAGGCTGGCGAGCGGCTCGACCGCTTCCTGGCGCGGCGGCTTCCCAGCCTGAGCCGCTCGCGGCTGCAGGCGCTGATCCGCGCGGGCCACGTCCTGCGGGACGGCGAGGCCGAGGCCGGGCTCGGCCGGCGCATCCGGTCGGGCGAGACCTATGCCGTGCACCTGCCGGAGCCCGAGCCCGCCGCCATCGAGCCGCAGGCGATGCCGCTCTCGATCGTCCACGAGGACGCCCACCTGATCGTCATCGACAAGCCCAAGGGGTTGCCCGTGCACCCGGGCCCCGGCCATGCCGACGGCACGCTGGTCAACGCGCTCATCGCCCATTGCGGGGCTTCCCTCTCCGGCATCGGCGGCGTCAAGCGGCCGGGCATCGTGCATCGCCTGGACAAGGACACCACCGGCCTGCTCGTGGTGGCCAAGACCGACCGCGCGCATCAGTGTCTCGCCGAGCAGTTCGCCGCCCATGGCGCCGACGGCCGGCTCGAGCGCCGCTACCTGGCGATCGTCTGGGGCAGCCCCGAGCGCACGCGCGGGACGATCGATGCCAATCTCGCCCGCAGCCACGCCAACCGCACCAAGATCGCCGTCGTCGGCGCCGAGGCCGGCCGGCGCGCCGTCACCCGCTACGAGGTGCTGGCAACCTATCCGCGGGGCGCCAAGCAGGGTACCGCCAGCGAACCAATTGCCAGCCTGCTCGCGCTGACGCTCGAGACCGGCCGCACCCACCAGGTGCGCGCGCACCTCGCCCATATCGGTCATCCCCTGCTCGGCGACATGACCTACGGCGCCGGCTTCAAGGCGAGCGCGCGCAACCTTTCGGCCGACGCGCAGGCAGCCCTTGCCGACCTCGGCCGTCAGGCGCTGCATGCCGCGGGTCTCGCCTTCGTGCACCCGGTGACCGGCAAGCGACTCGCCTTCGAGAGCCCGCCGCCTCCCGACATGGCGCGGCTTCACGCCGCGCTCGCTGCGTCCCGATAGCGGCAATCTCCCGTGCAAAGGAGCAATCGTTTGTTGTCGGGCAATCTGCCCTTTACGCTGTCAGTCTCGGGGATCGCTTGCGCATTGCAGAAGCACCCGAGGCGCCGACGCAGCCGCGGCCGCATTACCAATCGTTTAGGTGACAGAATGTTTAGATGACAGCCGAGCCCGGCTGCCTGAAGACGGAGAGCGGCGTCGTCAATCGTTGATCAACTGTCTCGTGAATGACCGTTACCTGGGGAACACGCCAACGTGCATGGTGTTGAGCAGTCTGTTCGAGTAATCCCTGTCGCAGAAACGGTGCCGGCCCCGAGTGCCGGCGTATCGCCCCCGAGCGGGGCATGAGGAGCAGCCGAGCCAACCACAGCGAACCTCGGCTGATACTGAGATGGCCACAAGAGCGCTTCCTTCTGTCGTCGCCGGTGCCGGCGGTCTCTCCCGCTACCTGGAGGAGATCCGCAAGTTCCCCATGCTGGAGCCGAACGAGGAGTACATGCTCGCCAAGCGCTGGCAGGAGCATCAGGACTCCGAGGCCGCCCATCGCCTGGTGACGTCGCACCTGCGTCTCGTCACCCGCATCGCCATGGGCTATCGCGGCTACGGCCTGCCGATCGGCGAGGTGATCTCGGAGGGCAACGTCGGCCTGATGCAGGCCGTCAAGCGCTTCGATCCCGACAAGGGCTTCCGGCTCGCCACCTACGCCATGTGGTGGATCCGCGCCTCGATCCAGGAGTACATCCTGCGCTCGTGGAGCCTCGTGAAGATGGGCACCACCGCGGCGCAGAAGAAGCTGTTCTTCAACCTGCGGCGCATGAAGGGTCAGATCAAGGCGCTGGAGGAGGGCGACCTCAGACCCGACCAGGTCAAGCAGATCGCCACCAAGCTCGGCGTGCCCGAGGAGGACGTCATCTCCATGAACCGCCGGCTTGGGGGCGATGCGTCGCTCAACGCGCCGGTGCGTGCGGCGGACGCGGAGTCCGGCGAATGGCAGGACTGGCTGGTCGACGAGACGCCGAACCAGGAACAGCGGCTCGCCGAGTCCGAGGAGCTCAGCCGGCGCAAGAGCTACCTGGAGAAGGCCATGTCGACCCTGAACGACCGCGAGAAGCGCATCTTCGAGGCTCGGCGCCTGGCCGAGGAGCCGGCGACGCTCGAGGACCTGTCCGCCGAGTTCGGCGTCTCCAGGGAGCGCATCCGCCAGATCGAGGTGCGCGCCTTCGAGAAGGTGCAGGCGGCGGTGCAGAAGTCGGCCCGCAAGGACGAGGGCGGCGAGGCCCGCGCCGGGGCCTGAGACGCGACCCTCGGGCAGCTACGCGGAGTTTACGCGGCGGCGCCGCATAGTTACTCGCACGGGCGGCGGTCGGGGGCCTAGCATCGGCCAACTTCTCTGTCGTTCTCCCGACGTCTACGACAGCATTCCTTCCAGTCTTGGACGTTACTGATGACCCGCTTCGGCGGGTCATTCCTTTTCCGGGCTCGCTTGCCCACGGCGGCAGGCGCTCTGACGCTACTCTTTTATCTCCACGTACCATGGGAACGGCCAAGGCAACGGGATTCCTTCTCCTGCCGGCGCCATTCCAGACGAGCTTCCGGGCATAGCCTCCATGCTGTTGCTGGACGCGTGGACTCTCACGCCCTTCACCCAGGTCGGCACGCGCATGAACACGTCGCTTGTTATGATGGGGGTCATCACACCGCCCGAGAAGCCCGACGGACTCTCGGCAGAGAAATCCAGATCCAGGATACCGTCAGCCGGTGGCCGAATGTAGATCCACGGTGAAAGCTCAGGCTTGGTCCACCCAAGTGATGGCACCTGTCCGCCGGCAACCACCCATAGTACCGGGGGCTTGCTCTTCAGAATGTCGCAGAAAACCGCTCCGACCGAAAAAACACGCGCACGCATGGCAATACCTCACAAATTACGACTCTATATACGCCGTTATCTGTAGCTCTGCATACATCGTGTTGGCAAGTCCGAACTCGCCCGAACCTCGGCAATTGGTTGTTCTCCGCAGCCGGCCGACCCGACTCGCGCCGATCCACCCTGCGTGCGAGCAGCCGAGGCCCCTGCGCGATTGCCCCGGACGGCCAATCGCAGTATCGCTGCTGGAAGGAGCAAGTCTCGACCGGAGTGCCGCGATGGGTGCGATCGAGGGCTACCATGCCCACGTCTACTTCGACGCCGCCGACCGTGAGCGGGCGCAGGCGTTGTGCGAGGCGGCGGGCCGGACGCTCGGCGTCGCCGTCGGGCGCATGCACGACAAGCCCGTCGGCCCCCACCCCCGCGGCAGCTGCCAGCTCGCATTCGGACCCGACAAGCTCGCCGCCGTCATCCCCTGGCTGGTCCTCAACCGCAATGGGCTGACCGTATTCGCCCACGCCGAGACCGGCGACGCGCTCGAGGACCACACCAAGCACGTGCTGTGGCTCGGCCCCTCCGAGACCCTCAACCTCGCCGCCCTCTCGCGCTGACGCGGACTGGCTGGCGAGTACCTGGGATTTTGTCAACAGCCGGCGGACAAGGCGCGTTCTGTGGATGCGCAAGCCGCGTTAACCTTGGCGCTGCGAATCGGCGTTCGCAATTGTGGAGGCGCATGTGGCCAAAGCACACACCCTCTCGGGTCTCATCAGGTTCATCGGGCGCACGGAGTGGGAGGGGGCGTTTGCCGAACGATTCCTGGATCACGTCGGACAGGCCTGCGACGCATTCGACGTCGAGGTCGAGGATCTCGACGACATCCTGGGCCACGTCCTGAGCAGCACGTTGCGCGGCTGCGTGCTGGAAGATCTGGTGACCGTCGACTACGAAGAAGATGGCAACGTTGTCGACGCCTACCTCGAGCGGCGCGGCTATGCGGAAAGCGGCGGGACGAAGCGCTACATGCATGCGCTGCGCGGCGCGGTTATGAGCCTCTACGAGGTCAGCGACGTGGTGCCGGGCAAGTCGTTCCTTGCTCGCGACCTGATCCGTGGTGGAGAGCCCGTTCGGGTATTGGAGGTAAGCGGCACCAAGACCCTGAAGGCGTGGGACCGTTTCGCCGCACGCCTCCTGCGACTGGGGTCGGAATGGCGCATGGCCGGCGGCATCCTGCTCTTCGATCGTGAGACATCCGAGCAGCTCATCGAAGTCCTGGGCGAGCTGGCCGAGGGAGAGAGCGTAGCGGATGCGGCGGAAATCCTTGCGCATGCAGCACCGGCCTTCACCACCGTGTGGCTCGCCGATGCGCTCGACCGTGCCCTTCATCCTCGCATGCCCACGTTCCAGAACAGCGATGGCCATCCGATCGTGATGTGCACGAGCTCCTTCGCGATGCAGGCGGGAGTCACCGCTGCCGGCTGCCGGGCAGCGCTCTCCGCGGTACAGGGCCTTCAAGGGGAGAGCGATAGCTTCTTCAACTGGCTGGGCGCTCCTTGCGCGCCGTCCTCTCGAGCGCGCCCCGCGGAAAATGGCGCGGCCACCACTCTCGTGTCGTTCCGGGACTCTGGCGAAACAGTGCTCGGCAACATCGAGATCGAGGAATCCACCGTCGTGCTCTCGACAAATTCACGCGAAAGAGCCGACCTGGGCGAGGCGATGATCGGGGATGCGTTGCGCGAGCTGGTCTGCAAGCCGGCGCGGGAAGAGAGGACCGTCGAGGAAATGCTCGCGGACAAGAGAGCCGGGGTCGGTGACACGGAAGCGAGCCCGCAAGTGCCGCCGAAGATCGCGAAAGCCGTCATACACGAGCATCTGGACAGGCACTATCGCGCCACTCTCGACCAACCGATACCCACGCTCGGCAACGTCTCTCCCCGCGAGGCGGTTCGCTCTGCGCCGGGTCGGGCCAAGGTCGTCGACTGGCTAAAATACATGGAGAACCACGCCGCGAAAACCGGCGGTGGCGCCGACCCCATCGCCAGCTACGATTTCCAATGGATTTGGCGCGAGCTCGGCGTTGCCGACCGCAGGGCATAGCGACGTCCGGCAATGCGCGCCTACCGATCCGCGACCGCGAGCTTGGCGCCGAGCGCGGCGAACGCCCCGGCAAATGTGCGCCGCATCCAGGTCAGCACCTGCGGCCGCGAGATCACGTGGTTGCGGATCGAGGCGGCGAACATCCCGTAGCCTGCGAACACCACGAACGTCAGGGCCATGAACACGCCGCTCAGCTCCAGCATGCGCGCCAGCGGATTTGCCTCCTCCGCGCTCACGAACTGCGGCAGGAACGCCAGGAAGAAGATCGACAGCTTCGGGTTGAGGATGTTGACCAGCACGGCCGAGACGATCACCCGCCTCGCCGAGCGCGCGCTGACCTCCTGCTCGACCCGCAGGGCGCCATGCTCCTTGAGCGTGGCCCAGGCCATGTAGAGCAGATAGGCGACCCCCAGGTATTTCAGCACCTGGAACGCCAGCGCGCTCGTATGCAGCAACGCGGCGAGCCCCATCACGGCGGCCGCCATGTGCGGGACGATGCCGAGCGTGCAGCCGAACGCCGCCACCAGGCTTGCCCGCCAGCCGCGCGAGAGGCCCGCGGCCAGCGTGAACAGCACGCCGATGCCGGGCGAGGCGACCACGATCAGCGACGTGATCAGGAAGTCGATGCTCATGTCGGACCCGCGATCGTCCCTGCGTCCATGCCCGCGCTATTTGCGCCGATAGGGGTAGCAGCGCCCCGGGTCGAGCGTAAACCCGAAATGCTCGCCGAGCTTGCGGATGGCGGGTCCATGCTCGGGGTAGGGGTCGCTGTTGGCGGGGCCGACGATGATCGGCTTGAAGGCCCGCTCGTCCTGGCCGGCAGGCGGCAGCATGGCCGTCACCAGCGCCGTCCCCTCGCCGTCGCGCAGCGTCAGGAACATGGGCATCACGCGCTGGATGTGCGCCTTGAGGCCGATGTTCTGCTCGATGTAGCGCTGCGATTTCGGCGGCACATAGGTCTCGGCCGCGTGCTCGGAGGCCTGCCGGAAGTACTTGTCGACTGCATGATCCATGGCCCGCGCCTCGAGCGTGGCTTCCCCCTCCGTCTCGATCCGGAACCAGGTCTTGGACTGGGCGTCGCAAACGTATTGCATTCGGTGCTCCCTGCGACTGTTTCCCCCGCGCGTCTTGTTTTGGCCCCGCGCAAAGTTGAGCGCGAAATTTTGTCGGGCGCAAGGGTGGCATCTGTCGCGCCGAGGCTATAGTGGCGAGACTGCCGCCGGCGAGCGGCACAAACGGCGCCGCCGACAAACACGCTCCAGGGAAACGCCCATGCTCACCAGCCGCGATCGCATCCTGACCACCCACGTCGGCAGCCTGCCGCGCAACGACACGCTGACCGACTTGCTCATCGGTCGCGAGGCCGGCAAGGCGATCGACCCTGCGATCCTCGCCGCCGAGATGGACCGCGCCGTGCGCGACACGGTCGCCGCGCAGGTGCAGGCCGGCATCGACATCGGCAACGACGGCGAGCAGCAGCGCGTCGGCTTCCAGACCTACATCCCCGAGCGCATGTCGGGCTTCGGCGGCGAATCCAGGCGCAAGATCGGCAAGGACTTCCAGGAGGTGCCGGAGCTGCTCGAGATGTTCGCGCGCCGCTTCCCCCGCCGCGCCAAGATCTCCAACGCTCCGCAGGCCGTTGCCGAGGTGCACTACCGCGACACCAAGGACCTCGAGGACGAGATCGCCCGCTTCCAGCGCGGCATGGCCGCCGCCGGCAAGCCGTTTGCCGAGACCTTCCTCACCGCGCCCTCGCCCGGCATCGTCGCCACCACCATGATGAACGCCTACTACAAGAGCCACGAGGACTACCTGATGGCGCTCGCGCGCGAGCTGCGCCCCGAGTACCGCGCCATCCACGCCGCCGGCCTCGTCCTGCAGATCGACGCGCCCGACCTCGCCATGGAGCGCACCATGACGTTCCAGGACCTGAGCGAGGCCGAGTTCCTAAGGGTGTGCGAGCTGCACGTGGCGGCCATCAACACCGCGCTCGAGGGCATCCCGAGGGACCGCGTGCGGCTGCACTGCTGCTGGGGCAACTGGGAGGGCCCGCACGTCCACGACATCGCCCTCGCCCCCATCCTGCCGATCCTCTACCAGGCGCATGCCGCAGCCCTCACCATCGAGTTCGCCAACCCGCGCCACCAGCACGAGTACCAGGCCGTGCGCGCCCACCCGCTGCCCAAGGACTGGCTGCTGATCCCCGGCGTCATCGACACCACCACCAACTTCGTGGAGCACCCCGAGGTCGTGGCGCGCCGCATCGAGGAGGCCGTGTCCGTGGTGGGAGACCGCGAGCGCGTGATCGCCTCCACCGACTGCGGCTTCGGCACCTTCTCGGGCCGCGAGTGGGTCGCCGCCAGCATCGTTTGGAAGAAGCTCGCCTCCCTGCGCCAAGGCGCCGACCTCGCCTCCAACCGCCTGTGGGGCCGCTGACGCCCGCCACGCCAGCACAAATCGCCTCGCAGGCCTCAGCCTCGAGGGTTTGGAGAGAGAGGGAGCAGGGCGCTGATGCCTGGCTCGGGTAGTCCGGGGGCAGTCTGACACCTGCGCCCTGCACCGCCTCGAGGCTCCAGCGAACGGCTCCGGCGAGTGACCCAACCGGCCTCGGATACACTGGGTCCGGCTGCGGCCGGCCCTCGTTGCGGTCCCCGCCTCGCGCCGTCGAGACGCCTCGCGATGGCGCCCCTCGTTGAGCCGGGGTGAGCGCAGTATGACCCGACTTTTGCGGCCGGGGATAAGTCGCAACGTGGTGAATGGGGGTGTCTGGCCCTCCGGGTGGGACACCATCACTCCAAAGGAGCGTTGCGATATGGTGTCGGACCCGGGAGCCCGCCCGGGCGAAGACACTCAAGAGGAGCCCGATGCAGAGCCGCTGGAAGGATGCCGATGCCCGCAAGGCGGTGGAGACCTGGGCCAGGGCCGGCGTGGCGCAGGACGTCGCCCTACGCACCTACACGACCCGGCTGCTCGGCCGCGACCCGGCGCTGGTGCTGCACGGCGGCGGCAATACCTCGCTCAAGACGCGGATGACGGACCTCGCCGGCGAGATGCGCGAGGTGCTGTGCGTCAAGGCCTCGGGCCGCGACATGGCCGAGATCGATCCGAGCGGCTTCGCGGCCGTCGACCTCGCGCCGCTGCGCAAGCTGCGCGCGCTCGACAACCTGAGCGACGCCGACATGGCCCGCGCCCAGCGCGCCTGGCTCATCGAGCCGCTGGCGCCGGACCCCTCCGTCGAGTTCCTGCTGCACGCCTTCATGCCGCACACCTACATCGATCACACCCACGCCAACGCCGTGCTCGCGCTGATCGACCGGGAAGGCGGCGCCGAACTCGTGGGTGAGGTCTACGAGGGCCGCCTCGGGCTCGTGCCCTATCGCCGGCCAGGTTTCGGCCTCGCCAAGGCCGCCGCCGCCACCTTCGATGCCGACCCGAGGGTCGAGGGCCTGATCCTCGACAAGCACGGCATCTTCACGTTCGGGGCGAGCGCGCGCGAGGCCTACGAGCGCATGATCGAGATGGTGAGCCTGGCAGAGGCCCGCCTGCGCCGCGGCAAGCCCAAGGCGTTCAAGGCCGCGGCGCTCCCCAAGACGATGGCCAGCGTGTCGGAGGTGGCACCGATCCTGCGTGGTGCAGCAAGCCTGAAGGATGAGCGCATCGAGGGCGCCTGGCGCCGGCTCGTGATGGAGTTTCGCGGCGGCGATGCCGTGCTTGCCTTCGTCAACGGCCGGGAGGCCGCCCGCTACGCCCGCGCCGGCGTGGTGACGCCCGACCACGTGCTGCGCGTCAAGCCGTGGCCGCTGATCGTACCCGCGCCCGAAGCCGGCAAGCTCGATGCCTTCAAGGGCGCCGTGCGATCGGCCGTCGCCGACTTCATCGCCGCCTACCGCACCTACTTCGAGCGCAACGCCAAGCGCCTCGGCGAGCCGCGCATCATGCTCGATCCTCTGCCGCGCGTGATCCTGGTGCCGGGCCTCGGCCTGTTCGGCCTCGGCCGCAGCAAGAAGGACGCCATCATCGCCGCCGACATCGCCGAGGCGGCCGTAAGCGTCATCACCGACGCCGAGGCGACGGGCAAATTCCAATCGATCGGCGAGCTCGACATGTTCGAGTGCGAGTACTGGCCGCCGGAGCAGGCCAAGCTCGGCCGCGCCAAGGAGCCCCCGCTCGCCGGCCAGGTTGCGGCCGTCACGGGAGCCGGCGGCGCCATCGGCGCGGCCACCGCCCGCGCGTTCGCGGCCGCCGGCGCCGAGGTCGCCCTGCTCGACGTCGACCTCGCTGCCGCCGAGGCCAAAGCCGCCGAGATCGGCGCCACGGCGCTCCCCCTCGCCTGCGATGTCACCGACCCAGCCTCCGTGCGCGCCGCTTTCGATCGCATCGCGGAGGCCTTCGGCGGCGTCGACATCGTCGTCTCCAATGCTGGCGCCGCCTGGCAGGGCCGCATCGGCGAGGTCGACGAGGCCGTCCTGAAGAAGAGCTTCGAGCTCAACTTCTACGGCCACCAGCGTGTGGCCCAGGCGGCCGTCAGGATCATGCTGGCGCAGGGCACCGGCGGCTGCCTGCTGTTCAACGTGTCGAAGCAGGCCGTGAACCCCGGCCCCAACTTCGGCCCCTACGGCCTGCCCAAGGCCGCCACGCTGTTCCTGGTGCGCCAGTACGCGCTCGACTACGGCGCCGAGGGCATCCGCGCCAACGCCGTCAACGCCGACCGCATCCGCTCGGGCCTGCTGACCGACAATTTCGTGCGCGAACGCTCCAAGGCCCGCGGCGTCTCCGAGAAGGAGTACATGTCCGGCAACCTGCTCGCCCGCGAGGTCACCGCCGACGACGTCGCCCAGGCCTTCCTGCACCAGGCATTGCAGCTGAAGACGACGGGGGACGTGACGACGGTAGACGGCGGCAACATCGCCGCCGCGCTGCGTTGACTACGGGCATTGTTGAAACCCGCGCCGCTCCGCCCATCAGTGCCGGCATACGAGTCATGCCACTGGGCCGCACCGCCGCAGTGGCCGAACGAGCCGCCTCCAGGCTAAGTTGGCGCCCGTTCAAGCCTCAGCTAACCAGCACTCCGGGGACAAGGAAACGCATGGAACCGTTCACGGTCGATTTCATCGTCATCGGCGCAGGGTCGGCGGGAGCCGCGCTGGCGAGCCGCCTCACCGAGAGCGGGCGCCACCAGGTGCTGCTGCTGGAAGCCGGCGGCGAGACCCATCCCCTCTCTCGCGTGCCCATCAGCTTCGCCAAGTTCATCAACCGCCCCGGCGTCAACTGGCTCTATGCCTCCGAGCCGCAGGCCAACACCGGAGGGCGCGCCATTCCCGTGCCGCGCGGGCGCATGCTCGGCGGCTCCAGCGCCATCAACGGCATGGTGTGGGTGCGCGGCCAGCGCCAGGACTACGACCACTGGGCCCAGCTCGGCAACCGCGGCTGGAGCTGGCAGGACGTGCTGCCGATCTTCAAGTCGATGGAGAGCTACGAAGCCGGCGACGGCGACCTGCGCGGCCGCGACGGGCCCATCAAGGTCACCGACTTCGGCGACCGCAGCCGGCTGTACGACGGCTTCTTCGCCGCCGCCGAGAGCATCGGCCTGAAGGCCAACCGCGACTACAACGGCGCCGACCAGGAAGGCATCGCCATGACGCAGGGCTCGATCAGCGGCGGCTGGCGCATGAGCACGGCCCGCTGCTACCTCGAGCCCGCGCGCCTGCGCACGAACCTCACCATCGAGACCAACGCCGCCGCCGAGAGCCTGATCCTGGAAGGGAGCCGCTGCGTCGGCGTGTGCTACTCCGTCGGCGGCGAGAAGCGTGAGGCGCGCGCGGCCCGCGAGGTGATCGTGTCGGCCGGTGCCATTGCCTCGCCCCAGCTCCTGGAGCTCTCCGGCATCGGCCAGGCCGCCCGCCTCAAGAAGCTCGGGATCAAGGTCAACCACGATCTCCCCGGCGTCGGCGAGAACCTGCGCGACCACTGGGCGCCGCGCCTGAAATGGCGTGTCGGCCGCCTCGGCGTCACCTTCAACGAGCGTGCCCGCGGCATCCCCGGCCTGTGGCAAGGCCTCCTCTACATCACCCAGCGCAAGGGCTTCCTGAGCTACCCCGCCTCTCCCCTGCGCGGCTTCTTCAGGACGCGCGAGGGCCTCGACAGCCCCGACGCCATGTTCACCGTGCAGCCCTTCCTGATGACGCCCGACGTCAAGCTCGCCAAGGAGACCGGGCTCACCGTCATCACCCATCAGCTGCGCCCCGAGAGCAAAGGCAGCGTGCACGTCACTGCCGCCGACGCGAGGAAACCGCCCGCCATCACGTTCAACTTCCTCTCCGAGCGCATCGACCGGGACTGCGTCATCGCCTCCATGCGCTTCGTGCGGCGCATGATGGAGGCGGAGCCGCTCGCCTGGCTCGGCGCCGAGGAGTTCGCGCCGGGCCCCAAGGCCAAGTCGGACGACGAGCTCGTCGATTTCGTCACCCGCACGGCCGAGACCACCTACCACCCGGTCGGGACCTGCCGCATGGGCAGCGACGCCGCCGCCGTCGTCGACGACCGCCTGCGCGTGCGCGGCATCGCGGGCCTGCGTGTCGCCGACGCCTCGATCATGCCGACGCTGACCTCGGGCAACACCAACGCGCCCTCCATCATGATCGGCGAGAAGGCGGCACGCATGGTGCTGGAGGCCGCCGCCTGATCGCGGCCGGACCTGAGCACTGGCCTCTGCACGACCCCGAGAGGTGACAAGCCCTGGGCTTGCCGCTAAGTCAGGCCCCAGTCGACGCGATCGAGAGGTGGCCCCATGCCCGAAGCCGACAGGGAAGGCGAGCGATACCAGGCCGACAAGCCGCAGCTGGCGCCGGGCTTCTTCCTCAAGGGCGCCCACCAGCTCGACTGGGGCATGAAGAACCGGCTGGCGCGCACCTTCAACCCCGCCACCGGCCGCACCGTCATGCTGGCGGTCGACCACGGCTACATCCAGGGCCCCACGACGGGGCTCGAACGCATCGACCTGTCGATCGTGCCGCTGCTGCCGCAGTGCGACGCGTT
The DNA here is from genome assembly GCA_041288195.1 of Hyphomicrobiaceae bacterium. Lineage (GTDB taxonomy): Bacteria > Pseudomonadota > Alphaproteobacteria > Rhizobiales > Hyphomicrobiaceae > AWTP1-13. The sequence goes on from JBGGME010000210.1 coordinate 47,063, forward strand.
GTTCTGCACGCGCGGCATCCTGCGCTCCGTGATCCCCGCCGACTGCACCAAGCCCATGGTGCTGCGCGCGAGCGGCGGCCCCTCCATCCTCAAGGAGCTCTCCAACGAGCAGATCGCGCTCGACATGGAGGATGCGGTGCGCCTCAACGCCGCTGGCGTCGGCGTGCAGGTGTTCATCGGCAGCGAGTTCGAGACACAATCGATCCACAACATGACCCGCCTGGTGGACGCTGGCCTGCGCCAGGGCGTGCCGGTCATGGGCATCACCGCCGTCGGCAAGGACATGAAGCGCGACGCGCAGTACTTCCGCCTCGCCTGCCGCATCATCGCCGAGCTCGGCGCCCAGTACGTCAAGACCTACTACGTCGAGGAGGGCTTCGAGACCGTCACGGCCTCCTGCCCGGTGCCGATCGTGATGGCGGGCGGCAAGAAGCTGCCCGAGCTCGACGCGCTGACCATGGCCTACAACGCCGTGCAGCAGGGTGCCGCCGGCGTCGACATGGGCCGCAACATCTTCCAGTCCGACGCGCCCAAGGCCATGATCGCTGCCGTCTGCGCCATCGTGCACAAAGAGATGCAGCCGCGCGAGGCCCTCGATCTCTACAAGTCCCTCAAATCCAAAGGTTGAGCCCCGTGATCATCGACTCGCAAGTCCACTGCTACGAGCGCAATCATCCGGGCCGCCCCTGGGTCGGCGTCCTGCACGGCCCCAAGGAGGCGACGGGCGACCAGATGGTGGCCGCCATGGACGAGGTCGGCGTCGACGGCGCCATCCTGATCTCGCCCTACGCCATGTATCGCTTCGATGCGAGCTACGCGCTGGAGGTTCGCGCCGCCCATCCCGGCCGCTTCGCCCTCATCAAGCCGGTCGATCCGGCCGATCCCAAGGTAGCCGACGTCATCGCCGACTGGGCGGCGCGCGACGGCACCGTGGCCGTGCGCATCATGCTCAACGACAGCGTGTCGCCCGATCCTGCCGATCCCGGCATCACCCGCGTTCTCGCCGCCGCAGCGAAGCACTCCATGCCGGTCAACATCCTGGCCTGGGGCCGCCTGGACCAGGCGCTGGGGATGGCGGCGCGCAACCCCGACACCACGATCGTGGTGGACCACCTCGGCCTGCAGCAGCCGTTCGACCCGCCGGCCCCGCCCGAGCCCTTCGCCGAGCTGCCCAAGGTGCTGAAGCTCGCGGCCCACAAGAACGTCGTCATCAAGATCAGCGGCGCCTGCACGCTCTCGCACAAGCCGTTCCCCTATCCCGACATCTGGGACCCGGTGCTGCGCATCATCGACGCCTTCGGCCTCGACCGCTGCATGTGGGGCACGGACTGGACCCGTGCCGTCGCGCTCCTGACCCTCAAGCAGGGCGTCGACGCCTTCCGCCTCACCGACCGCCTCTCGAATAGCGACCGCGCCAAGCTCATGGGCGGCACCCTCGAGAAGGTCTACGGCTGGGCCCCGACCAAGGGCTAGGCCCCGCCATTGCTCGGTGACGGGCGCTGCAGGAGAGCAAGCATGACCGCCCATCCGCTAGCTGCTGCATTCCCCCTTCTGACGCCCGCACAGCTCGACCAGATCTCCGGCCTTGCGGAGAACGTCGCCATCGAGAAGGGCAGCGTCCTGCTGCAGGAAGGGCGCCATCCTGACGCTCTTTACATGATCACGGGCGGTGTCGCCGATCTGGTCAAGCATCTCGCCGAGACCGAGCTCATCGTCGCCGAGATCAAGACCGGGGAGCTGATCGGAGAAATGTCGTTTGCCGGAAACTTTCCCGCCACTGCAACCGTCAAGGCAGCTACCGATATCGCGGCCATCAAGATCGACAAATCCAGGCTGATGACGCTATTGGAGCGCGATGCAGTCCTGGGTATGGCTGTCTTTCGCTCCATTGCCTCGACCGTGTCGCGACGGCTGCTCCAAATCACGGAACGCTTCGCCTTCCTCCGGGCCTGACGGAGCGCGGGGCCTGTCTCGAGGCACAGCCCCACCTCCCCTTGCATCCCCGGACGCCGCGCCTCGGCGCGGCGAGCCGGGGCCTTGCCCCGTCACAGCCCGCGATAGCGCTCCACGGTCGCCGCCCAGCTGGCGAGGTCCTCGGGGCCGCGGATGCGGGCATCGAGCCCTGCCCCGCCCATCGCCGGCACCAGAACGCGCGTGACGCCCTGCTTGCGCATGGCCTCGAGCTCGGCGAGGTCGTCGGGCAGACTCGCCGAGATCTCGAGCTTGTCGGGGTCGCGCCCCGCAGCTTGCGCCGCGTTGCGCGCCACCGCGATCAGTGCGCCGCGCGCCGGGAAGAAGCCGTCGCCCAGCCGGCCGGCGCGGCGGGCCGCCGCCTCCGAATGGCCGCCGACGATGATCGGCACCGCCTTGTTGACGGGCTGCGGCCGGCAGTAGGCGCCCTCGAAGGCGACGAACCGGCCCTTGAACGTCGGTGCCTCCGCCACCACAGCTCGCGCATGGCGGCGATGTACTCGTCCATGCGCGCCCCGCGTTCCGCGAACGGCACGCCCAGCGCCTTGAACTCCTCCTCGAGCCAGCCCACCCCGACGCCCAGCAGGATGCGACCGCCCGAGAGATGGTCGAGCGTGGCGACCTGCTTGGCCGTGATGACGGGGTTGTGCTGCGGCAGGATGAGAATCCCGGTGGCAAGCTTGATGCGCTTGGTCGCCGCCGCGATGTAGCCCATCCAGATCAGCGGATCGGGCAGGGGGATGTCGTTGCGGCCGCCCGCCATCTTGCCGCTCGGGTCATAGGGGTAGGCCGAGGCATAGCCCGCCGGCACGATGGTGTGCTCCACCGTCCACAGCGACTCGAACCCCGCCGCCTCCGCCGCCTGCGCCAGGGCCACCGCCTCCTTGGCATCGACGTATCGCCCCGTGTTGCAGTAGCGCAGCGCGAACTTCATGAGCGTCCTCCGTACGTTCTTGCCCGAGTCAGTATCGCTGGTAGGGGTCGAATGCGAACTCGTAGGCCAGCAGGAATCCAAAGACCAGGCACCAGATGTTGATCGCCACCTCCAGGAACATGTCGAAGGACGGCGTCAGGTAGACCGCGTTCTGCAAGTTGAAGCTGATGTCCAATCCGCCCAGGAACAGCAGCGCCCCCGAGCAAACCAGAGAGAGGCCGCGGCCCAGCACGCGCTGGATCGGGTCCGGCCGAAGCAGCAAGGTCGCGGCGCGTATGAGGATCACGGCCAGGATGAGATCGGCATACGTGAACGTATTCTGGAACACGAAATAGCCGGCCGGCGGGTTTTCCGGCGCGACGCCGACGGTGAAGTACAAGGTCCAGTAAAGGATGAGCCCGGCGGCCGTCAGAAGCTCCAGCCTCGCTATCAGCCGCACTCGCATCAGGCCCTTCACGGGAGGCGGAGCCGACGCATCGGCATGCGCCGATCGCCTCGCTGCCAGGAACCGTCTGACGCCCTCCTCCAGCGGCATCGGCTTCCAGGCGAGCACCGCAATGGCCCTGCCCGCGTTCGGTCTCCAGCCCTTGGTGAGAAACGCCATCTGCACCGCCGAAGCGAACGGCTTGACCTTGATGATCCGGGCGATCGCCTCGATGAGGTAGATGCCCGCCATGGCGAACCAGAGCGGGACTGTCAGCGGGATATACGACCAGGTCTGCTTGCGCATGGTCTGGGCGATGTCGCGCAGCGAGGTCATCTGGTCGCTCACGATGTAGGCGCCGGGCTTCTCCAATGCCTTGACGATGGCGTCGGTGAGGGTGTCGACATGCACGACGGGGAAGCTGCTTCGGGTGATGAATGGCAGCCTGTGCCAGTTGCGCGATACCAGGTTCTCCATGTAGTCGGTGATGCCCCCGCCGGTGTTGCGTCCGCCGTACACCGCCGCGGGGTGGATCGTGGTCAGTGAAATGTCGTTCGTCCGAGCGAAGTCAACAGCGATCCGGTAGGCGCGGATCATCGACTGGAAGTAGGGCGTCATCTGGCTTTCATCGGCGATGGGGTGAGTCTCGTCGATCGCGCCCCCGATTTCCTCGAACACCTCGTAGGTGGATATGTAGGTCAGCCTGCGGACCTCGGAGTCCTGCAGCGCGCCCAGGAATGTTCGCAGCATCCCGCAATTGACTTTCTCGAACACGCTGTCGTCGAACAGGAACTGCTCCGGCAGGCCGATGCCGTAGATGACGTGGTCCATGCCGCGCAGAGCCGATCTGAAGCTCTCCGCGGTGAACTCGTCCTGCTCGATGATCGTTGCACCCTCGGGCAACTGCTGGCCGGCGGCCTTTCTGACCATGATCGTGAGCTGATGGCGGGCCTCCGACAACGTCCAGGCCAGGGCATGACCCACCTGCCCGGTCGCGCCCAGCAGCAAGATTCTCATCGCGTGGCTCCTCGCGTGTCTCACCAGGGTGCGGCCGGAATTGGTTGCGCCGGCCAAGTCGCGGCGACCCGCCGCGTCAGGCGCAGCATAGGGTGGCGGCGTAACGGCACAACCACAATCAGGCGACGCGGTACTTCGCAATCATGCCGGCGTCGAGCTCGAGGCCGAATCCCGGGCCCGGCGAGACCGCCATCATGCCGTCGACGATGGCCGGCCGGTTCAGCCACATCCGCTGCCAGACCGGATCGCGCTCAGGATCGGCGAAGCACTCGATGCACGTGCCGTGCGGGATCGCCGAGATCAGGTGCTGCGCGATCTGCGATTCCTCGTGGTGGGCGACCGAGAGGCCGGAGGCCGCACAGAGCGCCGCCGCGCGCCGCCAGTCCGTGACGCCGCCGCCCTCCGAGGCGTCGTAGTTGACGATATCGACCGCCCCCGCATCGATCAGCCGGCGCACGGCGTGGCTGGTAATCTCGCTCTGCCCTGCCGTGATCGGTATCGAGGTTTGCGCCCGCACCCGCGCCATCTGCGCCGCGTCGTCGTACCAGTGGCAGGGCTCCTCGAACCATCGGATGTCCAGCGGCTCGACGAGCCGCGCGAACTCGATCGCCTGCTCCGCCGCCCAGCCGCGGTTGGCATCGACGGCGAGCATGAAATCGCGCCCCGCCGCCTCCCTCGCCGCCCGAACGCGCTCCGCATCCGCCTGCGGGGAGAGCCCGCCGACCTTGAACTTGCAGCCCGCCATGCCCGCCCGCCGGTAAGCCTCCATCTCGCGGCCGATGTCGGCGAGCGTCTTGCCCTCCATGTAGTAGCCGCCAATGGAGATGATGGGCACCTTGTCGGTGTAGCCGCCGAGCAGCTCGCGCACGCTGCGCACCGTCGCCTTGCCGACCACGTCCCACACGGCGCAATCGATGCAGGCGATCGCCTCGAGCAGGGTCTTGCGGTCACGGGCGGGCAATGTGCGCGCGAACAGCTTCGACCAGATGCGCTCACCGGCGAAGATGCCCTCGCCCACGACCAGCGGACCGAGCTCTTCGCGGATCAGCCGCACGATCTCGGGCCCCGCCTCGCGGTTGTCGCCGTTGTAGACCTCGCTCACCAGCCCGTCGTCGGTCCTGAGCCGCGTGATCACGGTCGAGCGCTTCAGCACCGCATACGTGCTGCCGCCGAAGTTCTTCGCCAGCGGGATGTCGATGGCGATGGCATCAATGCCGGAGATGCGCATGGGCCCGTCCGCCGCCTAGATGAGACCCGCTTCCGGGCGCCTCGCGCGCCCGGGCGTCTCAGCCACTCGCCTCGACCGGACGCCTCAGCCCGCCGCGGCCCGCTTGTTCTGCCGGTTGCTGACGAGGTCCTCGACCACCGCCGGCTCCGCGAGCGTGGAGGTATCCCCGAGGTTGGAGAAGTCGTCCTCGGCGATCTTCCTCAGGATGCGGCGCATGATCTTGCCCGAGCGCGTCTTGGGCAGGCCCGGCGAGAACTGGATCTGGTCGGGCGCCGCGAACGGGCCGATCTCCTTCCTCACGTGCAGCACCAGCTCCTTCTTGAGGTCGTCGCTCGGCTGGTTGCCCGAGATCAGCGTCACGTAGCAGTAGATGCCCTGGCCCTTGATGTCGTGCGGGTAGCCGACGACGGCGGCCTCCGCCACCTTGGGATGGGACACCAGCGCAGACTCCACCTCCGCCGTGCCGAGCCGGTGGCCGGACACGTTGATCACGTCGTCGACGCGCCCCGTTATCCAGTAGTAGCCGTCCGCGTCGCGCCGGCAGCCGTCGCCGGTGAAGTACATGCCCTTGTAGGTCGAGAAATAGGTCTGCACAAACCGCTCGTGGTCGCGGAACACCGTGCGCATCTGCCCCGGCCAGCTGTCGAGAATGACGAGGTTGCCGCTAGCCGCCCCCTCCAGCATGTTGCCCTTCTCGTCGACCAGCGCCGGCTTGATGCCGAAGAACGCTCGCGTCGCGGAGCCGGGCTTGAGCTTGGTGGCGCCCGGCAGCGGCGTGATGAGGATGCCGCCGGTCTCCGTCTGCCACCAGGTGTCCACGATCGGGCAGCGCCCGTCGCCGACCACGCGGTGATACCACTCCCACGCCTCGGGATTGATCGGCTCGCCCACCGAGCCCAGCAGCCTCAGCGAGGAGCGGTCCGTGCGCTTCACGAAGTCGTCGCCGGCGCCCATCAGCGCGCGGATCGCGGTCGGCGCCGTGTAGAATGTGTTCACGTCCCACTTGTCGATCACGTGCCAGAAGCGCGATGCCGTTGGGTAGTTCGGCACGCCCTCGAACATCAGCGTGGTGGCGCCGTTGGAGAGCGGCCCGTAGAGGATGTAGCTGTGGCCCGTCACCCAGCCGACGTCGGCCGTGCACCAGTAGACGTCGCCGTCGTGGTAGTCGAACACGTACTGATGCGTCACCGACGCGTAGACGAGATAGCCGCCGGACGTGTGCAGCACGCCCTTTGGCTTGCCCGTCGAGCCCGACGTGTAGAGAATGAACAGCGGGTCCTCGGCGCTCATTTCCGCGGCCGGGCACTCGGCGTCGACCTTGACCAGCTCCTCGTGCAGCCAGATGTCCCGCCCCGCGGTCCAGGGAATCGGCGCGCCCGTGCGGCGCACCACCAGCACCTTCTCGTCGCCCTTGCAGCGCTTGAGCGCCTCGTCGGTGTTCTTCTTGAGCGGAATCGGCCGGCAGCCGCGCACGCCCTCGTCGGCGGTGACGATGAACTTGGAGTCGGCATCGGCGATGCGCCCGGCCAGGCTGTCGGGCGAGAAGCCGCCGAACACCACCGAATGCACCGCCCCGATGCGCGCGCACGCCAGCATGGCGTAGGCGGCCTCCGGGATCATCGGCAGGTAGATGGTGACGCGGTCGCCCTTCTTGACACCGTTGGCCTTGAGCACGTTGGCGAACTTGCAGGTGCGCTCGTGCAGCTGGCGGTAGGTGATCTTCTCGTCGTGGGTGGGGTCGTCGCCCTCCCAGATGATCGCGACCTGCTCGGCGCGCGCCTTCAGGTGCCGGTCGATGCAGTTGGCCGACACGTTGAGGGTTCCGTCCTCGTACCACTTGATCGACACGTTTTCGGGCGCGTAGGAGGTGTTCTTGACCTTCGTGTAGGGCTTGATCCAGTCGATGCGCTTGCCGACCTCGCCCCAGAACCCGTCCGGGTCCTGGACCGAGCGCTTGTACATCTCGATATACTTCTCGTTGTTGACGTAGGCCCGGGCCGCCCATTCGGCTGGAACGTTGTAGACCTTGTCAGACATGTTGCCTCCTCCCGACCTGCCGCCCGAACCGGCGTGTGTGTTGCCCCCTATTATCGTCGCCATGGCGCCGCGGGCAACCGGCCCGTTGGTCGAATGCGCCCCGCGGGTCAAGGTTTGCGCGCCGGCTCCACTTGTGAGGCGCTCGTGGCGCCCAACAACGTGAACCGGGTATCTCGGCCCCTAACCGACAGCGTCCACGTCGTAAATTGGTCCGCACTCGTGCAGGAGTTGCCCGACCCGTGCAGGATCAACCGCCCCGAGGCTCGCGGCCCGCCGCTCGCAGGATGCCGCGGAGCCGTACTTCGCCCTCCAGCCGCCACTCCTTGTAGAGAGCCGGACCCGTTCCTCCTGCCTGCACGCCCTCCTTGCGAGGGTCGATCTCGAAGCGTGTCATGCTCCGCGGCAGAGCCATGATGATTTGCCCCGTCTTGCCGCTCTTGTCTGAGATGTCGAAGACGAATTGGCCGGCGACGAGGCTCCCCCGAAAGCCGTAGGGCTCCTCCGATGGAGTTGCCAGGCCCTTTATGTCGTCGGGGAAGGCCGCTGTCGTGTAGAGGCGCGCGGTGGCGGCAAATTCCACACGCTCGAGCTCACCGCGCTCATACGCCCTCAGGACGTCCGTCGTCTCGAGCCGCTGGCCCTGCTCCGAGCAGCACGCACAGGCATGAACTCGGACCGGCACGACCATGATGACGGCCGCTAGCAGGAGCTGAGCCCAGCTCGGCCCGCGCCGCCGGGTGCCAGGATCGAGCCTCGTCACTTCTTGCGGAACGTCCCCTGCAGCAGCGCCGGGTCCATGTGGGAGGGCGCCTTGCCCGTCGTCGCGTAGACGTAGGTGCCGGCACGGAAGATCGTCCCGAGCGCGGTGAAGACCACCACCAGCACGACCACATACAGGGCCACCAGGGCGATCAGCGCGACCGTGCCCGCCGGGCCCACGACGTGCTGCGCGCCGCCATATGCAAACAGTGCGAACAGCAGCGCGATCGGCAGGTAGAACAGCGCCGCGACGAGGCCGAGGCCGCCCTCTCCGCCGATCGCCTCGCCCCAGGTGCGCTTGAGGATGGCGGACGAGCGCCGCACCGCCTCGACCGGGCCCGTGCCGTCGACCACGATCACCGGCACGACGAAGAACGTGATCACTGCCCACGCCGTCTCGGCGATGCCGCCCAGCAGCGCGCCGATGAAGCCGAGCTTGTCCTTCAGGAAGCTCTGCAGCGCATTGAGGATCAGCCCGACGGTGGCGGCGACGAGGGCCCAGGCCAGGATCTGCGGCCAGCGTCCCGCGGCGGTGGCGATCCCGGCGCGCAGCGACGGCTCCTTGCCTGCGAAACCCTGCAGCGCGCAGAAGACCAACGCGGCGTTGAAGAAAATGATGATGTAGGTGCAGGCGAAGTAGAAGACGAACAGCAGGGCCCAGCCGACGGGTGCGCCCAGCTTCTTGTCTTCCACGAAGTGGGTCACCGTATCGCTCCCCAAGCCGGCCAGCACCGAAAGGCCGATCACCGCCATCAGAGCAACGAATGCCAGCCCCGAGAACACGGGCAGCAGCAGCAGCTTGGGATGCAGCTTGACCACCGCCCAGCTAGCCTTGGCTATTCCCCACCCGCGACCGATGCGCTCGAACATGGACGCTCTCCTTTCCGCAATGCCGGGGCCCAATTGAGCCGCGCAGGTGCAAACGAAGTGTTGAGATGACCTTCGCAAGGTCGACCCAGGAAGCACCCCCCAGGGTACAAGCGGTCCCTGCGACCTTGTAAGTGCCGCAGGGAACAGCGGCGGATCAGCCGCGCCGGTAACCTATGGAACCGCGGCCCCGGGGCGGACGTTTCGGGGCCATGCCTCCCATCTACAAGGACCCGGCCATACTCCTGCTCGTGGCCACCGCCGCAGCCACCGCCTTCTTCGCGGTCTACGTGTCCATCTGAGGCGGTGCCGTCGCGGGCCTGGCGGACAGCGCGAGCGTCAGCGCAGCCCCCACCAGCCCAGTATCGCGCCCTGGATCAGCAGCGTGCCGAGCCAATGGCCGCCGTCGATCAGGGTCAGCGTGTGCCTGGCGCCATGGAATGCGTAGTTGACGACCATGGTGGTGATGACGAAGCCGAGCCAGATGAAGGCGCCTGAGACGATCCCGTTCCAGAGCGTGGGCGGCAGCCCCCCGCGCGCCAGGTGCAGCAGGATGCCTGCCAGCATCCAGGCCATGACGAGTTGCGCTACGAACGCCAGCAAGTAGAGGCCGACACCGCCGCGCTCCTTGACGCGCTCGGGCGGCATGCCGACGGCTTCCATCCATTGCTTGGAGAACACGTTGTACCAGACGCCGCCGAACACGAAGCTCACGACCGCGGCCGCCATGATGGCGAGATAGTTGAGGCTTCCAAGACCCATCGCTGCGCCCTCTCTTCTTGGTGCGATCCCGAGACAGGTTTCGGGTCGCCAGCGCGCGCCGTTGGCGCTTTGCTCATGAGCTCACGATCCTTGTCGAAAGGGGAGCCCATGTCGATCCGAATCTCGGCCCTCGAGACCGCCCTCGTCGCGCGCCTGCAGGAGGGCGGCCTCGATGCCAACGGGCAGAAGCCCGAGCGCCAGATCTCGCCCGGCGGCATGATGCCCTGCCGGCACTGCCTCGCCGACATCGCCGCGGGCGAGCCCTACCTGATCCTGGCGCTCAGGCCGTTTCCGAAAGCGCAGCCCTACGCCGAGCAGGGCCCGATCTTCCTGCACGCCGAGCCTTGCCGGCGCCATCCCGACAGCGGCGAGATGCCGGCCATGTTTCTCGAGCGCCCGGGTTTTCTCATCCGCGGCTACGGTCCCGACGACCGCATCGTCTACGGCACCGGCCGGATCGTGGCGCCTGCGGCGATGACGGAGGCCGCGCAGGACATGCTCGAAGACCCGCGCGTCGCCTATGTTCACGTCCGCTCGGCAACCAACAACTGCTACCAGGCCCGCATCGACCGCGCGTGAGTCCTGACGGCAGTTGCCATAGTGTGACGCAAGTTTCCACGCCCGGGAGGCCCGTCCGCCATTGGGCGCAAGCCAGAAGCTTTTGAAAGAAGTTGGATCGACCTTACTGTTGAGACCGAGGGGACAATTGCTGAGCAACCTAGTGCGTTGCGAATTGGCTTGACCTGGTCCTCGCCAATCAGAGGGTCGGGCAAGAGCGCCGTGCACACCATCGAACTTGGGCTATTCAAATCAGGAGGGCTTAGTGTCGGACGCATCAAGCTCTTCCAACATCCGATCGGCTTCGGCCTGAAGCTGGTCGAGGCTCGCGATCAGACTCTGGGCGTTGTCGTCCGTGAGCTTGCTCAGCAACCGCTTTTGCCGCCGAAGTGCGTTGAGCATGATGGCGTCGTGAACCTGTTGGCCCTGCTTGGTCAGGCTGACGAGCGTTCGGCGCGCATCCCGCTTGTCCGAGACCCGCCGCACGAAGCCGCGCCGTTCCAGCTTCTGCACCGTCAGGCCGACCCAGGCCTTGTCCGTCGCCAGGGTAAGGCTGATGTCCCGGGCGCTCGTCGTCCTCTGTAGCGCGATGATCGAGAGTACGCGCCATTCGGGCAGCGTCACGCCGAACTGGCTGCGGTAACGGCGGCTGCTGTAGAGGCCGAGCGTGTTCGACAATCGGAGCAGGCGGGACGACAGCAGGTCGGTGACGGACTTCGGCTCTCGCATGCCGGCGGTAGTAGCACTTGACCGAGCGAACGCTCAAGTCATATGGTAGTGATCACTACCAATCCGCCACCCAAGGGAGGGACGCGCTTGAAGGTTGCCCGCGTGTCCTCTGCTGCCAATGATCTCGGCGAGTCGTCGTACCGGGACGCCGAAGGCCCGGGCGCACGCGACCTTCCCGAGCCGAGGTTCGCCGCATGAGCCAGCTGCCATTGCACGGCGTGCGCGTGCTCGAATTCGCGAGCGTCATCGCCGGCCCCTACTGCTCCTACATGCTGACCCTGCTGGGCGCGGAGACAGTCAAGATCGAGCGTCCGTCCACGGGCGACTGGATGCGCGGACAGGGTGGCGACGCGGAGCTGGTCGCCGCCGGCATGGGCAGCGCCTTCCTGTCCTGCAACGCCGGCAAGCGATCGGTGGCGCTGAACCTCAAGGATGCCCGCGGCGTGAAGATCGCGCGCGAGATTGCCTCTCGCGTCGACGTGATGATCGAGAACTGGCGACCCGGCACGGCGCATCGCCTGGGCGTGGGCTTCGAGGCGATCCGCGCCGTGAATCCCCGCATCGTCTACTGCTCGATCTCGGGCTTCGGCCAGGACGGACCGATGTCGCCGCGCCCGGCCTACGATCACATCATCCAGGCGGTGTCCGGGATCATGTCGGTCACCGGAACGCCAGAGACGGCGCCAAGCCGAACCGGGCCGCCGCTTGTAGACTACTTGACCGGTCTCTCGGCGGCCATCGCCATCCTCGCCGCCCTGCGCGAGCGCGACCGCACCGGAGAAGCGCAGTCGATCGATGTCGGCATGCTCGATTGCGCCGTCGCCGGCATGGGGTCGATGCTGTCCGCTCACGTCAATGGCGGCCTGCCCGCCGCGCCGGTCGGCAATGCCGCCGCCAGCGGCGCGCCGTCGTCCGGAATGTTCCCGACCAGCACTTCGCCCCTCGCCCTCGTCGCCAATACCGAGGCGCAGTTCGCCGCGCTGTGCGGCGTGCTGGGCCGGCCCGAGCTCGCCAACGATCCCCGCTTCCGCGAGCCCGCTCCGCGCAAGCAGAACCAGGACGCGCTGCGCGCCATCATCGCGGCGTGCCTGACCGGGCGGCCGGCGATCGAATGGGAGCGAATGCTGGCCGAGGTGGGTGTTCCAGCCGGCGCCGTCCGCTCGGTCCCCGAGCTGGTCGACGACGCGCAGATATCGGCGCGAGACCTGTTCCGCCGCCTCGAGCTGCCGGAACAGGGCCGCGACGTCGCGCTGCCGACGGCGGGGTTCAAGCTCAACGGACGCAGGGTCGCGCCCGAACGCGGCCCGCCGCTTCTGGCGGCCGACAACGAGAGTGTCCTGGCGGAACTGGGTTACGACGCGCAGCAGCGGCGGGCCCTGCGCGAGGACGGTGTGTGGTGAAGTAGCGCGACGCAGAACGTCCGTCGGCGTCCTGCCCATCAACGACAACAGGGAGCGAAACACATGCGCGAGAGAATCACTGCCCGAGTGGTGGCACTCGGCCTTGCGGCATCGGGGATCCTTGCCGCACCGGCGCTGGCCCAGGAGAACGCGAGCGTCGGCTACTATCCCGGCGCGCTCATATCGATGCCGGTGCTGGTCGCCAATGAGCAGAAGTTCTTCGAGAGGAACGGACTCGCTGTCGATCTCGTGCCGGTAGCGAGCGGCCCGGCGATGACCGCCGCCGTCGCCAGCGGCAGCGTGACGTTCGTCAACAATTCCTGGGACAATCTCATCCTGGCCGTCGACAAGGGCTTGCCGGTCCGGGCGGTGGCCGGGTCGACAGTGAAGGTGCCTTTCGCCCTGATCGCCCGCAACGGCATCGCCGTGCCCAGTTTGGCGCAGGGCTATCCGGCCGTCATCAAGGATCTGGTCGGCAAGAATTGGGGGGTTCTTGCCCTCGGCGTGTCCGTGCATTTCATGGCGCAGACCATCCTCACCGATGCGGGGCACAAGACGAGCGACGTGACGTTCCTGGCCGTCGGACTTCCCAACACTGCCCGCCCGGCCCTGCAACGTGGCACTATCGACACGTATCTGAGCATCGAGCCGCTGCCCTCGATTGCGGCGGCCAAGAACGAAGGGATCGTCGTGGTGGATCTGGCCAAGAACCAAGGGCCCAAGGCCTTCCATGACCTCGGCTACAATGGCTGGTGGGCGTCGACGTCCACGATCAAGGACAAGCCCGAGGTGGTGTCGCGCTTCGCCAACGCGCTGGAGAACTCCTACTGCTGGTTCAGCAAGCCCGACAACCTCGACCAGGTCGTTGCGCTCCTGCAGAAGTATGTGAAGGTCCCCGACCTTTCCGAGGACGCCTACAAGGCGATGGTGAAGGGGCTGCTGCCGACATTCGGTCCCGAGATCACGCCGCGGACGATCGACACCTGGTCCAAGCTGCTCGTCGACAACAAGCAGCTGGGCGCACCCAAGACGCGGCAGGACGTTGTCGCCTCGACGGCCCAGGAAAGCTTCCGCTGCCCCAACTAGGCATCGTTCGATGGTCCTGAACGCCACCAGCGACCAGGAATCCGGGAACTGGCCGCCGGTCGACATCAGCGTGCAGGGACTGGCCGTGAGCTTCGGCCAGGCGCGCTACGCCCTGACCGGCGTGGACCTGTCGGTGCGGCGGGGCGAGTTCGTGGCGCTCATCGGGGCCAGCGGTTGTGGGAAGACGACGCTGCTGAACGTCATCGCCGGCCTCGTGCCCGCCGCGGCCGGCACGGTGACAGTCGGCGGCGCGCCGCCGGCCGCCGGGCGTGCAGACATTTGCTACGTCCTCGCCCGCGACGCCCTGCTTCCCTGGCGCACTGTCACGGGCAACGTCGAGTACGGCCTGGAGCTCTCGGGCATCGGGCGCGAGGAGAGAGCGCGCAAGGCGGCGAGCTACATCGAAAAGGTCGGCCTGCTCGCCGCGCGCGATCTCTACCCGTCCAGGCTTTCCCAGGGGATGCGGCAGCGCGTGTCGCTGGCGCGCGCCTTCGCAGTCGGCCGCAGCCTCTATCTCATGGACGAGCCCTTCAGCGCGCTCGATTCGCAGACCAAGCTGGTGCTGCACGATCACCTCCTGGGCCTGTGGGAAAGCAGCGGCACCACCGTCGTCTTTGTGACCCACGACATCGGCGAGGCGATCACCCTTGCTGACCGGGTGCTGGTGATGTCGAAGATGGGCACAGGTGTCGTTGACGAGATCCGCGTCGATCTCGCACGGCCAAGGTCGGCCGAGGCGCTTCAGGCAGATGCCCACTATCACGATCTCTACCGCAGGACCTGGATGTCCCTGAAGGCGAGCGCGCAATGACCAATATCGCGAACTCTGAGGCAAACCTAGGTGCAGCGGTACGATCATCGGGCGGCCGCTCCATCCTGGTGGCGAGGGCGCTGTTCCTCGCCGCAATCCTCGCCACCTGGCAAGGCGCCGTCGCCGCCGGCCTTGCCAGCGCCGCCTTTATTTCGACGCCCGCCGGCGTGGCGCAATCTCTGTGGCACCTGTTCAAGCACGGGGAGGTCTTGCCGGATCTCGGCACCACCGTGCTCGAGATCGTGATCGCCTTCGCCCTGTCGGTCGTATTCGGCATAGCCACCGCCGTCGTCCTCGACCGCAACGATTGGCTCAACCGCATCGTTTCGCCCTTCCTGACGGCCTTCAACAGCATGCCCCGGATCGCACTGGGCCCGCTGTTCGTCCTGTGGTTCGGCATCGGCATCGCATCGAAGGTCGTGCTCGCCTTCTCGCTCGGCTACTTCATCATGCTGCTGAGCACGCTGGGCGGCCTCAAGAACGTCGACCGCGATCTCCTGCTGATGTCGCGGCTGTTTGGGGCGTCCGAGCTCCGCCTGTTCCGCCACGTCCGGTTTCCGTGGGCGCTGCCGAGCATCTTTGCGGGGCTCAAACTCACCCTGATCTATTGCAGCGCCGGCGCCGTCATCGGCGAGATGATCGCGGCCAAGAGCGGCCTCGGCGTACTGCTGCAGAGTTTCAGCGGACGCTTCGACGTCGCCGGCGTCCTGGCGCTGATTCTCATCGTCGCCTTGCTGGTGATGGCCCTGACATCCCTCTTGGACCTGGCCGAACGCCGCCTCCTTGAATGGACCAAGGGCAGCACGGACGTTCCCTGAGAAAGCCCACCACTCGGCACACGGGGTGCCTCCCGCGAGGAAGGGCTCGCCCGGCAGTTTAACGCGCGGGCCTTGCCCTGCGCGTCCGCGATAGTGCTGAAAGTAGAATTATTCCCGGCCCTTGCTGCGCACCACATGCACATGCGCGGGCAGCCCATAACGCGCATCCTTGCGCCGACCCACCGCCCAAGGCGCGCGACATCTACACGTGCCCGGCAGGCAAGATGCTCACCACCACCGGCAGAACCGTGAATGTCGAGCAGCTGCTGCATAGGGCGAGCAAGTTCGACTGCGACGTGTGCCCATTCAAGATGCGATGCGGCCGGCGTCGTAGTGGCGGAGGTCGATCTCAAGTTCGTCTGGGATGTCGTCAATGAGATTCGGATCGGCACCCGGGGCGTTGCGTTCGTCGTTGACGCCGGCGGCCGCCCGATCGCCCATCCGGACATGAGCCTGGTTCTCCGCGTGCCTGATTTGGGTCATCTACCGCAGGTTCGAGAAGCGCGCTTTTTCCCACCAGCCATTGGGCAAAGCCTTCGCTGCAGGGCGCCAGCCCTGTAGTCGGTCGGGTACCATCTTCCATTGGCTACGTCCGAGAGGCGTCGCGAGTTGGCCTGTGGCAACGCTCACGAGCACGGCAGAAGTACCTCAGATTCCAGACACAATCATTGCAGCGCAACAGGCTGGAATTCCGTGCCAATACTTGCCATTTCCAACTCCGCTAGTCACTGCGGTGAGGCTTCCCTTGGTCACCCAGCAGCAGCTGCCTGGCTCGGGCTACCTCGTCACCGTTCGCACAGGGTTTGAGGTCGCAAGGCATGGCGGAAAGCGCTTGCCGCGCCCAGATCACGCCGACCGCCAATCGACCGAGTCGCGTCAGCGATGCGGCCATGGCCTGGGTGATACTGCGGGCGGCGCTTGCTCGTGCTTGCTGCAGCCAATAGGCATCGTACCAGCCGCTGTCCACGTGAAAGGCACGCGTTTCTGCGAATTTGCTCTTGTCCATGGCATCCTCGTGTAGCTCTTCGAGCGAGACGGCCAATCGCGGCTCATCTCGAGGTGGGATGAGGATGGCAGCGCGCCGCCCATGCCGCTTCGGGAGCGGCTTAGCCAGCCCTTGGTTTTCCCTTAGGGACGCCTTCGTTCGGTGCCGTAGGTTGATCGTGATAGATTCAGCTGGTCCCCAATGAGGAAGGCCAATTTGCTCTATTCGTTCGAGGATTTTGCGCTCGATACCGACACGCGGGAGTTGCGCCGCAGTGGCGAATTGCTTTCGGTCGAGCCCAAGGTTTTCGACCTGCTCGCGCACTTGATTGCCAACCGCGAGCGTGTGGTCAGCAAGGACGACTTGATAGCTAGCGTCTGGCATGGGCGCATCGTCTCGGAGTCGGCCCTGACGACATGCCTGAACGCCGCCCGCACCGCGCTCGGCGACAATGGCGAGACGCAGCGCTTGATCAAGACACTGCCGCGCAAGGGTTTGCGATTTGTCGGCGAGGTGCGGGAGCAGAAGGCTGCCGGCACGGCAGCGGCCAATGTCGCGCCTGCATCGCCGAAGGCGAGCCTGCCGTTGCCCGATAGGCCCTCGCTGGCCGTTCTGCCGTTCATCAATATCGGCGGTGACCCCGAGCAGGATTACTTTGCCGATGGCATCGTGGAGGAAATGATCACCGCGCTTTCGCGCATGCGCTGGCTGTTCGTGATCGCGCGCAATTCGAGCTTCACCTTCAAAGGCCGAATGGTCGATGTGAAGGAGGTCGGCCGGGAGCTGGGCGTGCGCTATGTGCTCCAGGGCAGCGTGCGCAAGGCCGCCCAGCGGCTTCGCATCACGGCCCAACTGGTCGATGCAGCGACAGGCACGAACCTGTGGGCCGACCGTTTCGAGGGGACCCTCGATGACATCTTCGACCTGCAGGATCAGGTGACCACAAGCGTTATTGCCGCGATCTCACCGCAGCTCGAGAGGGCGGAAATCGCCCGCGCCAAACGCAAGCTGACCGAAAGCCTGGACGCCTACGACCTCTATTTGCACGGGATGGCCGCCTATCACCAGTGGACCCGGGAGGCGACCGACCAGGCCTTGCGGGACTTCTACCGCGCGATCGAACTCGGCCCCGACTTGGCCGCAGCGTACGCCATGGCGGCGATGGCGTACTCGAGGCGCAGGGGCAACGGCTGGGTTGTAGATCGCAAGCGAGAGGTGGCGGAAATCAGGAGACTCGCGCGACAGGCCGTCAAATTGGGGCCGGACGATGCTGTCGCACTCGGCTTTTCCGGATTCACCCTCGCGCACGTCGCGGGCGAACTCGACGATGGCGCGGCGTTCATCGACCGGGCGCTGCATCTCAATCCGAACCTGGCTTCCGCCTTGCTCGCGAGCGGCTGGGTGAAAGTGTGGCTGGGCGAGCCCGAACTGGCCATCGAACATCTGACCCAGGCCATGCGATTGAGCCCGCTGGATCCGTTCATTCACATGATGCAGATTGCGATCTCACATGCGCACTTCTTTGCCGGTCGCTTCGCCGAAAGTGCATCATGGGCGGAAAAGGCTCTGCGAGAGCAGCCTGAGGCTTTTCCAGCCGTGCGGATTGCAGCCGCCAGCCTTGCGCTGTCGGGGCGCGACGGCGAGGCGAGGAAGGCGGTCGCGCGATTGCTGCACCTCGATGCGGCGCTGCGCGTCTCCAATTTCCGCGAGACGCTGGGGCCTTACCGGCATCAGGAATATGTGACCCAGTACGGGGATGCGCTGCGCAAGGCGGGACTGCCGGGCTAGACGTGTCCTTGGCCAGTAGGCTTGGCCGGTTTCGAATGCCGGCTTATGTCCGACCAAGGTCAAGGTTCGCCTGCCGGGCACCTCGTTGGCACGGCTGAGGTACCTCGGAAAGCCGACGGCACCGCTGACACTGCCGTGAACGGTGAGTTCGTGCCAGGTGAACACATGCATCTCCTTGTCTACTGATGGTGCCAGATGCTGACATGATTGCCTTATGCAGCTGCCCGGTTAGTGTTCTGGCGGCTCTGGTCCATGCTGGGAAGTACTATGCTGGCGCGCAGGCCGCCGCCGGGCCGGTTACCGAGCGTCAGCTTGCCTCCGTGGGCCTGTACGATAGAGTTCGTGATGGCGAGCCCGAGGCCGACCCCGCCCGTCTCCCGGTTGCGCGATTCTTCGAGCCTGTAAAACGGCTCCAGCACACGCACGAGTTCCGCCTCGGGTATTCCGGGCCCGTCGTCATCGATGTCGATCTCGACCGCCCGCGCTGCCACGCGGATTTCCGCGCTGCCCGCCTTGCCGTACTTGACGGCATTGTCCAGCAGATTGCGAACTGCTCGCTTGAGGGCTGCCGGCTGGCACCGATAGAGAATGGACGCTGCCGGTTGCATGCGAACCGGAAGGCCGACATCGGTCATCTCGTCGACGACGCTTTGCACGACAGCAGTGAGATCGACCTGCTTCCGAGGCTCGCTTGCGCTGTCGTCGCGGGCAAACTGCAGAGTGGTGCCGACAAGGGTGTCCATCTCGGCGATGGTGGCCAACATCTTGTCGCGCTCTTCCTTGTTCTCGACCGTTTCGGTGCGAAGACGCAGCAGCGTCAGCGGGGTGCGCAGATCGTGCGAGATGGCGGCCAACAGCCGCGTGCGGTTCTCGATCAGATTGCGCAGGCGCGTCTGCATCCCGTTGAAGGCGCGCGCTGCAGCCTGAGTTTCGATCGTCCCGCTCTCCGGCAGGGGCGGCGCGTTGACGTCATTGCCCAGCCGCTCGGCGGCGGCTGCCAATGAGCCGAGGGGAGCCGTGACCCGGCGCACCGCCCACACCGAAACGGCGAGAATGATGAGCGCCATGACGCCCATCGATAGCAGAAACCGACCCGAATACGCCGGGCCACCTGCCGGCAGCTCCGTGGCAAAAGACAGCCACTGGCCATCCGCGAGAGGGATGCTGACCTGCAGCCCGCGGAAGGCCGCGAAGCCGAAGCCATGCATCATGGGGCCATGACCCATCATGTGCCGGGGACCGAATGGCGGCCCGCCCGTCGATGAGGATGCCCGCACCCGCGGCCGCCGAGCGGTGCCGAGCGATAGCTGCTCGACAAGGAATTCCCTGATCGCTTCAGCAGCCGATGCGTCGTCGTCCTCGACCGCCGGCATGGCCGGGGCATGGGCGGAGAGCGATACCCGGAAGCTCTGATCGCTCAAGGCCGCGACGATGCGTTGGCGCGCCTCACGCGGGGTGTCCTGCACGAGGCGGGAGAGATTGGCGATGCGCTGGGCGGTTGCGAATCCTCCGACGGCCCGCACCGCCTGTTGGCGATCCGCCGTGTAAATCCAGGAGCCGACTGCATGCGACACGATGAGGCCGGCGAGCAGGATGAGCACTGTCTGGCCGAATAGGCTTTGCGGGAGAAGGCGCGTCATTGCTGGCTCACCGCGGGCGTGAACATGTAGCCGCCGCCCCAGACAGTCTTGATGATCTTCGGCTCCCCCGGGTCCAGCTCGAGCTTGCGCCGCAGCCGGCTCACCTGCGTATCGATGCTGCGGTCGAGCGCATTTGCCGCGCGTCCGCGCGCCAGGTCGAGGAGCTGGTCGCGGCTCAGCACCCGTTGCGGCCGCTCCACAAACACAATGAGCAGATCGTATTCGCCCGTGCTGAGCGGCAGCGCAGCCCCATCATCGCGGATGAGCTCGCGCGCGCCCGTATCGAGCCGCCAGCGATCGAAATTATACTGCTTTGGCGGTGGCCCGGGGTTTGCTATTGCCGCGGTATCGGCGGTGCGCCGCAGGACGGCCTTGATGCGCGCGATGAGCTCGCGGCTGCCGAACGGCTTGGGCAGATAGTCGTCGGCGCCCATCTCCAGGCCGATGACCCGATCAACCTCGTCGCCCTTGGCGGTCAGCATGATGATAGGGATCTTCGACTCGGCACGCAGCGAGCGGCACAGCGACAGACCATCCTCGCCGGGGAGCATCAGGTCGAGCAGGATGAGGTCGATGCGGCCGTCGGCCAGCACCTGGCGCATGGCACGCCCGTCGGCCGCCGTGCTGATGCGAAAGCCCTCCTTGGCAAGGACGCGCGAGACGAGGTCGCGCAGCTCGCGGTGGTCGTCGACGATGAGGATGTGCGGAGCGCTCTGCATGCCCAAGAATATAGGTGAGCCGCGGCGCAAGAGGTCCCCGAAAAGTGTGTCGAGCTGTTACCAGGCCGGCGGCTGACAAACTTTGTCACAAAATACCCCGCGCCTGAAAAACTTGAGGCAAATCTCCCCTCCCCAATAGCTCGGGCAACGGACCACTCCGTTGGACAAGCGATTGGAGATGGACATGACAAGGAAAGCTCTGGTGATCAGCGCGGTCGCCCTCACCACCGTTCTCGCCGGCGGCTGGGCAGTGGCGCAGTCGGTCGGCCACGGACCGATGGGCTTTGGCCCGCCCTTCATGCGTGGCCAGGGGCCCGATGGGATGGGGCCTGGCATGATGAAGGGTATGGGTCACGGCCCCGGCATGATGGGCCATGGCATGATGAAAGGTCACGGCATGACGAAGGGCATGGGGCCCGGCATGATGCACGGACGGGCAGGCTTGGGACTGGCTGACCCGGCCCAGCTGGAGACCCTGAAGACGGAGCTCGAGATTACAGCTGCCCAAGAGCAGGCCTGGGGCAAGTACGCCAAGGCAGTCCAGGATGCCACCGCGGGCATGAAGACGACGCGGGAGAGCGTCGACCCCGAGACGGTCGGGAAGATGAGCCCGGCGGATCGCTACGCTTTCGTCAGCAAGATGCGCGAGCAGGCACAAGAGCGGTTCACTGCAGTCAAGACGGCTGCCGATGAGCTTCTGGCGATCCTCGATGCGACGCAGAAGGCCAAGGCCAACGACATCCTGCCGGGTCTGGCCTTCGGCCCTGGCTCGATGCGCGGCGCTTTTGCCGGCGAGCACAAGCACTGATCCGAAGGTCTCCCAATCCTCTGGGCGCCAGGCGCCCGGAGGACGTCGTGTCGAGGCCCCTGCAAAGGACATCCCATGTCGAAGACATCGCTCACGCGGCGCCAGGCGCTGCTGCTCTCCGGCTCGGCTGCAGCCGGGCTGGTTGCCGCCCCATTGCCACGATGGGCGCAAGCTGCCCCATCAGCGGGACTAGCCCTGCCGATCCCGCAGCTGATCGAGGCGCGCAGCAGCGAGCCGGTCGTGCTCACCTTGCAGAAGACGCAGCACCGGTTTGGCTCAGGACCGGCGGTGGCGTCACGGGGCATATCCGCAAGCTACCTGGGTCCGGTCGTGCGTGTGCGCAATGGCGACACCATCCCGTTCCGCGTCGAGAACCGGCTCGACGAGGAGACGACGCTGCATTGGCACGGGATGCTGGTGCCCTCGCACGTCGACGGCGGACCGCACAACACGATCAAACCGGGAGCGGTGTGGGCACCCGAGGTCACGATCAAACAGCCCGCAAGCACGAACTGGTTCCATCCGCACCCGCACGGGAGGACTGCCCCGCAGGTCTACTCGGGCCTCGCCGGCATGATGATTGTCAGCGACGGAGCAGACCGCGATCGCGGGTTGCCCGCGACCTATGGCGTCGACGACCTGCCGATCGTGCTGCAGGACAAACGGTTCGGCCGCAACGGCGAGGTCGTGTACCAGCCCGACATGATGGACATCATGCATGGCTTCCAGGGCGACACTCTCGTCGTGAATGGGGTCATCGGCCCCACGGCGGGCGTACCTGCGGGGATCGTGCGCCTGCGCCTGTTGAATGCGGCGAACGCCCGCGCTTTCGATCTGCGCTTCTCCGACCGGCGGCCGTTCTTCGTTGTCGGCGGTGACGGCGGTCTTCTCCCGGAGCCCGTGGAGGCGAGGCGCCTGGTGATCGCGCCCGCCGAGCGCTACGAGGTGCTGGTGGACTTCGGCGATGGCCGCCCGGTCGATCTCGTCACTGCTCCGGATGCGGGCCATGGACCCGGCATGATGATGCCGATGATGGGACCCCGGCGCCGCCCTGCAGGCTCACTGGAGCTGTTGATGCGCTTCAGGCCCAACACTGCGCTGAAGGCCGCAATCACCCGCTTGCCGAAGCGGCTCGCAGCCCTTGCGGAGCCGGATGTGAAGTCGGCCGTCGCCTGGCGCACCTTCGAGCTCAACCCGATGATGGGCATGGGCATGATGGGGATGGGAACGATGAGCGGTGCCGGCCGTCTGGCGTCCGCCGATCACGATCACGGCGACGGGCATCTCCAGATGATGGGCATCAACGGCCGCTCCTTCGCCATGGACCGTGTCGACGTGACGGCCAAGCTCGGCACCACCGAGATCTGGGAAATCAGCGCCGGCGGCATGCCGATGGCCAACCCGTTCCATGTGCATGGCGCGAGCTTCCGCATCCTGAACAAGAGCGGCGGCAAGCCTGCCGCGCATGAGATCGGCTGGAAGGACGTCGTGCTGGTGGAAGAGCACGCCGAGGTTCTCGTGCGCTTCGACAATCCGGCACCTCCCAAGATGCCCTTCATGTACCACTGCCACATCCTCGAGCACGAAGACCACGGCATGATGGGGCAATTCACCGTCGTCTGATCGCGCCCCGGCGGTTCAACAGCACTTTCACGGAGCCGATCCATGTCTGTACGTCGTCACTATCTCAGTCTTGTGCTGCTGCTGATTGTCGGGGCGGCCGCCATCATCGCCGCCAGCGCCTTGGTCTTTGCCCAGGACCGCTCTCACATGGACCACGCCGGGCACATTCACAGCGGCGAAGCGACTGTTCCGACCATGCCTGGCCAGGAGGCCTTCGGCACCATCCAGGAGATCGTGCGCATCCTCGAGGCTGATCCTGCGACCGATTGGTCCAAGGTCAATATCGGCGCTTTGCGCGAGCACCTGATCGATATGGACGAGGTGACGATGCGGGCGCGGGCGGTCGAGCGCGCACTCGCCGATGGGGTGGAGATAACCGTCACCGGCGAGGGCCGCACGCGCGCCGCCATCAAGCGCATGATCCGGTGCGGAAGCGAGGATGTGTGGTGGTAGCCGCACCGTTGAGCGGAGTTTCTCCCGCCAGCCGAATGCAGCGTCATTCGCGTGCCGCTTCCAGTCGGCAGACTCAGGACAATTCGGCTGCGAGGCCGCCATCTCGTGAACGGCGCGAGCGAGCGTCACCGGGCGCGGGCAATCCCTCGCGCTGCTGGAGTGCATCGTGCCACTGATAGCTCTTGGCCGCGCGCACGAACGCGCCGACGGCCGGAGAGTGCGGCCGGCCCCGCACCGTAACCAGGCTCACGGTTCGGCAGACCTCGGGCTCTATCAATGGCCGCGACTGCAGGCCCGGCACCGTCAGGGCGTACTCGGGCATGTAGGTGAACCCCAAGCCGGCCAGCACCATGCACTGGATCCAATCGTCGCGCTCGCTGGTGTAGGGCCGCTTCAGCTCCACGCCGCCGATCCTCTCGCGCACGTCGCGCAGATACTCGTAATACTCGCAGTTCGCCCGCGACAGGTAGCGTTCCCCGTCGAGGTCCTTCACGCGCACCGCGTTCAGGCGCTCCAGGCGATGACCCGGGCCGAACACGACCACGAACCGCTCCTGATAGAGCGGCAGCGTGTGGAACCGGTCGTCGAGGTCGTCGGGACGGCAGAAGATCGCGACGTCGATCTCGCCCTTCGTCAAAAGGGCCTCGAGCGCGCTGGCCGGTGCATCCTTGAGATAGACCTCGACGCCTTCGTTGTTCTTGATGAACCCGGAGAAGAGATCGACGAGCTTGTGCGGCCCGATCGTGCACATGAGGCCGACGGTCAAGGGGGAGTGCTCGAGCTTGGCGAACGTCTTGGCCCGCCGCCTCGCCTCCTCCATCTGGCCCAGCACCTGTTGGAAATAGGGCCGCATCATGCGGCCGAGCTCGGTCAGATGGGTGTTGCCCCGTTCGCGATGCAGCAGCGGTCCGCCGAGGCGCGCCTCGAGGTTCTGGACGGCGCGCGTCAGTGCCGGTTGCGAGACGTTGCAGCGCTCCGCGGCGCGCGTGAAGTTGAGCGTCTCGCAAACAGCGACGAAATAGCGGATCTCATGCGTCTCCATCGTACCGGTCCCGAGCGGCGGTTGCCTGGGACAGGAATTAGCAGGCGCACGCGCTCCGGTGCGATGCCGTGTCGCTATGACTTCAATGCTATGCGGGTTTGGCAGCGATCGCGCCGACTCGGGCAGCAATTCCAAAGGCTTCGTTGCTTCGCGCGCCTCAGTGCGCGGACGCCATCCGCAAGCTGGCCGCGGGCAGGCAATCAGGCATGGTCGGATGCACGTCGGTCGCGCTGCGCATCCGCTCGATCGCCAGGGCGCATCCGCCCGTTGCCGCCACCACGGGCAGGTCGACCGGCTGCCGCGAGGCCTGATCGGTCTGCACCAGCAGCGGCGCGATGGCGATGCCCGAGAGGATGACGGCCGCGAAGCCCAGGCTGGTCGTGCTCATTGGTTGCTCCCTATCTCATGCGCGACTGTTGGAGCAACATCGCTGCTCGGAAGCGGCAGGAAAAATGCCGGCTCGGCATCGGATCGATATATGGACCGCAAGCAGGGTGAGGGCGACATCGAACGAGCTCGGCTCGAGGCGCTCGATCGACGGCCCGTTGCCACGGCCACCGGCCTTCGATCTCCAGGACCAGGGTCCAGCTCAGGAACGTGCGGATGATGACGAGGCCGCCGAGCACGGCAAGGCTCATCAGCGTCGGCGCCGCGGCAATCGTCTTGACGATGTCGGCCGCGACCACGACCTCGAGCCCCAGCAGCAGCGAGCGGCCGATGCGGATCTTGCAGGGCTCGTACTGCGGCTCGTACTGCGGCTCGCCCATGCGCTTGCGCACGTAGGCGGCGCTGGACCACACCAGCCCCGCGACGATTGACGGCCGCCGCCGCCACCTCGATGGCGAGGCCGACGATCCGTAGCCCCTGGCTCGCCGCGGCCTCCAGCTGCGCAAGCACGGCACCGGCTTCGTGCATATGCCTCTCCGGAAAACAGTTGCGCCGCTCAGGCCGAGGCCGTGGTCCGCATCCTCAGGCGTGCCGCAAGCACTGCGGCCGCCAGCAGCGAGAGCGCGATGCCGACGACGCAGGCTCCCCAGCCGAGCCGGTCGAACAGCAGGCCGAGGATGGCGCTGCCGACGAGGCCGCCGGAGAAATAGCTGGCGAGATAGATCCCGCTCGCCGAGCCCCGGTCCGTGGTGGCCGCGCGGCTGACGAAGCCGGTGGTAGTGGCCTGCGCAAAGAACGTGCCGACGCCGACGAGCACCATGCCGGCAAGCACGGCCGGCAGATAGGACGTCACCAGCAGGGGCAAGCCGAGGCCTGCCGTCGTCAGGCCGCCCCACAGCGAAAGCTGAGTGCCGAAGCGCTGCACCGCGGCGCCGGCCAGCGGCGTCGTGAAGATCGATGGCAGGAAGACGAAATAGACGAAGCCGAGCTGCATCGGGCTCAGCGACAAGGGCGGCCGCGTCAGCACGAAGTTGACGTAGGTGAAGGTGCCGATGAAGGAGAACAGGATGCAGAAGCCGATGCCGAAGCCGGCGCGGACGGGGCCGTTGCGCAAGTGCAGCGCCCAGGTCGCGAGCGGCGACGGCGGCGGCGGTC
Source organism: Hyphomicrobiaceae bacterium (assembly GCA_041288195.1). GTDB lineage: Bacteria > Pseudomonadota > Alphaproteobacteria > Rhizobiales > Hyphomicrobiaceae > AWTP1-13. The sequence goes on from JBGGME010000210.1 coordinate 73,064, forward strand.
CCATTGCCTTCATGCGGTCAGCCCGGTGCACGGTGTAATAGACGAGCACCGCACCGGCGAGATTCAGCAGCGCGAAGATATAGAAATTGGCAGCCAGGCCGTAGTGGTCGGCGAGCGCGGCAGAGATCAGACGGCCGATCAGGTTGCTCGCCACGTTGCCGGTGATGTAGGCCGCAAACGCGCCGGCCGCGTCGGCGGCGCTGTACTCCTCGCCCAGATAGGCGAGCGTCAGCGTGAACGCCGAGGCCATGAACACGCCCTGCACGATCCGGAGGAGGGTGAAGGTGCCGAGGCCGGGCGCCACCGCCAGCAGCGCCGTCGGGATGGCGAGCAGCGCCAAGCTCACCAGAATGCCGAGCCGGCGGTCGATGCGTCGCGAGAAGAAGGCAACGAGCAGCCCGGAAGCGGCCATGCCCATGGTGCTCGCGTTGACGGCGAAGCCCATGGCGGCCGGGCTCACCTGGTAGTGCTGCACGAGGGAGGGCAGGATCGCCTGGGTCGCGAACAGGTCGACCACGGTGAGGAAGGCAGTGAGCGCGATCACGCACTCGCGCACGAAGACGCCGTGACGGGACGGGGCCAGACCCTGGAGCAACGGGGTCAGACCCTTCTGCTCCGTCGCTGACCGAGGGTAGGTCGTCTCCACAGGGTCTGACCCCATAACTCCCATGCCTCCTACTCCAGGGGTTTGAGGTCACCGAGCATGGTCGGGATCAGCTCCGACACGGTGGGGTGGATGTGCACCGCCCTCTGCACGACGGTGTAGGGGGCCTTGGCGTACATGACGTCGATGAGCGAGTGGATGACCTCGTCGCCGTTGAGGCCGAGGATCGAGGCGCCCAGGATCTGCTTGGACTCCTTGTCGACCAGGACCTTCATGAAGCCCTGCGTCTCGCCCTTCTCGAAGGCGCGGGCGACATCCTCCATCGCCATGGTAGCCTTGAGCGCCGGGCGGCCCGACCTGCGCACCTCGGCCTCGGTAAGACCGACACGGCCGAGGGGTGGATCGGTGTAGAGGTTGTAGGCCGCAATGCGGTCGCCCACCCGGCGGTCCGCGTTGTCGAGCAGGTTGGCGGCGACGATCTCGAAGTCGTTGTAGGAGGTGTGGGTGAAGGCGCCCCTGCCGTTGCAGTCGCCCAGCGCCCAGATGCCCGGCACGCTGGCGCGGAGCTGATCGTCGACTTGGATGAAGCCTCGCTGGTCGGCGGCGACGCCGGCCTTGTCGAGACCCAAGTCGTCGGTGTTGGGCCGGAGGCCGACGGCCATCAGCAGATGCGTGCCGACCACCTCGTCATCGCCGGCCTCCGAATCGAGGCTCACGGCAATGTCGGCGCCGCGCCGCGCGATGCGCAGGCCGTGCACGCCCAGGCGCAGGTCGATGCCTTCGCCCTTCAGGATCCCGGCGACGGCCGCGGACACGTCCTCGTCCTCGCGCGGGATCAGCCGCGGCGCCATCTCGATCACGGTCACCTTGCTGCCGAAGCGGCGGAAGGCTTGCGCGAACTCGAGGCCGATGTAGCTGCCGCCGACGATGACGAGGTGCGGCGGCAGGAAGTCGATGTCCAGCAGCGTGCTGTTGGTGAAATAGCTCACCTCCTTCAGGCCGGGTATGTCCGGCACGAAGGCGCGGCCGCCGACGTTGATGAAAATACGCGGCGCGGCGAGCATATCCTGGCCGACCGCGACCTCGCGCGGGGAGGTGAAGCGGCCGTGGCCCTGGTAGACGGTGATGTTGGCGTTGCTCCTGAGCCCGCGCTCGACCCCGCGCGTCGAGAGGCCGAGCACGCGGTCCTTGCGCTCCTTCACCTTCTTCATGTCGACGCTGATCGGCCCGTCGATCCTGACGCCATATTCGGCCGCGCGCCGGGCCAGGTGCGCCGCATAGGCGCTGGCAACCAGCGTCTTGGTCGGCGTGCAGCCGGTGTTGACGCAGGTGCCGCCGAAGCGGTGCCGCTCGAGAATCGCGACCTTCATGCCGGCATCCGCCAGGCGATGGGCGAGCGACGGTCCGGCCTGGCCGGTGCCGATGATGATGGCGTCGTAGTCGGTCATGGTGTTGGCCCTTTGCCTTCAGCCGGCCATCATGGACGACTGCGTGGTATCGAAGGCGACCGCGCCGCTCGCCGTCACGATCGTCTGATCGGCCGCCTTCTCCACGCGGGCGTCCTCGCGCGGCTCGTGCAGGATGACGCCCTCGAGCGGGTCGAACTCACCCTGCCACGGTTTCTGCTCGATGGCGCGCTGCGTGCTGACGTAGCCGGCCTCCCAGCGACGGCGGATGCCGTCGGGGCTGAAGTCCACGTCCTTGGTGTGGTCCTCGTTGTCGAGTCGCGGCGCCAGCATGCGCACGACGTGCATGCGGGTCAGGCACCCCCAGCCGGCGAGCTCGCGCACGGCCTCGCTGTTGCGCTCCTCTTCGGGAACGTACGCCAGCAGCTCCTTGATGACGTGGCGCAGGCGGTGGCTCTGCAGCTGCCGGGCGATGTGGGTCGAGACCCGGCTCGAGTACTGGATGTCCTTCTGGCGGTGCATCACCTCCCACATGGTCTCGGGCTCCGCGCCGATCGGGTTCCACATATGCACGGCAAAGATCAGAGAATCGCGGCGCGGATTGTCCTCGAAGATCACCTCGGTCGGCGTGTTGGAGAGAATGCCCCCGTCCCAGTAGAGTTCGCCGTCGATGCGCACGGCCGGAAACGCCGGCGGCAAGGCGCCGGAGGCCATGATGTGCTTGACACCGAGCGGCATGTCGCGGCTGTCGAAATAGGTCATCCGGCTGGTGCGCACGTGCGCGGCGCCGACGGTCAGCCTCGGCCTGCAGCGATTGACGAGGTCGAATTCGACGAGCTCGGAGAGCGTCTTTTCCAGCGGCTCTGTCGAATAGTAGCCCGCACGGTCGGCCCCCAGCACGACATGCGTGCCCCAGTACGCCATCAGGTTGGGCTCGAAGAAACCGGCGATGCCGCGCGCGATCGTGTTCCAGTAGGACAGCGCCTGGGAGAGCTGCGGCCAGACCGCCGATTCGTGCCAGATCGACTTGTGCGCCATGCGGTCCCAGAACGCGTGCAGCCTGGCGAGCCGATTCTGCGGCTCGTTGCCGGCGATCAAGGCGGCATTGATGGCGCCGATCGAGGTGCCGATGATCCAGTCGGGTTCGATGCCGGCCTCGTGCAGGGCCTGATAGACGCCGGCCTGGTAGGCGCCGAGCGCGCCGCCGCCCTGGAACACGAGCACGATCTGACCGGGTCCTACGTGCGGGCTGTAGGCGCGCCGCGCCTTGGCCGCCTCAGCCATTTTCGGTGCGCCCGACATCGCCGCCCCCTATTGCGCCGTCCAGCCGCCTTCGATCGGCAGGGCGGTGCCCGTGATCGACCCGGCGGCGTTGCTGCACAGGAACAGGGCGAGCGCGCCGATCTGCTCCGTGGTCACGAACTGATGCGTCGGCTGGGCGTGCAACAGCACGTCCCGGATCACCTGCTCCTCGGTAAGCCCGCGCGCCTTGGCCGTCTCGGGGATCTGCTTCTGCACCAGCGGGGTGAGCACGTAGCCCGGGCAGATGGCGTTGACCGTGATGCCGTGCTCGGCCGTCTCCAGCGCCACCGTCTTGGTGAAGCCGAGGACGCCGTGCTTGGCGGCCACGTAGGCCGACTTGAAGGGGGAGGCAACCAGCCCATGCGCCGAGGCGATGTTGATGATGCGGCCCCACTTGCGCGCCTTCATCTCCGGCACCACCGCGCGCGTGGCGTGGAAGGCGGAGGAGAGGTCGATGGCGATGATGGCGTCCCACTTGGCAACGGGGAAGGTCTCGATCGCCTCGACGTGCTGGATGCCGGCGTTGTTGACGAGCACGTCGACCTTGCCGAGCATCTCGCGCGCGTCCTCCACCATGCCGACGATGTCGGCGGGCCTGGTCATGTCAGCGGCCGAGTAGGCCGTCTTGACGCCGAAGCGTTCCTCGATCTCCTGCTGCGTCTTCTCGATCTCGGCCTTGTCGCCGAAACCGTTCAGCATCACGTGCATGCCGGCCTCGGCTAAGGCCTGGGCGATGCCGAGCCCGATGCCGCTGGTCGAGCCGGTGACGACGGCCGTCTTGCCGGCAAGCTCGGCCGCCGGCCGCGTGGCCGGCTCAGCCTGATCGATCCGCTGCTGCACTTCGTGTTCTCCGATACTCTGGATGCGCGAACGCCTGAAAAAGAGGGCTGGAGTGTGATCGCCCTCGAGGAGGGGGAGGGCGTGAGCACGCGGGGGAAGCCACACACTCCAGCCGTCTGGGGAAACGCTCACATCGCGTGCGGGTCGTCCTTGTCGTGGAACAGATCGGCCGACAGCAGCACCACGGTCTCCTTGCCGGTGTTCTTCCACCAGTGGGAGGTGCCTTTCACCTCCGCCGTCGACTCGCCGGCCCGATGCACGATCGGCTCGGCGCAGGTGCTGCGGTACTCGGTGATCTTGCCGCTGATGATGTAGATGATCGCGGGCCGATCGGTGTGGCTGTGCCACGGCACGATGCCGCCGGGCTTGACCACGAGGCGGCGCAGGCGGAGTGCGTGGTCCCTCAACATCACCGGCTCGTTCGCCAGATTGATGCGCGTCAGGACGTTGTCCGTGACGCCCTTCGGCTTGGTGCCGCCGGCCTTCTGGCCGTTGCCGTCGGCGACGATTCTGCCGGCCGGGCATTCGCCCGCTGCTGCGGACAGGGCACCCATGGACATGGCGGTGGCGAGGATGCCGGCGGCGGCGAGGCCTCGCCAGATCGGCCGGCTGAGAGTGGCAGTGATCATGACAGTTCGCTCCTGGCTTTCGCAGAGGTGCGGCAAGGCGGCCGCTGACCTGCTCAAGATGGCAAGAAGGAAGGCCGACCTGAAATGCCGTGTGGCTTCCGAGTCGATGCGGGGGGATTATCGACGCCCGCCCAATGGCCTCTTTGTGAGCAGCGGTGTGTTTTGATCCGCGCGCGAATTGGGATTAGATGCGTCCTGGTAGCTGGGGTGCGCGGAGCAGCCAGGGGTTCGTGCCGGCGATGGAAATGCACCAGGTCCGCTACTTTTTGGCGGTCGCGCGCACGCTCAACTTCACGCGTGCCGCCGAGCAGTGCAACGTGTCCCAGCCGGCCTTGACACGCGCCGTCCGGCAGCTCGAGGAGGAGCTCTCCGGCAAGCTGCTGCGGCGCGAGGGCAAGCATTCGCACCTGACCGACCTCGGCCTGCGCATGGTGCCTCTCATGCAGCAGTGCTACGAGAGCGCGCTCGCCGCCAAGACCTTGGCCTCGTCATTCAAGAAGGGCGCCGCGCAGGCCCTGTCGCTCGCCGTTTCGCACAGCATTGCCGGCTGGCTGCTGGTCGGCCCGTTGGCCGAGATCCAGCGCGCCTTTCCCGGTCTGCACCTCACCCTCCTGCGCGGCGATGCCGCCGAGATCAACGAGACCCTGCAGAAGGGAAGGGCCGATTTCGCCATCGCCGGCCCGTTGGGGCAAGACTGGGCGCGGCTCGACTCGTGGCCGCTGTTCGAGGAGCGGTTCGAGCTCGTCGTGCACGAGCAGCACCCCCTGGCGGGCGAGAAGCAAATCGACACGCGCCGGCTCAAGGAGCAGCGCATCCTCGTCAGCGCCCGCTGCGAATCGGCAGGCGCGCTGGCGCAGACCCTCGAGGCGCTCGGCATCGTCGCCGAGGAGGCGCACCAGATCGGCGCGATGCACGATCTCTTGGCTTTGCTCGACAGCAACCTCGGCATTGCCTTCCTGCCGCAAAGCGCCATCCATCATCCGGCATTGCGGCGAGTCGCGATCAACGGCTTTGCCATGACCCGGCCCGTGTTGCTCTACGGCGTTGCCGGGCGCCACCGATCACCGGCCGGCGACGCGTTCATGAAGTTGCTGCGGGCGCGCGACTGGTCCGGCGAGCTCGGCTAGGGCTGCGCGGCCGTCTTGAGGGCGTCGAGCACGGCGTCGAGCTCCATGCGCTTGCGATAGTCGGGATCGACGTGACGCGCGACGATCCGGCCGTCCCTGCCCACGACGAAGGTGGCCGGCACCGGCACGAACCAGCTGTCGTTGCCCTGCGACTGGGCGGGGTTGGCGTCGCGCGCCAGCATGAGTTGCTGCATCTCCTCGTCGACCCAGAACACCAGGCCCAGCGAAAGCGCGTAGCCGTTGTCGATGTCGGTCAGGATCGGGAACGGAGCGTGGGCGTCGGCGCGCAGCTTGGCCGCAAACGACTGCCGATCCGGCACGATGACGACGATGCGAGCCCCCAGGGCCGCGGCCTCGTCCGTGATTTCCGTGAGCGCACTCACCGCGATCCGGCAGTAGGGGCACCAATGCCCCCTGGCGAAGGTTATCGCCACGGGTCCCTGGTCGACGAGGTCCTGCAATCCAACAAGGCGTCCGGTGTGATCGGGCAGCACGAACGGCGGCATTGCTTCGCCCTCGCTCGGCGCCCCTACCGCCAGGTTTCTCTTGCGCAACCGGGACACGAGGCGGTCGACGGCGTCGGCCATCGGCCTGTTCAACGCGCGCAGCGATTGCGCGTAGGCGTCGAGCCGCTCCGCCAGCGGCGCATCGAGGGCGCGGGCCTGATCGAAGGCCTCGACGAGCGTCCTGGCGGGCATTTGGGCTCCAGCAGGGACCAACGGTTAGAGGTTTCGCATGAGGATACTGCCTTGGGCGCGCCGTGCAAGGCGCCGGGTGCGGCCGGCGGAGAAAGGTTACGCTTCTGCCGCTCCTCTATTTCGCCGCGACGCTCGACGTGATGGATGCGATCACGTTCGAGGCCATCTTGAAGGCCGCATCGCGATCGGTGATATGGTGACGCTGGGCGATCCAAGCGAAATCGGTATAGGTCGCCCAGACTTGGCCCTTCTCGTCCTCCTGCACGAGGAGCCGGACCGGCCAGTCCAATCCGGCCTGCGGGTTGGACGTTATGAACTGCGCGCCCAGCGCCGGATTGCCGAACACCAGCAGCGTGGAGGGCCGCAGCTTGATGCCGGCGTCCGCCGCGAGCTTGGCCTGGTCGACCGTGAAGAACATCGTGAAGAACATCATGATGCCCTTGGCGGCGACATCCTTCTTCAGGCGATCGACTGTTTCCGTGAACGCGTAGGCACTTCTGACGCTGATGACCCCATCTCTGGGTGCAGAGGGATCCACGCGATTGGCCATTGATCCGGCAACCAGGTAGACCGAGGCGAGGGCCGCGATCAAAACGGCCGCACCAATGGTGGCTGTGGGCTTGGACATGATCATGCTCCCTGACGATGCACTCGCTCGCAGGGCCACAACATGCATGGCCAAACCGCCGGCTTGAAATGCCGAGTGGCTCGCAACCCGATAGCCGCTGGTTATGGGTGAGCCATGCGACGTTTGCGCGTTAGTCCCTGACGCAACCACACGCTGCATTGCGCCGCAGCATCGTTGGCCAAGGATGTCCGACCCTTCACAGACAGAAGCCCACTCATGCGGCGCAGCAAACAACGCGCCTTCAGCATGCAGGCTGATGGTTACTCGACTGTCGGGGTAGGAGCAGTCACGGGCGCTGCAATCTCTGCCGAACCGCTCTCGCTCAATAGATGGATCAGCGCAGAAACATGGGAGGCGGTCCGCAACTCCCGGATCGCCTCCAGGCTGGCCTCAACTGTGCCCAAGGTCATCGGTGCTTTCGGCGCGAGCGTCCGGTACTTCGCCTCGATGTCCAGCCAGTCGATCCCTAGGCACGCAGCACCTTTCGGAGTCAGCACGGTGTTGGTCACCTTGCGGCCGTCAGTCGTCTCGATGCTTACGGTCGCACCCTGGCGGTAGGCGCCGGCAGCGGCAGTCGGTGGTGGGCCGACGCGCACCTTGTCGATCAAGGCATGAATGACCGGGTCGCCGATTTTCTCCTTGCTCGCATGCTCCCAGCCAAAGCGTTTGTCCCGAGCGCCGGCGGCGGCGAAATAGGCCAGGCTGTGGGCCATGTCGATCAGGTCCTTCGGGTGCTTGGGGCCTGCGAGCGCCGTCATCCCGGGACGCGAGACGACGATGGCGGCGATCCGCTCTGGACTAATATCGCCTTGGCGCGCCGCGTTCGCCGCCGCCTCCGCGAAAGCGTGATAGGGGTGCCCGCCAGGGACGAGCTTGATCGCCATGTCGGTCGAGATATCCCAATCGCGCCCGAGGTCGCGTGTGATACCGGCTGCATTTCCGTCGGGGCCGCCGAATACCTCGACGAAGCCGCGCTCCATCTCGAGGATGGCGAGTTCTGCGGTAAAGCCTCGCCGCGCCGCCTCGACTGCCTCGATGCCGAGCATGGTGACGAGACCGGCATGGTACTCACGGGCGATGCTCGTGTCGGCGGTTTTCGAGAGGCCGCCGATCGAGGTGGCAGTCAGTGCGATGGCGTGCGCGGTCTGACGGGCATCGAGATCGAAGAGGCGTGCTGCGGCGGCAGTAGCGGCAAACGCTGCCCCCATGCAGCCATGATGACCCCGTGGCGAGTGCCGCGGCAGGATCGCCTCGCCGATCCGCCCGGCCGCCTCGTAGCCGAGCACGATTGCCGCGAGCACATCTTGACCGGAGGCGCCGGTCCGTTCGGCAACGGCGAGTGCCGTCGCCGTCAGCGGTGTGCCGCAATGGACGATGTTGCGCAGGTCGCTATCGTCCGAAGCCGCGGCATCGCTCATGAGCGCGTTGACGCGTGCTGCACTCGCGACCGGCAGCTTGACCCCGTGCTCGAACCACACCGAGGCATCGAGCCGCCCGCCGCGCTCCATCGCGAGGTCCCGGATTATCCGGGCCGAGTCGAAGTTGCGGCCGCAAGCGGCGCTGGCCAGCGTGCTGGCGACGAGCATCGCTGCCAAATCCACCGTCCGGTCCGGCAGATCCTCGAACCGGGTCGCGTTGACGAACTCGGCGAGGATCTCGGCAGATGTGGCAGCCACCATGGCTCACTTCACTCGCTACTTCTGGTCTGCGATCATCTTGGCATACTTGTCGCGCTCCGCTTTGACGACCTCACCGGCCTTGTCGGGCCCGATAAAGACGTCCTTCATGTACCGGCTTTTGACAATGGCCTGCACGGCCGGCGTCCCCATGCCTTCCTTGAAGGCGGCTGCCAACTTCTCGACCACGGGCTTTGGCGTGCCCTTGGTGGTCGAGACGGTCAGGTAGTTGCCACTGCCGACCATCCAGCCGTTGTCGTGCATGCTCAGGATGCCCGGGAATCGCTCCATGCGCTCTGCCATCATCGAGCCGATGACGCGCAGCGCCCCTGACTCGTGGTGCGGTCCGAAGGTGCCGCCGGAGAAGCCGAAATCGACCTGATTGGCGAGCGTCATCGTAACCGCGCCGTTGCCGCCTTGCGTCGGCACAGGGATGATCTCGATGCCCTCCTTCTTGGCGACATAGGCGAAGATGATCTTGTCGAGCTGATACTGCGAGGCGTACTTGATCGCGCGCTTCTCGGCTTTGGCGGCGTTGATCACGTCGCGCATCGACTTGTAGGGCCGGCTCGGATGGGTGAACAGCCCATCCTGGAACAGGCTGACGTGCGCAATGTGCTCGAAGTCGTCGTGCTGGTATTGCGTCTTGAGCACGAGCGGTTCGAACGCGAAGGTGAGAGAGCCGCCACCGTAGATCGTGTATCCGTCGGGTTGCGCGCCTTTGATCTCCATGGCCGCGACGCCGCCACCTGCGCCAGGCTTATTGGTGATCAGCACCGGCTGCCCCAGGCTCTTGCTCATCGGCTCGGCGACTGCGCGCAAGATCGCGTCGGTGCCGCCGCCCGCGCCGAAGCCGATGATGATGTTGATCGGCTTGGTCGGAAAGTTCTGAGCCAATGCGGGGGCCGCGAGCGATGCCGCCAGCAGCATCGCTGTGGCTGCAATGGCAGTTCTGGGCTTCATGGGATCATTCCTCCTCGACGCTTGTTGACGCTTCCAAAATCCTAGTCTCTACGCCTGCTCATCGCCCATGCGAGCCCGCATCCTGCGAAACGTGCTGAGGCGCCAGATCGAGAACGCCGCCAGCGCCAAGAACAGCAGCGCGACGGGATGGTTGGTGAGCGAGGTTATCTTCCCATCGGTGATGATCATCGCCTGCCGCAGCGACAGTTCGGCCATTGGACCGAGGATGAAACCGATCAGGAAGGTGACGAACGAGAAGTCGAACTTCTTCATGAAGTAGCCGAAGAAGGCGAACACCAGCATCAAGTAGACGCTGAACATGCCGCTGCCCTCGAGGTAGGCGCCGATCACGCACAGGAACACGATGATTGGCACCAGGATCACCTCAGAGACCGCGATCAGCCGCGCGAACAGGTTCTGGCCGATCATGCCCATCGCAAGCATGATGAAAGAGGCAACCACCATGCCGACGAAAATGGCATAGACCAGCACGGCGTCGTCGCGAAACAGGAACGGACCTGGCGTCAGTCCATGCAGCATAAAGGCACCCATCAACAGGGCTGCCGACGCGCTCGAAGGCAGGCCGATGGCAAACATCGGGATGAGACCCGCCGGCACAGATGCGTTGTCAGCAGCCTCGGCCGCAGCGACCCCTTCGAGACGCCCCTTGCCGAAACTCTCAGGGTCTTTGTCGCGCCGTTTCGTCCAGGCGTAAGCGAGAAAGGAAGAGATGCTTGCCCCCATGCCTGGAATGCTGCCGATGCCGATGCCGACAAGCGTCCCGCGCAGGATCGCTGGCAGACATGTGAAGAACTCCCGCGGAGTCAGCCGCCTATTCTCGGGCGTGCTTGACTTGAGCTGCAGGCTCTTGTGCTCGTAGGAGCCGCGCCATCCCTTGTCGATTTGAACCAGCATCTCCGACAACGCCAGCGTGCCGATGGCGACTGCAAGCAGCGGTACCCCATCATAGATGTCGTTGAACCCGAACGTCAGACGCGGCTGGCCGGTCTCCATATCGAGGCGAGGGGCCGCCAGCAGCAGGCCCATGAAACCCGCGATCAACCCCTTGTAGAAGGACGCACCCGATACGGCCGCAATGAACGTGATGGCGAAGATCAGCACGGCGGTCAGCTCGACCGGTCCCATTCCGACGGCGACTGCAGCAAGCGGCTGCGCCAACGCGATCAGGGCGATCGTCGACAGGAAGTCGCCGAGCACGGATGCAGCAAGAGCGAGCTTCAGCGCTTTCTGTGCTCGGCCTTGCTGAGTCAGCGGGTAGCCGTCGAGCGCAGTCACGACCGACTGCGGCTCGCCCGGCACGTTGATCAGAATTGCGGTCAGCGCGCTGCCGGTGTTGCCGCCCTTGCTCACACCGATGAGAAACGAGATGCCGGCCAGCGCCGGCAGCTTGTAGGTGATCGGAATGAGCAGGGCGATGGCGGTCGCCCGGCTCAGGCCAGGCAGAACACCGACGATATAGCCTATGAACAGGCCGAGCGTGATGTAGCCGATCACCTCGAGCGACATCACGTTGGTCCAGGCCTGTGCGATCTGCTGGGCCATTACGGTCGCGCCCTCATGGCAATGGGATCTTCAAACCCCAGACGACAATCGCCCACGTGACGGCAAGAGTCGGCAGTGCCACGGCCATGATGCGCAGCGGATTGTACTCGCCCATGAAGATCATGGTGGCGGCGATCAGCGCTATGCCACCGGCCCATGTGCCGAACTTGTGCAGGATGAGAACCGAGCCGAAAATCAACACGGAAATGAGCAGGAAGAAGCCGAGATCGGACAAGGTAATTGGCCTCTCCGCTTGGCCTTCGTAGGCATCCGGCCGGGTCAAGGCCTGCACGAGAAGGCCGAGGCTCGACAGCGCCACGCCGGCCAGCATCACCGAGGGAAAGAAGTAGGGGGACAGCCCGTGCCAGACGCCGCCACCGGCTTCTCGCGGGATGATCACGAAGACCATCAGCGCAACGAAGCCAAGCAGGCCAATGGACGCGAAGACGTCGACCTTGCGCATGTGCCTCCCCACGCCACGGGTCCCGCGCTAGAACCCATCGCTCAGCCTTTTCTTGTCGCATGGAGACTGGCAGCATTCCGACGAGGGGGCAACAGTGCAACACTGCAAAGCTGCTTCGCAGCTTGCCCACACCCCGCCTGAGCGCCGATGTTCATCGCCGAGCGACGACCTCGAGGGAAAGCGCATGAGGCTGAAGGGCAGGTCGCAAGCGTTACCGGCGGTGCACACGGCATGGGCGAGGCGGACGCTCAGCCCTTCGTCAAGCAACACTTCGATGCGACGATGATTTTGCGATGCAAACAACAACGAGAGGATACGAAGCATGGACCTTGGTCTGAAGGGTAGATCGGTGCTGGTGACCGGCGGCAACCGCGGCATCGGTCTCGCGATCTCACTGGCTTTTGCAGGGGAAGGTGCGAACGTCGCCATCTGCGGCCGCGACAAAGCGGCGCTTGCGGAGGCGGAAGCGAAGATCTCTGCAAAGGGCGTCAAGGCAAAGGCAATATCGGCCGACCTCTTCACCGCTGCGGGGTGCCGGGCTGCGGTCGCAGCGCCAGTCGAGGCATTCGGCGGCCTCGATGTTCTCGTCAACAACGCCTCGACCGCGGTCAGCGGAAACATCGAGACGCTCGACGACGACGGGCTGATGGAGCGGCTCAACGGCAAGACGCTGGCATACATGCGCTGTTGCCGCGCTGCGCTGCCGCATCTGAGGAATTCCAAGCGCGGTCGCGTCATATGCATCGGCGGTACAGCTGCTCGTCACGCCGGCGACACGGCGTTACCGAGCGCACTCGGCAATGCGGCAATCTCCGCCTTCGTCAAGCAATTCAGCAGCATGGTCGCGAGCCAGGGGATCACGGCTAACGTCATTCATCCGCCCTTCACCAAGACTGATCGCTATCCGGCGCGCCGCGCGGCACTCGCGAAGCAACTCGGCGTCAGCGAAGCCGAAGCCGACAAGAAATACGCTGCCCAGTTCCCGATCGGCCGCATCGTGGAGCCGTCGGACATCGCGCCCATGGTGCTCTTCCTAGCCTCACCGCATGCTTCAGCGATCACCGGCCAAAGCATCGCCATCGATGGCGGCTCGACACCGGGCATTTTCTACTGAGTAGCGACGAGTCGATAGCTGTAGCGCCGACGCTGGAGGCCCCATGACCACGGATAGCATCAGTCGTCGCCTGTCACGTTGGGTGGTGGGGCTCTCCTATGCGGACATCCCGCCCGAGGTTCAAGACCGTGCTCGCGGCGTGACGTTGCAGGCCTTGTCGTCCTGTCTGCTTGGCTATGGGTTTCCTGAGACGAAACAGGCCATTCGCCTGGTGGAGGACGAGGAGCAAGGCAGCACCGGCAATACCACTGTGCTTGTCGAGGGACGCACGTTCTCGCGTGCCGGGGCTGCCTTCATCAACTCGGAGATGATGTTCGCCGGCGGCAAATGGGACACGTTCCGTATGGTCACGCACCCCGGCTGCGCGATCCTGCCCGCGGCGCTCATGGCCGCCGAAGCCACGCGCTGCTCGGGCCGGGATTTCCTGACTGGCATCGTGGCTGGCTATGAGGTCATGGAACGGCTCGCTGCGGATTTCGTGCCGACCATCATGGCACGCGGATTTCATGTCGGTCCCGTGTTCAGCATCTTCGGCGCCGCGGCGGCCGTTGCAAAGATCATGGGCTTGAGTGCCGAGCACGTGCACGGTGCTCTCGCTCAATGCGTGAACCTGGCTTCGGGCAATCTCGAAGGCATTCGCAGTGGCGGTCGCTCCGTGCGCGAAGGTGCGGCCGTGCGCAATGCATTGCTTGCCGTGGGTTTGGCACGACAGGGCATTCCTGGCGGCGAGACTGTGTTCGAAGGCGAAGCCGGCTTCTATTTCGCCTACGCCGGAAACAGGGAAGGTCGTCTCACGCACAGCTTCACGGGCGCGCGGGCAGCGGATCTCGCCGCCATCACCGCGAGGCTCGGCGAGCGGTGGGTGTTCCTCGAGACGCTCTATCGCATCTATTCGACTGCCGGTTACAACATCGCCCATGTCGACGTGACCGCCGCGCTCTGCAAGCGCGACAACATCCGCCCGGAGCAGGTCGAGCGGGTCGAGTGCATCGTGAACTGGCTCGAGACGCAGTATCCGAGCCCTGCGTTTCCCGAGCGCCGGACTGATCTCGAGCCGGGCCCCGAGCAGCCGCAGTACTACGCCGCCTACGCCATTCTCGCCGGATCGTTTCCGGTGACGAAGAACGTGCAACAGAAGGTCGGTGAGCCCGACCCGGCTGGCCTCGACGACATGATGCGACGCGTCCGTGTCATTGCCTCGCACACGCAGCCGCTCTTCGCGCCGCGCGTGACGATCTATACCCGCGATGGCGTCGCCCACACCCTGCAGGCAACCGGCGGCGAGTTCATCATGCCGTTCGACCAGCTTGCCCAAAGATTGTCCTCGATCGGCACGGTGGCGCCCATCGGCAAGGACCAATATGCGGAGCTGGTGGATGAGTGTAGAGGGATCGACCAGGCAAAGGATGTCCGGCGCTTGATCGCACTCACGTGCGTGCCGCGTACCGGACGGGCGCAAGCCTGAACCGAAACGCGGCAAATTCCAGGGTTCTCTGCGCGACGAAATCGCCCAGTATCCCGATCGCGGCATCGCCCAGGCGCTGGTACTCCGCGAAGTGACCATCGACGAACCGCAACTGCGGACAAAGCTCGCGTGCCCGGCGTCCCGGCATTCCGCCCCGCACCCCAAAGGCCTTTGCCTCATAGGAGGCAGCCAGCACAACCCCGCCACCGACGGCTATCGGCTTGCCGCGCAGCGACGGGTCAAGCAGCTGCTCGACCGAGGCGTAGAAGGCGTCGAGGTCCGCATGCAGGATCGTCCGGCAAGTCATTGCTCCCCCAGTTTTTCCACAGCCGAGCCTCGAGGTTGTTCCCTTTTTGTTCTGGATTTGATACAACCACTCCACGCCGCCTGCAAGCCTCCGCAGCCGCACCCCCGCACGCCCTCCTGGTGGCGCGGGGCCTGCGGGCGGCGCCTTCACCATCGCCATGCCCATGAAGCTCCCGCACCAGATGCGTCCCGCCAATCGCTACGCCCGCGAGTCGGGCGTCGGCCGAACGCTCGGTCAACTGGTGCTCGCAAAGATGGCCCTGGTCGCCGTCTGCCGCCGCTGCAAGCACCGACGCGTGCTCTATCCCGCCAACTTCATCACGAGGTTCGGCGAGAATTTCCCGGCGATCGAACTGCGCAAGCACCTGCGCTGCGCCGGCTGCTGGGGCCGTGTCGCCAACCTGCATGAATCCTCGCGATAGCGCCCTTGTGGATATGTCCCCAGTCCCACGCGCGCATGCGATTGCTTCCTGCCGCCGATCTGGCATCAAGGCCTGATGTGCAATCTCTACAGCATCAAGACCCGCCGCATCGATCTCGCGCGCAAGTTTGGCCTCTCCGACAATCGCATGGCGGCCTTCGACACGCTCGCCGCCATCTTCCCCGGCCACGTCGCGCCGATCATCAAACAGAGCGGCGACGGCGCGCGCGAACTCGTGCTGCGCAGCTGGGGCTTCGTGCTCTTGCGCGACGGCTATGCGCCCAAGCGCGTGACCAACACGCGCGATGACAAGGTGCACACCAAATTCTGGAAGGACAGCTTCGAAAAGCGCCGCTGCCTCGTGCCGGCCACCGCGTTTTGCGAACCCGACGAAGGCAAGCCGGCGCGCTGGCACTGGTTCGCCCTCAAACCCGCCGAGCAGCGTCCGCTCTTCGCTTTCCCCGGCATCTATCGGCAGTGGAAAGGCCCGATCAGGAAGGATGGCCCGAACGTCGATATCGAGATGTTCTCATTTCTGACGACGCTGCCCAACGCCTTGACCGAGACCATCAACCACGAGCGCAGCCCGGTGCTGCTGACCGGGGAAAAAGAGTTCTCGACCTGGCTGACCAGCACGCCCGAAGAGGCCTTCGGCCTGATCAAGGCTTCCGATCCCGCGAGCATGGAGATCGTGCAGTCGGGTCTTGAGAAGAAGGATCTGCTTGCGGCGGCCTAACGCAGTCCCGCGCGGGCCCGGCCCTTCACAACCCGCGCGAGACCCATTAGAGATCTGGTGCTGTGCGCCACCAGAACAAACTGTCAACGGCAGCCCAAGATGCAAAACTTTCGCAGGAACATGTAGAACTACGGAGGCTACGGACGAAATAAGCCATTCAATAGACTGGAGTTTGCGGGCGTAGTTCAGTGGCAGAACATCAGCTTCCCAAGCTGATTACGCGGGTTCGATTCCCGCCGCCCGCTCCAATGTTTTCAATGGTTTATCTTCATGTCCCATCCCCGAAGTATGGGCGCTCGATCTGAGAGGCAATGTCCGGGAGCAGTTTGCTCTCCTGATGGTGCTGGTCCTCGCTCGCGACCCCCCGATGGGGGCTGAGGCCGTTCCGGCTCGCATAGCTACGGTGAACTACGCCGCGCTCTCTTGGGGAGACACGGTGTTGCCGCGTGCAATGTGGTGCCAGTCGACGGAAGGATCCTGCTCCGGCGACTGGAGCTTCAAGCGTGATCTCACGCCAGCGTCTTGTCGAGCCAGTTGAACACGCGCAGGTCCCTTAGCCCGTATCCTTTCGGCTCGCAGTGCAGGTCCGCCCCATCGGAAGCCGAAAACGGGGCGAGGGTCTTGGGACACGTCAAGAGATCGTGAAGCCGGCGCGACTGCCCCGGCCAGAATGCCTCGTTGGCTGGCTCGGTGATCAGCATCGGACACGCGATCTTCCCGATGACGTCCGTGAGGTTGTAGTCCATCGTCGCTTTGAAGACGTCGTAGTACGATGTCATGCCAAAGGGTCTCATGCGGAAGACCAAGGAATTCCTGGTGGCAGGATCCAGCGTCTTGGCCATGTAGCCATCGAACTCGCTTTTGCGGCCGGCCTTCAGGAGCTGGATCATCGGCGGCGGCAGGGTGGCAGTCCACGATGTGGAGACGTCGACCACGCCCGGATCTGCGATAGCGGCCGCGATCCTCCTCTCGAAGGCGACGGCGCGTGGGACCCAGTATCCGCCCTGGCTGATGCCTTGAATCGCGATCCGCTTCGGATCAACGCCCTCGCGGCCGAGGGCAAAGTCGACGACCGGCGTAATGACACGCTCCCAATCCGGCCGGAAGTGGAGGCCCTGCTTCCAGAGCGCGTAGCCTTGCCCAGGGCCATCGAGGGTGAGGCAGTCGTAGCCTCGCGCCGTCGCTCCCGCCGCGCCCAGCATCCACATATCGAGCGCAGAGCCGTCGCTGCCGTTGTTGAGGATCAGCAGGGGGCGCTTCTCCTTGGTGCTCTTGCCCCGGAAATAGAAGCCACGCAGGGCGGTGCCCTCGTAGGGAATGCTGACCTGCTCGATCGGCGGATCGAACGAGGCGATCGATTTCAGCCAACAATCATCCATCAACTGCCAGGCAGTCGTGACCCGCGTTGGATCTCCGGAGCCATCCGCGAAGTAGATGGCGCAGTCGTAGAAGTTCTGCGCCCAGAGATAGGCCTGGCGGGCGCTCTCGACGTGACCGCCGCTTGCGGAGTCCTCGGCCATGGCGCGCATCTCATGTCCCGCCGCAATCATGGCCTGGTACGCGCTGTCGAAGTTGCCGTCCTCGATCTGCCTGATGACGTAGAGGACCTTGCCGATGTTTCCGCCTTGGTAGTATGCGCGCCCGAGGCTCGTGAGAAGCACGAACTCGAATGCCGAGTTCTTGAAGAAATAGGTCGCCTGGTGGGCAGCTGAGGGAGTTGTGGCCAGACTGGTCGTCTGCTGCGCAATGCCTTGCGCCTCCGCAGCGGCCGGTCTGACAGTCATTCCCGCCCCCAACCCGGCCGCGATCATTCCGAGGCCGAACTGCTTCCTGGTAAGTTGCATGGACAGAACCCTCCGAGACGTGCCGCACAAGCGCCAAGCGGTCTTTCCCATTCATCGGCCAGCCAGTGGCCGCGCGCTCAACGCGAGTGCGTCGAGGTACGGGTAACGTCCGCGCCAAGTTTCATGGGCACGTACTCGGGCGCCTCGCGGCGACAGGCACCGGCGAGAACGGCAATGGCAACGATGGCGATGGTTACGGACTTCATGGCGTTGTACTCCTCGAAGTTTCGGGTTCGAATTTGCCTGCGCGACCGGCCCGCGACCGAGCAAGCCGGTCGCACAGTTCAGCCCTGGCAGGCCGGTTTCTCAGTTCAGGTAGGGCGCGTTGCCGCCATGCGGACCAATGCCGGAGTCGAAGAAGAAGCCGCTGTCGAATGGACCGCCCTGCGACTGCCGCACGCCCTGGTAGGGAGCGGGCTCGCTGGCGATGCCGCTCGCCGCGACATCAGACGGCGTATAGGAATAGCCGCCGAGACCGCGGAGCGGCGCACCCTTGTCCGCCGGCGACAGCCAGCAGGCCTGGTGGGCCCCGGGAGCGCGGCAGGCCGCAGGATCCGCCGAAACGAGGGCGATGGGCACAACCGCCAAGGCTGCCGCAACGAATGCAATTCTGACTGTACGCATGGAACTGGTCCTTCCTGACCGTAAGCGGGAACTAGAGTAGGAAGCCGCCGTGCAGAACAAGGAACGTGGCGGCGCAGATGCCGACACTCAGCACCAGCAGCGCGGCTCTGAACTGGGCGTCCACGAAGTCATCGCCGTCTTGCGGCCGCGCCTCCGCACGCTCGTAGCAGGCGGGCGGCCTGCGATTGGTCGCCTGGCGCAACTCATACTCACTGTCATCTCCAATCGACATGGCACACTCTCTCCAAGCTCATCGAAACACTGGAATTGGCCGCTCGCCCGTGGGCGACGCGGCGCACATTCTCAAAGCGAGCTGCCATTAACAAATACGGTTTCGCTATCCTGGTATCTGCAATCCATATGGCCGCCGGGAGGAGCAAGGCAGACAGCGATGGCGAGGCTGCCGGCGCCGGCATTTCTTCGGGCGTCGAGCGCTCCTCTCCCGCACAGGCGTCACCTGCCGAGCGGAAGCCCCACGCCGAAGGCTGCGCTGTCGCCTAGATGAACGCCACGCCCGGCGCCTCGACCTTGCGCAGGAGATCGCAAGTGAACTTCGCGAGCAGGGCGCGGATGGCGTCGCCCGCGCGCGCCAGCGGGAAGTCGGGGGAGGTGATGATGGAGCAGGTGAGATAGGCCGGCGGCTCGATCAGCAGGGGCTGGAGCAGGTCGTCTCCCGCCAGGTCCGACATGTCGCCTTTCGGGAGGATCGTATCGCCGATGCCGTTGCGAACGGCAGCGAGCATGTTGGCGACGACATCGATCTCCGCAACCACGTTCGGCGAGACCCCGGCGGCGGCGAACACGCGGTTGATGGCCGTGCGCGTGATGTTGGCGGAGGTCGGCAGGACGAGCGGCCGCTCGCCCAGATGCTCCACGCCGATGGTCCCGCCGCTACCAGAAACGGGCTGGCACGGCACGAGGTAGAGCCGCTGGCGGAACAGCGGCATGCGCGAGAATGTCGAGACGAATTCGTCCTCGAACACGACCGCCAAGTCCAGCGTATGAGCCTCCACTCGGGCCTTGAGCGTGGGGCTGTCCGTGATTGCCAGCCTGATCGTCACTTGGGGATAGGCCGCCTTCGCCGCGCTCAGGAACGCGACCGGCAGCGTCGCAAGGAGTGTGGACGAGACGCCGACGTTGACGACGCCGTCGATCTCCCCATCGCCACCACGCACGATGCCCGCGAGCTGCTCCATCTGCAGAAGGATCGCGGAGGCCTCACGATAGAGCACATCGCCGGCTGCGGTCGGCTTGATGCCGCGGGTCGTGCGCTGGAGCAGCTCGACGCCGAGCTGCTCCTCTAGCTGCGCAATCTGCTGGCTCAAGGCGGGCTGGGCGACATGAATGGTCTCGGCCGCGCGCGAGAAGCTCCCAGCCTCGACAACCTTCACGAAATACCGCAAGTGACGGAATTGCATGGTCCGCGCTCAATCGATCCATTCCGCGCCGGGTGGGGGCGACTTGCGGTGGTACTCCTGCATGAAGTCGATCAATTGCGTTTTCACGGCTTCGCCTGCCTGTGTGAGCGGCACGTTGGCGGAGGAGATCACCGAGCAGGTCATGAACAGCGGCGGTTCGAGCAGCACCGGCTTGCAGCTGTCCGCCATGCCGATGTCGGCGATATTGCCGGTGTTGATGATCGTCCCGCCGACCCCGTTGCGAACGACGGAGAGCTCGGTGTTGAGCGAGCGGCATTCGGCGACGATCTTCGCAGCCACGCCGGCTTGCGCGAAGGCGCGATTGATCACGGAGCGTCTGTCGTTGGGCTCGCTGGGCAACGCGAGCGGCTCGTCGGCAAGTTCCGCGAGCGCGATCGACGTCTCCGCATAGTCATCGAAGCGACGGCTGATCACGTACAGGCGCTGACGGAACAGGGGCTTGCGCCAGAACGTCGTGCGCAGCTCGTCCTCGAAGACAACGGCCAGGTCCAGCCTGTGGCCCTCGATGCTCCCTTTCAGCGACTCGCTGCCGGAGTCGGTGAGGTTCATGGCGACATTCGGAAGCGCCGATGTGCAGCGCTCCAAGAATTGACCCGTGCGCGTGCCGGACAGCATGGTTGCGATCCCAACGCTCACAGTCCCTTCCACGGAGCCGCTGCTCGAGCGGACAATGCCCGGCAGGCGCTGCACCTTGTGCAGGATGGACGTGGCCTCGCGATAGAGGATTTTGCCGGCTTCCGTCGGCCGCACGCCGCGAGTGCTGCGTTGGAGGAGGCTGACCCCCATGCGCTGCTCGAGCTCGGCCATCTGCTGACTGAGGGCCGGCTGAGCGACATGTATCGCCGCTGCCGCCCGGGAGAAGCTGCCCGCGTCGACGATCTGGACGAAATACCGCAGATGGCGAAATTGCATACCGGGTCCGATCCGCCCGTCACGGACGTGAAGTCATGCCGCAACACTAGCTGGCAACGGGTGGGCCCGCTAGGCTCGGTGCCCGATTTGGAAAACCTGCTCTCGTCTGCCGCGCATGGTGGTTCGAGCTCGGGGGCGACAGGCGACCTCGACGAGGCGCACCGGCCGGGCGATGCCGAGTGTTGGCTAGCGAGCCGCCGTGCCGCGTGGCCGCTGCAGCGATTGCCTTCAGAATGGGCAATGTGCAGCCATAGCCATCCCCGATACCGGGATAGCGAGGCGGTATTTGCTGGCGCAGGCGCCGGGGAATACTCGGTCGAACCGACAACTCCTGATTTTCGCGAGGTGTGTGATGGAAGCAGGCTGGAAACCAGATGTTATTTTTCGCGAGCGCTCCATGAAGAGCCTTCGGGCAGCAAGCGTGACGCTCGTTCTCATCCTGGCTGCAGCGTCTGGTACCGTCGAGGCGCAAGCCAGCGCCTGCGGGCGCAGCATCTCGGCCAGCGCAAGGGCCCCCAATGGAGCCAAACTGGTTCCTCCGCAAAACTACGACACGCAAAAGCTCGCCCGCAGCCGCGCCAGCAAGGCCTGGCAAAAGGCGATAAGCGCACGCTGCAAGGGGTACTCGACATCTTGGCTGATAGCCCGCGCCAAGAAGGTTGATTGCGAGGGCTATGCCGGTGGGGTGAGCTGCCAGGTCTCGGCGCGGCCCAGAAAGATCTGGTGACACGGGCGAGCGTCACCGTCACTCCGCCGCTCTGGCCCTGGGGGTCTGGCGCAGAGCGAAATGCCAACGGAGTGCCTGCACGCGCCTGCCCTAGCCCTGGTCATGCAGAGCCCGGAAATTAGCCATCGGAATGAACGATGTATCCAGGCGAATCCATCATCGAGGTTGGCGGCTATCCCGCACTAGTCAGGTTCGAGCCTGGACGGGCAGGTTCGAGCCTCGTCGTGTTCATAACGGGTGGCGGCGTCCTGGCGCGCATCGCCTATGGCCATCCCGGCGGAAGGGCGTGCGATTTCCTCGCCTACTGGTTGCATCAGGAGGGCTTTGCCTCGCTCGCGCTTTCCTATCCGATGGGCAATGCGGTATTCGACAGGGCATATCCGGACTTCTCCGTCGTCGACTGGGGCGAGCAGAGCGCCGAGATCATCGCTTTGCATGTCAAGGCGCACGAGTTGCCCCGGCGCGTCATCGTCATGGGCTGGAGCATGGCGGGGCGGATTGTCGAACCGATCACGGCCGCCCTGCACCGGCGCGACGTCGAGGTCGAGCTCTTCGTGGCGATGGCCGCATCGACCCCGCTGCCCAACCTGCTTCCGGCGCTCTCGGCGATGCGTCCGGCCGCGTCAGGGCTCGCCTCCGTCGCTGGCGCCTATGCCGAGGTGCTGCTCGCGAACCTGCAAGAGCAGAGCAGAGATGCTGGTCATGTCATCCTCGACCCGGCGATGTTCTCCACCCAATTCATGGGTGACTTTCCGGTCCGGCTTGCTGCCTCCGCCATGCGTCTCAGCAACGGAGCCTTCATCTCCGATCCCCTGGGCGATCAGCATCAAACCGGCGCCTGGCGATACTCCGCCCTTCCGCCGCTGGCATTGATAACGCACGAGGCCAAGCTCGACGCGCGGCACGCCCTGATGGACCGGGCGACGTGGGGCTTCTACGTGACGCAGAGTCTGTCAGAGGCCCATGTCCTTACACAGGTAAAGAGCCCCTCCGCGCTTGCGCCAGCGAAGTGGGCACGGATCAACGACCTCATTCATGCGGCGCCCGCCCGTTTGACGATGATCATGCCTGGAAACCACATGTTCTTCGTCGGCGAGAAGGGAGCGCGGTCTACGGTCGCGGCGCTCGAGGAGCTTCGCACACGCATGGCCGCGCTGATCGCGGAGCTCGCCGAGGCGACGCGGCCCTAGCAGCCGCCTCGAACTGGGCAATCAGCGATGCCGCAGCGGGGGTCATGAGGTCACCTCGTGAGAGAGTGGCGGAGGAGGATGGGAGTCGAACCCACCTGAGACCGTCTGACGGCCCCACCCGGATTTGAAGTCCGGTCGCCCCACCGGGAGCGGGACTCCTCCGTTACCTGTCTGCGCGCCCGTGGGCACGAAAAGCTCGATGCGCGCGGGATTGATGCGGCGCAAGTCCGTGCGCCGAATGGTGAACCCGTGCCTGTCGAAGAACTCGAGGATCTGGATCGCCACCTTGCGTCCGTTGTCGAGGCGGTCCCGGAAATCGGCGGCGGTGAACCTGCCTTCCGGTGCACGCGCGGCAACATCGATGGCAATCTCGGCCATCCTCTGCACGACCGATTGCAGGAAGAAATGATCGTGCGCGATCTCCTCCACGTCCCCGCGTCGCGCGGCCAGGCGCATCAACCGGCGCACGAACGCCTCATCGATGTTCATGACCTTGGCAACATCGCGCACGCGCGGCGGCCGATAGGGCTCGCCTGCCAGTCGCGGGCGGATCAGCGCCCATATGCGCTCCTCCTCCTCGGAGAACCGCACCTCATGCCCTGGCCGGCGCACCCAGGTGCGGTCGATGGCAACCTCGCCAGCGTCGGCAAGCCGTCTGAGGGCGGCGACGAAGAGCGGGGCCGGAAGCGCCGGCTTGTCCCCCTTGCGCAGCTGCTCCATGCCGATGCCGGGTTGATCCGGTCGCTCCGCGTGGAAGGCGTCGAGCGTCTGGCCAATACGCGCACGCAGCAGCTCCCAGCTTCCCGGAAGCATTGCCGCGCGGCCTGTCGCGACCGGCAGGACGACCAGTCGCAGGTCGGCCTCGACACAGCTAGCGTCGGACAACCCCGCAGCCCGGTCGCGCCAGAACGTATCGAGATCCATCCATGCATTGGAGTGCCCGAGGATGCGCGAAATAGAGCTAACCAGGTCCGGCTCGGCCAGCGCCTCGATCTGGGCGCGCCGCTCCGGCGTCCTGCGGCGGCGCTCTGGCGCACGCAGGTCGATCAGGCTGCCGCCGCCCACCGTTCGACTCGAGGACGTGTCACGGATGACGAAGCGGTCGCCGACCGCTGCCGCGATCGGGCGCTCCAAGACTAGCTGTACAAAGTCGGCATCGCCCGGCGCGATCGGAGAATCGCGCAATACCACCACCCGGCCCGGCACCTCGGCGGCGGCATGGTGCACCTTGACGGGGAACCATTGTCCGATCGGGCGCGGCTCGGACGCCAGCACGCGGAGGCTGGCGTCGATGCGTGCGGTCGGTGCGTGCAGCGCCGGGTCGAGCACGACATCGCCGCGGCGGATGGCGTCCTTGTTGACCTGCGAGCCACTCAGAACAAGGGCGCATCTCTGCCCTGCCTCGCCGCGTGCCACAGACCGGTTCTGGGCATTGATCGAGCGTACGCGCGCCTCGATGCCGGACGGACTGACAACGAGGTGATCATCGACGCTTACGGAGCCCGACAGGACGGTCCCCGTGACCGCCGTGCCGAGGCCGGCGAGCGTGAAGGAGCGGTCGACGGCGAGCCGGAAGCGTCCGTGCCTCGGACGCGATGCCGTCGTGCCGGCCGCGTCATCGAGGCGAGCCGAAAGGCGATCGAGCCCCTCGCCGGTAGCAGCCGATACGAGGATGATCTCCGCGCCCTCGAGGCTGGTGCCAGCGAGCGTCGCTACCACCTCCCGGCTCACGGCCTCGAGGCGGTCGGGCGAAACGAGATCGCACTTGTTGAGGGCGACGACGCCACGCCGCAGCCCAAGCAGATCGACGATGGCCAGGTGCTCGCGCGTCTGCGGCATGACGCCGTCGTCGGCCGCAATCACGAGCACGACGAAGTCGATGCCCGTAGCGCCGGCCAGCATGTTGTGCACCAGCCCTTCGTGGCCGGGCACATCGACGAAGCCGATGATCTCGCCGCTGGGCCGCGGCCAGTAGGCGAAGCCGAGGTCGATGGAGATACCGCGCGCCTTCTCTTCCTTGAGGCGATCGGTGTCGACGCCCGTCAGCTTGCGCACCAGCGAAGTCTTGCCGTGATCAATATGGCCCGCGGTGCCGACGATCATGGCGCCGCTTCCTCGAGCTCGAGGGGAAGTGAGGCGCGGCGCTCGGCCTCGCGCCGCTGATCCGCAGTGCAGGCGTCCCGTACGCCGATGCAGAGCCTGTCGGCGAATTTGCTCCGCGCTGCCGCCTCGGCAACGTCTGGCCGTGCACCGGCCGGCAGGGGTGCGCTACTGCGGAACATCAGGCGCCTCCCCTCGAGCGAGCAAGGCGCCCAGCTGGCCCAGCTGCGTCGCGAAACCTGCTTCGTCGTCGAGACAACGCAGGTCGAGGATCAGCGCCCCGTCATTGACGCGCCCAATGACTGGAATGGAGAGACTGCGGAATGCGACAGACAAGGCCTCCAACCGACTGCCGGCACCCCTGCGCTCGAGCGGCCTGATGGCGAGGGCGGCGCTCTCCAGGGTCTCGAGCGGCAATGCGCCGGAGCCGATCTGGCTCATGCATTCCACCACCGACACTGCAATACAGGTGCCCACGGCCGCCGCGACGGCAGGCGAAAGGCGCGCGGCGGCGGCAGCGAGTTCCGACCGCGAGCGCGTGAAGTAGCGCAGCGTCGGCAGAATTTGCGGCAGCCGATCGGAGTCCCGGTAGAGCTTGAGGACAGCCTCCAGTGCGGCCAGTCGGATCTTGTCCAGCCTCAGCGCGCGTTTCATGGGGTTCTTGGCCACGCGCGCCACGAGGTCCCTGGCGCCGGCGATGATGCCGGCCTGCGGGCCCCCGAGCAGCTTGTCTCCCGAGAACGTCACGAGATCGGCGCCCTCACTCAAAGCCTCGCGAACGGTCGGCTCGGACTTGAGACCATAGCGCGCGAGGTCCACCAGGGCACCCGAGCCCAGGTCGTGCACGAACGGCACGCCGCGCGCGCGCGCCAGGGCGGCCAGCTCCGGCGCCGGGACCGACTTGGTGAAGCCCTGGATCAGATAGTTCGACGTGTGCGCCTTGAGGATCAGGCCGGTGCTGTCGCCGACCGCCTGCTCGTAGTCCCTAAGGTGCGTGCGGTTGGTGGTGCCGACCTCGACCAGGCGGGCGCCGGCCCGTGCCATGATGTCGGGCAGGCGGAACGAGCCGCCGATCTCGATCAGCTCCCCGCGTGAGACCACCGCGTCCTTGCCGGTGCCGAAGGTGTTGAGAACGAGCAGCACCGCCGCGGCATTGTTGTTGACGACGCAGGCATCCTCGGCCCCGGTCAGCTCCCGGATCAGGCCGCGCACGTGGTCGTCGCGCTCGCCGCGCGCCGCGCCGCCGATCTCGAACTCGAGCGCGACCGCCGAGCGCATGGCATCGACCGCGGCGGCAATCGCCGGCTCCGGCAGAACAGCGCGGCCCAGGTTGGTGTGCAGCACCGTGCCGGTGAGATTGAAGACGCGCCGCAGGCTCGGGGCGTCCTCGCGCTCGAGCAGGCGGGATGCCTCTGTCGCAATCGCGGCAGCATCCGCTAGTGGGGCGACCCCGCCGCGGGCGATCTGCCGTAGCTGGGCGAGCGTGCGCCGGATCGCATTCGTCGCGGCATCGCGCCCGAACCGGGCGGCGGCGACGGCACTGATCTCGGTGCGCAGCACCTTGTCGACCGACGGGAGCCTGATCTGCTCGATGGGACGCTGCTCGTTCATGCGGGCCCGTCCAAAGTTTGCGCCTCCTCGCCCAATCGCTGCCTTTGCGCTGCCTGGCCAGCGCGTCGGCGCCACAGCTGGCGCACCTGACGGCGGAGTGAGGCAGTTCAAGGAGTTATCGGCACAGGTTTGCCAACTGTGACAGTTGGCGCACCCGACAGGATTCGAACCTGTGACCTTCGCCTTCGGAGGGCGACACTCTATCCAGCTGAGCTACGGGTGCCAGGACAGGCCTGAGGCCTAGCCTCGACCGCTTGATACTGCATTTGACCGCGGCCGGCAAACCCCGCCATCCTCGCCGCCGCGGGCGGCCGTTGGCGGCGCGGTTCAAGAGGTGAGGCATGGCGAACCAGAGCGACATCCGGCCGGGCGAAACGGTCATCGAGCTGCCCGCATCCTACGACGCCGGCGTCTATTTCATCGGCCGCATCCGCACGCCCTTCAAGACGCGCAGCGAGTGCCCCAAGAGCTCCGCCCAGTCCAAGGCGGAAGGCCGGATCGAGGTCGACCCGCGTTACGCCGCCGGCCTCGCCGATCTCGGCCTCTACAGCCACGCCTGGCTGCTCTACTGGATGCATGAGGCCCGTCGCGACCTCATCGGCCAGGTGCCTGGCTACCTCGGCCACGCGCGCGGGACCTTCGCTCTGCGCTCTCCCGTGCGGCCAAACCCCATCGCGCTCGCCTGCGTCGAGGTCCTCGCCATCGAGGGCGGAGCCATCACCGTGCGCGGCGTGGACTGCATCGACGGCACGCCGCTGCTCGACATCAAGCCCTATTTCGCCTCCACCGACAGCCATCCCGACGCCAGGCGCCCCTGAGGTCGCCCTTGACGCCTCGCCGAGGCCGGGTTGAAGGTGCCGGCAAACGCCAGCACGCGGGAGGATAGCGCACATGGCCGGGCCTACCTTTGCCTCCACCGGCGACATCGCCGAGAAGAAGATCACCTTCGCCGAGATCGGCCGCGACCTCTACGCCTTCACGGCCGAGGGCGATCCCAACAGCGGCGTCATCGTCGGCGACGACGGCGTCATCGTCATCGACGCGCAGGCGACGCCCGTCATGGCGCAGCTCGTCATCGACCGCGTGCGCCAGGTCACCGACAAGCCCATCAAGTATGTGGTGCTCTCCCACTATCACGCCGTGCGCGTGCTCGGCGCCTCCGCCTACAAGGCCCAGGAGGTGATTGCCTCCGACAAGTGCCGCGCCATGATCGCCGAGCGCGGCAAGGAGGACTGGGACTCAGAGTACGGCCGCTTCCCGCGCCTGTTCCGCGCCGCCGAGACCGTGCCGGGCCTCACCTGGCCGACGGTCACCTTCAAGGAGCGCATGACGCTCTATCTTGGCAAGCGCCGCGTGGAACTCAGATTCATCGGCCGCGCGCACACGGCGGGCGACATCGTCGCCTGGGTGCCCGACGCCAACGTCGTCTTCTCCGGCGACATCGTCGAGTACAAGTCGGCCTGCTACTGCGGGGATGCCCACTTCACGGACTGGCCCAACACGCTGGCCCGCCTCGACAGGGTCAAGGCCGATGCGCTGGTGCCGGGCCGCGGCGACGCGCTCACCGGCGTCGATACCGTGTCGGAGGGCATCGCGCTGACCCGCGACTTCCTGCGCGATCTTTACGAGCCCGTGAAGCGCGGCGTAGCGCGCGGCGCGCCGCTGAAGGAGTGCTTCGACGAGGCGACCGCGGCCATGCGGCCCAAGTACGGGTCCTGGCCGATCTTCGAGCACTGCCAGCCGTTCAATGTCTCGCGCGCCTGGGACGAGGCGCAGGGCATCGACACGCCGCGCATCTGGACGGCCGAGCGCGACCAGGCGATGTGGAAGGCGCTGCAGGGTTGAGTCTTCGCCCCCTCTCCC
>JBGGME010000211.1:0-5734 GCA_041288195.1 Hyphomicrobiaceae bacterium
GGGTGAGGCCGGTGGCGCGATGGAAGGCGCGGGCGACGGCCGCGGCCTTTGCCTCCGCGAAGGCGTCCGCCAGCACGGTGATGCCGAGCGGCAGGCCGTCGGCCCGGAACCCCGCCGGCACCGCCAGCCCGCACATGCCCATCAGGTTGACGAAGTTGGTGTAGGTGCCGAGCCGCGCATTGAGCCGGATCGGATCGGCCTCCACCTCGGCCACGCGGTAGATGGTGGGCGTGGTCGGCACCACGAGCACATCGCTGCTCGCCAGCAGCCGGCGCGCGTCGCGCTTGAGCTCGGCCAGCCGGTGCATGGCGCGATAGGCGTCCTTGGCCGTCCAGTCGCGCGCCGACTCCAGGATCGCCCGCGTGGCGGGATGCAGCGCGTCCTCGTGGCCCGCGATCACCGGCTCGAGCGAGACGTTGCGCTCGGCCAGGAACGGAGCCTCGTAAAGCAGCTTCTGCGCCTCCATGAACGGGGCGTAGCCGACCTCGACGCAGGTGCCGCCGAGCTTCTGGAGCCGTTCAATGGCGGCCTCGAACAGTCGCTCCGCGTCCCGGTCGCCATAGAACAGGAGGTCATCGTCCCGCGGCACGGCGAAGCGGAAGCGCTCGGGCGCCGGCCGTGTGTCGAGATCGCAGAAGCGCGCCTCGGTCCTGGAGTAGAGGTCTTCGGGATCGTAGCCGGCGATCAGGCGCAGGACGTCCATGCCGTCGTCGACCGTGAGCGAGAACACCGAGATGGTCTCCAGCGACTTGGCCGTGCCGCCGCCGACCACCGCCGTGTTGGATACGAGCCCCGGCGTCGGCTTCACGCCCACAACGTTGTTGAAGGCCGCCGGCACGCGGCCGGAGCCCGCCGCATCGTTGCCGAGCGCTAAGGATACGAGGCCCGCACCCACCGCCACGCCCGAGCCGGCGCTCGATCCGCCCGGCACGAACGCCGCATCGAACGCATTGCGCGCCACCCCGTAGGGACTGCGCACCCCGACCAGGCCGATGGCGAGCTGGTCCATGTTGGTCTTGCCGATGACGATGGCGCCGGCGTCGAGCAGGTTGCGCACGGCGGGGCCGGTCTTGTCGGCGATGCGCCGCGACGGCGGGAACGCCGAGGTCGACGGCAGGCCCGGCACGTCGATGTTGTCCTTGATGGCGCACGGCAGGCCGTAGAGCGGCGCCGATAGGGACAGGGCCGCGGCCGCGCGCCGGGCCGCCGCCACTGCGTCCTCCTCCGGGACCAGGTGGATCCAGACGTGGTCCTCGCCGCGGGCCGCGATGCGCCGGTAGACCGCGCGCACGACGTCCTCGGGCCGCAGGCTGCCGGCCGCGTAGAGGGCGCGCAGGGTCGCGAAGTCGAGGCTGCCGGTCAGCTCGTCCCAAGCCATGATGTCATGCCGAGGCTTGGCCCCGGCATCCACAGATCCATGGGCGCCGGAGCAAGCCGAGAGGTGGATTCCGGCGACAAGCGCCGGGATGACTCAATGCGTGGTGGGGTCGCTCGGCCGCTCGGCCGACCACATCTTCTCGAGGTTGTAGAACTCCCGCACCTCGGGCCGGAAGACGTGCACGATGATGTCGCCGGCGTCGATCAGCACCCAGTCGCACTGCGGCTGGCCCTCGATGCGCGCGCGGGATTTGCCCGCTTCTCTCAGCTTGCGCTGGACCTGCTCGGCGATTGCGCCCACATGCCGGTCGGACCGGCCCGAGGCAATCACCATGTAGTCGCCGATGGAAGATTTCCCCCTGATGTCGATCACCACCACATTCTCCGCCTTGGCATCGTCGAGCCAAGTCGTGACGTGGGGCAGGAGGGCTTCCGAATCGTGCGCGGACACGAGTTCGGCCGGAGGCGTGCTCTTGCGAGCACCCTCAAGTGCGGTTGGCATATTGTGCTGAATGTCCTTTCGTCATCAAACCCTTAGGGGTGACTGCACGCTTGGCCGCTAGCTACCGACCGGTCCCGCATGCCTCAATGCCAATCCCCGGATGGGCAGGGGATTCGCCACTACAAAGATAGACGCTGGGGGGTAGCACTTTCAAGAGCCTTGGGAGCTCCCGTCGGCGGTCGCCGATGCGGACGCGGCGGCGCCGTTAGAAGCGCCGTCTGTCTTCTTTCTCCAAGGCCTATCAATGGGTTCTGCAGCCTTCCCCTTCCGCGCCGCGAGCTCACCACGGCGCTTGTCCTTGCTCCTGAGCGCCGTCGAGGAGACGTGCGACAGCGGCCCGGTGAGGAAGGTCCAAGCCGGCGCCGGCCGATTCGCCAGCCCCTGGGCGTCTTTCTCCGGCACCCGGGCGCCGGCAAAGGCCCGGGCGGCCTTGGAAGCCAGCGCCTTCATGCGCCATCCCGGCCGATCCACCACCACGATCGGCACCGTCGTGAAGATCTCGCGCCAGCGCTGCCAGCGATCGAAGGTGGCCAGATTGTCGGCGCCCATGATCCACACATAGCGCACGAGCGGGTTGCGCGACTTGAGGAACGCCAAGGTCGATGCCGTGTAAGGGGTGGTCAGATCGGCCTCGAAGTCGGTGACGATGATGTGCGGGTTCTTCGCCACCGCCCGGCAGAGGATCATCCGCTCCTGCAAGGGTGCCGTTTCCGCGCGTCGCTTCAGCGGATTGCCGGGCGAGACGATCCACCAGACCTTGTCGAGGCCGAGCCGCTTGAGGGCAACCTCGCTGATCATGCGGTGCGCTGCGTGCGGGGGATTGAAGGAGCCGCCGAGCAGGCCGATGGCCTGGCCGGGCCCGGCGTAGGGGGGGCGGGCCTTGATGCGGCCGAAGCCGGCGGACTGGGGGAGAGGCATGGGACGCTACTTGCGCACCTCGACGCTGAGACTGACGGAGGGTGTGGCCCCGACATCGAAGTCTAGCGTGAGACGTTTGCGGAGCGAAAGGGCCTTCGGTGTTGCGTCCCCGCCCGGAGCGCGATAGCGCACAGAGCCGGGGTCTTGCCGGCCAGACTGAAGCTGAGCACCAACGAACAAGATCCCGGATAGCCGCTATGCGGCTTCCGGGAACTCAATGCGCGAAGATGTCCATGTCCTCGAAGCCGCCGAGGTCGAGGGTGGCGCGGGTCGGGAGGAAGCGGAAGCAGGCCTCGGCCGCCTCCATGCGGCCCTCGCGCGTCAGCATGGCGTCGAGCTTGGCCTTGATGGCATGCAGGTAGAGCACGTCGGAGGCGGCGTAGTGCTTCTGCTGGTCGGTGAGCTTGTCGGCGCCCCAGTCGGAGCTCTGCTGCTGCTTGGAGAGGTCGACGCCGACCAGCTCCGCGCACAGGTCCTTGAGGCCGTGGCGGTCGGTGTAGGTGCGCGCCAGCTTGGAGGCGATCTTGGTGCAGTAGACCGGGCCCGGCATGACGCCCAGATGCAGCGCGAGCATGCCCATATCGAAGCGCCCGAAGTGGAAGATCTTGAGCACGGCGGGATCGGCCAGCAGGGCCTTGAGCCGCGGCGCCGACCAGTCCTTGCCGTCGAGCTGGACGAGGTGGGCGGTGTTGTCTCCAGCGGAGAGCTGCACCAGGCATAGACGGTCGCGGCGTGCCTTGAGCCCCAGCGTCTCCGTGTCGATGGCGACCGCGCCGCCGAAGCTCACGTTCGCCGGCAGATCGTTCTTGTGCAGCTTGATGCTCGGGCTCACGGGATCGTCCGGCTCGCTGGGGCCACCTGATTCTGCATGCCTGGGAGTTTCCCACCGACACCCCTGGAGGGCAAGCTATGCCCAGCGTAAGGTGCCCTGCTGGGTGTCAGACCCTCCGGGTCTGACACCGTGACTCCATGGGAATACGTGCCATGGTGTCAGACCCGGAGGGTCTGACACCCCTGTCGGACCCGGAAATGACCACGCTCCTCATCACCCATCCCATCTTCGTCGAGCACGACACGGGCCCGGGCCATCCCGAGCGCCCCGATCGCATGCGCGCCATCGACAAGGTGCTCTCCCACGACCTGTTCAAGCCTCTCAAGCGCGAGGAGGCGCCGCTCCGCGACGATGTCGAGGAGCAGATCGCGCTGGCCCATCCGCAGAGCTACATCGACTGGGTCAAGAGCGTGCGCCCCGCCGAAGGCGAGGAGCCGGTACGGCTCGATCCCGACACCGTGCTCTCGCCCAAGTCTTGGGAGCCGGCGCTGCGCGCCGTCGGCGCGGGCCTCGCTGCCGTCGACCGCGTCATGGACAAGAGCTCGGGCATCGCCAACGTGTTCGCCCAGGTTCGCCCCTGCGGCCATCATGCCGAGAAGGAGCGGGCCATGGGCTTCTGCATCTTCTCCAATGTCGCCATCGCCGGTCTCTATGCGCGCAAGAAGTACGGCTGCGAGCGCATCGCCGTCGTCGACTTCGACGTCCACCACGGCAACGGCACGCAGGACATCTTCTGGTCGGACAAGGACCTCTACTTCGCCTCCACCCACCAGATGCCGCTATATCCCGGCACCGGCGCTCTGTCGGAGACCGGCGTCGGCAACGTGTGGAACGCGCCGCTGCGCCCCGGCGATGGCGGCGACAGGTTCAAGGAGGCGATGGAATCGCGCATCCTCCCGAACCTGCGTAACTTCAGTCCCGACATCGTGCTGATCTCGGCGGGCTTCGATGCCCATGCCGACGATCCCCTTGCCAATCTGCGCCTCACCGAGCCCGACTTCGCCTGGGCGACGAGCAAAATTGCGGAAATCGCCGCCAAGCAAGCCGACGGCCGGCTGGTGTCCATGCTCGAAGGGGGCTACAACCTCGCCGCCCTGGCCAGGTCCGTCGGCGTGCACGTCAAGGCGCTCATGGACGCCGGGTCTTGAGGCCAGATGCGCAGAGCCGGTGCAAGACGATGGATGGTGAGATGGCCAAGCCTGCCACAAAGCACCTCGATATCAGGGACATGAGCTTCGAGAAGGCGCTCAAGGAGCTCGAGGGCATCGTCGGCCGGCTGGAGCGGGGCGACGTGGAGCTCGAGGAAAGCATCAACATCTACGAGCGCGGCGAGGCGCTGAAGGACCACTGCGACCGCCTTCTGAAGCAGGCCGAGGCCCGGGTCGAGAAGCTGACCTTCAACCAGGCAGGCGAGCCCACGGGAACCGAGCCTTTCAAGCCCCAGGAGTAGAATCCCCTCTCCCGATGCTTCATGGAGAGAGGGTTAGGGTGCCCTGACCCCAACCCTCTCCCCGCAGGCGGGGAGAGGGAGTAGCCGCGACGCTACGTCTTCGAATGCCAGCGGCCAAAATGCACTATAGTCGGGCTTGAGACTGCCTGCGTGCGCGAGCGATGAAAGTGCCCATGAGTATCGCCTCCAAGACGCCCCTGCTCGATAAGGTCGAGACGCCTGCGGACCTGCGCGCGCTTCCCGAGAAGGACCTGCGGCAGCTGGTCGACGAGCTGCGCAAGGAGACGATCGATGCGGTCTCCGTCACGGGCGGCCACCTGGGCGCGGGGCTCGGCGTGGTCGAGCTCACCGTCGCGCTGCACTGGGTGTTCGACACCCCGCGCGACCGCCTGATCTGGGACGTCGGCCACCAGGCCTACCCGCACAAGATTCTGACGGGACGGCGAGACCGCATCCGCACCCTGCGCCAGGGCGGCGGCCTCTCGGGCTTCACCAAGCGCGCCGAGAGCCAATACGATGCGTTCGGGGCGGCGCACTCCTCCACCTCCATCTCCGCCGGCCTCGGCATGGCCGTGGCGCGCGACCTCGCGGGACGCAGCAACAACGTGGTGTGCGTGATCGGCGACGGCGCCATGTCGGCCGGCATGGCCTACGA
>JBGGME010000212.1:0-3311 GCA_041288195.1 Hyphomicrobiaceae bacterium
CGGCCTGGAGGACATTTGTCGCAAGAATGGGCTCGATTGGGGTGCGCTGAATCCACGAATGCGCGCTTCAGGAAGGTGCCAGGTCGAAACCCACTAAGCGGCACGCTGAACAGCGAGATCTAGGTCACTGCAATTGTCAGCGCCGCGCAGGCACCGACCAACCAAAGACCCTAACGTTTCCGTCGCAGTCCAAGCAACTAAGGGAGGAATATCATGACTGGTCTCAACAGACGCCCCGTGTCTCGCAGGGCCCTACTGAAGGGCAGTGCCGCGCTCACCGCTGCTTCGGCAGTGCCCACCAGCTGGGCCATCGCCCAGGCCAAGCCCGTGAAGGTCGGTCTGATGCTGCCCTACTCGGGCACGTTCGCCAAGCTTGGTGAGAACATCACCTTCGCCATCGAGCTCGTGATCGCCGAGAAGGGGGGCAAGCTTGGCGGCCGCGAGCTGCAGATCATCAAGCTCGACGATGAGTCCAAGCCCGAGAACGCCCCCCAAAACGCCGATCGGCTTGTCAAGCGCGACCAGGTCGACGTCCTGATCGGCACCGTGCACTCGGGCGTGCAGATGGGCATCCACAAGGTGGTCACGGAGAGCGGCACGCTTACCATCGTGCCTAACGCAGGCAATGATGTGGTCACACGCGCCCAGTGCGCCAAGAACGTATTCCGCACCTCGTTCACCAACTGGCAGCCGGCCTACGGCATGGGCCTGGCCCTCGGCAAGAAGAACGTCAAGAAGGCGGCCTGGATCACCTGGGACTATGCGGCCGGCAACGACATGGGCGCGGGCTTCAAACAGGGGCTGGAGAAAAGCGGCGGCCAAGTTGTGCAGGAGCTGAAGCTGCCGTTCCCGCAAACCAACTTCCAGCCGCTGCTGGCGCAGATTCCCGGCCTCAACGTGGAGGCGGTCGGAGCGTTCTTCGCGGGCGGCGGAGCGGTGCAGTTCGTGAAGGAATACGCCGCCGCCGGCATCAAGGTGCCGCTGTGTGGGCCGGGCTTCCTCACTGAGGGCACGCTCGGGGCCCAGGGCGCGGCTGCTGAAGGCATCGAAACGGCGCTGCACTACGGCGACGGCCTCGACAACCCCAAGAACGTGGCCTTCCGCAAGGCCTTCAGGGAGAAGGCCGGCCGCGACGCCGACGTCTATGCGGTGCAAGGCTATGACGCGGCCCAGCTGCTCGCCATTGGCCTCGAGGCTGTGAAGGGCAAGATCGAGGACGAAGCGAACCTCTACAAAGCCTTGCGTGCGGCCAAGATCGAAAGCCCGCGGGGGCCCATTTCGTTCTCGCCATCACAGAACGTCGTACACAATATCTACGTGCGCAAGGCGACAAGCGGCGAGAACAAGGTGATCGGCATCGCCGCCGAGAGCTTGGCCGACCCCGGCACAGGCTGCAAGCTGGCCTGACGAGGAGATTGGAGCAGGCCCGTTGCAGACACGGGCCTGTTCGCTAATTCAATTCCACGAGCCCGTCATGGACTTTCCCGGACTGCTGGCGCAACTCCTCAATGGAGTTCAATACGGCCTGCTTCTGTTTCTCATCGCCAGCGGGCTAACGTTGATCTTCGGCGTCATGGGGGTCATCAATCTCGCCCACGGCTCGCTGTTCATGATTGGCGCCTACGTGGCCTTCCTGGTGGCGCGCGTGTGGGGTTCCGTATGGTTGGCGCTGCCTGTGGCCATGGCGGGCGGCATCCTGCTCGGCCTGGTGCTGGAGCGGGGACTTTTCCGCTTCCTCTATGCGCGCGAGCACCTCGACCAGGTACTGCTGACATTCGCCCTCATCCTGCTGTTCGAAGAAGGCCGATCGCTGCTCGTCGGCAACGACTTCTACTCGGTGCCGGTGCCGCGAGCCTTCGACTTCTCAGTGCCGATCACTGCGGGCTTCAGCTATTCGGCCTATCGCTTCGCCGTCATCGCCGTCTGCCTCGCGCTGGCAGGGCTGCTGTTCTACTGGATCGAGCGCACAAAGATGGGCGCCATCATCCGCGCAGCCGCGGAGAAGCCCGAGATGGTGGACGTGCTCGGCATCGACGCGCGGCGCGTGCATATGACGGTGTTCGCCATCGGCACGGCACTGGCGCTCGTCGCCGGTGTCCTCGCTGCGCCGCTCTACTCAGTCTATCCTAACATGGGCGATGGCTTCCTCATCATCTCTTTCGTGGTGGTGGTGATCGGCGGGCTCGGCTCCGTGTCTGGGGCCTTTTGGTCGGCGCTCGTGATCGGCCTCGTCGACACCCTCGGCAAGGCCTATGCGCCCAACGTCGCCGGCCTCGCCGTCTACGTGCTGATGGCGGCCGTGCTGCTGTGGCGGCCCTCGGGCCTGTTCGGCCAGCGCACGTGAGGAAACAGGGGACCAGGTGCTGATGCTGCCTCGGGGCAAGACAACGCCGGCGCTGTTGGGGCTCGGAGCACTCGTGCTGGCCGCCCTCCCGCAGTTCGTCGCCTCCTACTATGTGGAACTCGGCACCTATGCGTTCATCGCTGCGATGCTGGCGCTCAGCCTGCAGCTGCTCGTCGGCTGCACCGGTCTGGTCAGCCTCGGCCACGCCGCCTTTTACGGTCTTGCCGCCTATACCGTCTATCTCATCACGGGCGACGGCTCGGGCCGCTCGATCCTGATCACGCTGCCCGCCGCTATGGCGGTTGCAGGTCTGGCGGCACTCATCGTCGGGGCGCTCTCGCTACGCACGAGCGGCTTCTTTTTCCTGATGGTGACGCTCGCCTTCGGGCAGATGGTGTTCTTCCTGTTCCACGACACCAAGCTCGGCGGCGGCACGGACGGCGCGTTCCTTGCCCGGCCCATCCTGTCGCTACTCGACTGGGAGCTGCCGCTGACGCGCCGGCAGCGGCCGATCGTCGTTTATTACGTCTCGCTCGGCCTGCTCATCGCCATGTATCTCACCCTCATCCTCATCCTGCGCTCGCTGTTCGGCCGCGTGTTGGAGGGCATTCGCGTCAACGAGCACCGCATGCAGGCGCTGGGCTTCCACACCTACCGCTACAAGCTTGCCGCCTTCGTCATTGCCGGCATGCTGGCTGGCGTGGCGGGCCACATGTGGACCATGCACCGCGGTTTCGTGAACCCCGAGCTGATCGGCTGGCACCGCTCGGCCGAGGCGCTCCTTATGATCCTACTCGGCGGGCTCACTACGCTGCACGGCCCCATCATCGGCGCGCTGGCCTTCACCGCTCTCGACGAGTTCTCGCAACTAGTTACCGAGCGCAAGCTGCTGGTCGAAGGCCTAGTCGTGCTGTTCGTGGTGCTCGCGCTGCCAAAGGGTCTGAGCAGCATCTCTTTGCCAAGTTGG
>JBGGME010000213.1:0-23775 GCA_041288195.1 Hyphomicrobiaceae bacterium
CAGCGCGACAAGCGAAACGGCCACCGACAAGACGCGAGCCCGCCGCATTGCCCGATGCCCCCTCCCTCGACCAGGGCTACCCATCGCCCGGATGGGGGCGCCGCGCAAGTGGTGCAGGACGAGCACGGCAACCAGCGTTCACAACCGAGCGCCTTCAGAGCGGCGCCTCAGAATGCCGGCCCGAACTTGTTGGACTTGGGGAAGCCGCGGGGCGCAAGCCGCCCCGCCTGGGCGCGCTGTCCGAGCCAGTCCCGCAGCTCCGCGAACGGCAGCGTGAAGGTGCGTCCTGCCGGGTCCAGCCACGTCAGGCCGTCGCTCTTCTTGAAGACGCGCAGGTCGGACAAGCTGCCGTCCTTGAAGCGCTGCAGGAACACGCCCTTGCCGCGCGACATCTCGTTGACCTCCTCGATTGGGAAGATCAGCATCTTGCGGTTCTCGCCGATGGCCGCGACCATGTCGCCCTCGGCCGGCACGCACACGCAAGCCTCCGCCGGCTCGTCGACGTTGAGCACCTGCTTGCCCTTGCGGGTCATGGCGACCACCTCGTCCTCCGGCACGATGAAGCCGTGGCCTGAACTCGCCGCCACCAGCAGCTTGCGTCCGGGCTCGTGCACGAAGATCTCGATGAACGCGTGGTTCTCCTCGAGGTCGACCATCAGCCGCACCGGCTCGCCGTGGCCGCGGCCGCCCGGCAGCTGATCGCCCGGCAGCGTGAACACCTTGCCGTTGGAGGCGAGCAGCAGCAGCTTGTCGGTCGTCTGCGCCTTCACCGCCCGCCGCAACGCGTCGCCCTGCTTGAACTCGAGCTTGGAGAGGTCGTCGACGTGGCCCTTCATGGCGCGGATCCAGCCCTTCTCGGACAGCAAGACGGTGATGGGCTCCTTCTCGATCATGGCCTGGTCGAGATCGACCTCGATCGCCGGCGCATCGGCGAACGACGTGCGGCGGCGGCCGAGCTCGGTCTTCTTGGAGTAGGCTTCCCGCGTCGCCTTCACCTCCTCGGTGATGCGCTCCCACTGCTGATCCTCGGATTTCAGCAGCGACTTGAGCTCGCGCCGCTCTTTGCTGAGCTTGTCGTGCTCGGCCTTGATCTCGATCTCCTCGAGCCGCGACAGCGACTTGAGCCGCAGGTTGAGGATCGCCTCGGCCTGCACCTCGGTCAGCTTGAAGCGCGAGATGAGCTTGGCCTTGGGCTCGTCCTCGAAGCGGACGATGCGGATCACCTCGTCGAGGTTGAGATAGGCGATCAAGTAGCCGTCGAGCACCTCCAGCCGGTGCTCGATCTTCTTCAGGCGGAACTCGGAACGCCGCACCAACACGACCTGGCGGTGCTCCAGCCAGCGCTTGAGCACGTCGCGCAGCGACAGCACGCCCGGAACCTGGCCCGCTGACAGCACATTCATGTTCAGCGATATGCGCACCTCCAGCTCGGTCAGCCGGAACAAGCTCTCCATCAGCAGCACCGGATCGACCGCCCGGCTCTTGGGCTCGAGAACCAGACGCACGGTCTCCGCCGATTCATCGCGCGCGTCGCCGAGCAGCGGCAGCTTCTTGTCGTCCATCAGCTCGCCGAGACGCTCGACGAGCTTGGCCTTCTGCACCTGGTAGGGGATCTCGGTGACGACGATCTGGTAGGTGCCCCGCCCCGTGTCCTCCTTGTCCCACTTGGCGCGCAGGCGGAAGCCGCCGCGGCCCGTCCCGTAGGCCTCGAGAATCTGCTCGCGCGGCTCCACGATCACGCCGCCGGTCGGGAAGTCCGGGCCCGGCACCATCTCCACCAGCTTGTCGATGTGCGCGTTGGGGTGCTTGATGAGGTGCAGCAGCGCCGTGCACAGCTCGTCGAGGTTGTGGGGCGGGATGCTGGTCGCCATGCCGACGGCGATGCCGGACGTGCCGTTGGCGAGCACGTTGGGGAAGGCCGCCGGCAACACCACCGGCTCCTGCTTGCGCCCGTCGTAGTTGGGACGGAAGTCGACCGTCTCCTCTTCGATCCCTTCCAGCAGGTCGGCGGCAATGGCGGTGATGCGCGCCTCGGTATAGCGCTCGGCTGCGGGGTTATCCCCGTCGATGTTGCCGAAGTTGCCCTGGCCGTCGATCAGCGGGTAGCGGACCGCGAAATCCTGGGCCAGGCGCGCCAGCGCGTCGTAGATCGCCTGGTTGCCGTGGGGGTGGTAGTCGCCCATGGTGTCGCCGACGATCTTGGCGCACTTCAGGAACCCCCCGTCCGGCGTCAGCCGGAGTTGGTGCATGGCATAGAGGATGCGCCGGTGCACGGGCTTGAGCCCGTCGCGCACGTCGGGCAGCGCCCGGTGCATGATGGTGGAGAGCGCATAGGCGAGGTAGCGCTCCTCCAGCGCATCCCTGAGCTTAATCGGCTCGATGGGCGGCGGCGGGGGTGCGAGAATCGTGGTCTTGCTCATACGCGGTGGTTACTGGCTGCGGCCGCGAACCTCAAGTGTCCGGCACCCCAGATTGCCGGAAATGGATAGCTTGACTATCTTGCTTGTTGAAAAGCTTCGAAGCGAGCAACCATATGACCCCAATGATTTTTCCATCTCCGACGACCTGTAGAAAGCATGCGAAAGGTTGATCGAGGGGCGAGATGCCAACTCACGGACCAAAGCTTGACCAGGATGACGACACAGGTGAACCGATGACCAGCTTGATGGAGAAGGCGCTAGCCACGGTGCAGAGCTGGCCGGAGGCTCGGCAGGATGAAGCGGCAAAGATCCTGCTTGCCTTGGACCGCCTCGGCACTGACGTCTATCGAGCGGAAGCGGATGAGCTTCAGACCATTGACGAAGCTCTGGCCCAGGTCGGGCGCGGCGAGTTCGCGAGCGAAGCCGAGGTCGCAGCGGCCTTCGCACGATTCCGAAAGTGAGCGTTCGCTACAGCCCGCGCGCCATTCGTGACCTGACTGGCATTGCTGACTACCCGGTCTTCTACACGATCGGTAAAGATGAGATTGTGATCCTGCACGTCCGCCACGGCGCCCGAGCGCCCGTCAATCCGGACGACCTCTAGCCAGACGCCACCATGGTCACCCTCCCCGACCTGCCGCAGACCGAGATCGCCATCGTCGAGATGACGAACGCGTTTCGCAAGGAGAACAAGCTCGGTGCGCTGGCGCCGAACAAGGCGCTCGCCGCTGCCGCACGCGCCTTCGCCGACTACCTGGCAAAGAGCGGCAAGTTCGCCCACGAGGCGGACGGCCGCAAACCCGCCGCGCGCGCCGAGGCCCAGGGCTACCGCTATTGCACGGTGGCGGAGAACCTCGCGCTCAACCTCGACAGCCGCGGCTTCGAGACCAGGCAGCTCGCCCGCAACGCCGTGGAGGGCTGGAAGGCCTCGCCCGGCCATCGCGCCAACATGCTGGCGCCGCACGTGACCGAGATCGGCGTCGCCGTCGTGCGTGCGCCCGACCCCGACCCCAAGTTCATCTCCGTGCAGCTGTTCGGTCGCCCCGACTCGCTGAAGGTCGAGTTCTCCGTCGTCAATCGCGCTGGGAAGGCGGTGCGCTACCAGCTGGGCGACGACAAGATCACGCTTCCCGATCGCACCATCGCCACCTACTCGCGCTGCACCCCCGACGCCCTCACGTTCGAAAAAGCCGCCCCGCCGAAGCCCTATGCGCCGCGCAACGGCGACCGCTACGTGGTGAGCCCAAAGGGCCAGGAGGTAGAGGTGAGCCTCGAGCGCAAGTAGCGCGCCCTCAAGCGCCCTCTTTCTGCCGCGGCAACCCGAGCCCGATCGCGAACGCCACCGCCGGCTGCCACAGGAAGAACAGCAGCCTCTCGTCGAGGATCTTGCGCTCACCGAAGTAGAACAGCATGCCGAATACCGCCCCCACCGCACAGGTGAGCGCGATGCGCCAGGGCGGACGCCGCAGGTCGACGGCGAACACCGCGCAGCCCAGGTGCGTGATGCCGGCCCCGACCGCGCCCGCGGCGAGGCTCCCGGCAATCAGGTGCAGATCATCGCCGGCGTTGCGCTGCAGGCGGATGGCCGTGTGGATCGCGAAGCTCCAGGCGTAGAGGGTGGTGACGAGCACGAAGACGCCCACCCACGGCTTGCGGGTCCAGGCGGCCATGCCGAGACCCATGGCGACCCCGTAGAAGACGCCGATCGGCAGTGCGCCGGGATCGAGCAGGAATGCCATCGCCAGCGGCTTGAGCGCCGCAAACTCGAGGGAGGAGGATTGACCGAAGGCTGCTGACAGGCTGCCTGCCGCCATTCCGAGCGCCGCAAAGACGTCGGCCGGTCGGGAGCGCAACAAATTGTCGAGGCTTGAAGCTGGCATGTGCACCCCTCGTCGATCGCTCGTGCCAATTGGACTCAACGATTGGGCCGAAGATAGGACAGCAGGCGCCCGCGCGCGTCCGGCATCGGAATCTCCCTGGGCCGCAGCACGCGCGCGTCGAGAAAATGCCCCGTGAGAGCAAAGCCCGCGCGCACGTCCTCCTCCGTCACCGGTCCTGTCGCGCGCCCGCGCAGGAATGCCGGCAGGGCCAGCAGACGGTCCTTGTAGGGCTCACCCGCCTCGCCGGAGACGGCGCGCCCGGACTTGGGCGAGACGTAGACGAGATCGGCTGTTGTCCCGGTCGCCGCGCAGGACGCGAGATCGAGACCGAAGCCCAGCTCCTCGAGCAGCGCCAGCTCCCAGCGCACCACGAGCGCCGGCCACACCTGCGGCTCGTCGAGGAAGCCCAGCACGAACAGCGTGACTTCGTAGAGGTTGGGATGGGGATCGCGCTCGGGCAGCAGGCGGGCGAGCGCCACCATCGACGTCAGCGCCGCCAGGGCCGACGCATCCTCCATGACAGCGGCTGCATAACCTTTGCGCAGCTCGACGCCGAAATGGCCCAGATGATCGGCAAGCCGCGCCTTCCACGTGACATCCAGGTGGTTGCCGGTCTGCAGGACCGGCCGCAGCCTGCGCGAGCGCCCGCCGTGAACGAGGCCCAGATGCCGCCCGTGGCCGCGCGTGAACAGCTCGAGCACGGCCCCGGTCTCGCCATGCGGCCGCACGCTCAGGATCACGCCTTCGTCATTCCAATCCATGCGCCAAATTGTATACGAGTTCCCGCCGATCGTGGGGCTGGCAACTCGGCGCCGGTTCCCTATGTAACAGCCGCGTCGGTCTGGCCTGGCAACCATGACTGCGATCGGCAGCACATAACCGCAACGCAACGGACATATGCTACGCAGCTTCCGCACGACCCAATCGAGCCTTCTACATGTTGCAGCGTCACCAGGTCCTTGACGATCTCCCCCCGAATGTAGGCCCGCACGCGCCCCAGGCTTGGGGCGATTTCGCCTACCAGCGGTTCTGCACCCCGAGCCTGTCGCGCCACCGCAGCCCCGATCACGATCAGCTCGTGGCCCGGGCGCGCTTCCATCTGCGCCATGCCGAGGAGTTGCGTATCCCCACCAGCACCGGCGACCTGCAGGCCTACGTCTTCGAGCCCGACGGCCCCGCCGCGGCAAGCGTGCTGCTGGTGCACGGCTGGACCGGCGAGGCGGCCTTCATGAGCGCATTCGCCGAGCAGTTCCGCAGGCGCGGCTTGCGCGCCGTCCTGTTCGACCTGCCCGCGCACGGCAGGAGCTCAGGCGCGCACACGACGCTGA
This sequence comes from Hyphomicrobiaceae bacterium, assembly GCA_041288195.1. Taxonomy (GTDB): domain Bacteria; phylum Pseudomonadota; class Alphaproteobacteria; order Rhizobiales; family Hyphomicrobiaceae; genus AWTP1-13. The sequence continues at coordinate 5,629 of JBGGME010000213.1, forward strand.
TCTCCTGCGGCCATGCCGTGCGCGAGGTCGCGGAGGCGCTGGGCCCCATTCAGTACGCCGTCGGTCACTCCCTCGGCGGGCACGCCGTGCTGCTTGCCGGCACCGCCGGCGCACCGATGCCGCGCGCCTATCCGTTCCAGGACTTCGTGCTGGTCGCCGTTCCCAACCGTTTCTCGCAGGTGACGGACAGCTTCAGCGAGGAGCTCGGGCTTTCACCGGCCGCGCGCCGCGCCTACGAGCGCCGCCTGGAGCGCATTGCGCATCGCCGGATCGCGGACTTCACGGGCGAGAAGCTGCTCGCCGAGACCGGCCGACCCGCCCTCCTGCTGCATTCCCGCGACGACGCCGACGTTGCCTTCCGCGACGCCGAGGAGATGGCGTCCGCCTGCAAGACCACCCGGCTGCAGGCCTTCGACCATCTCGGCCACCGCAAGATCCTCTACGCGCCCCCCGCCATCCGCGCCGCCACCACCTACCTCCTGCGCCAGCGCGCATAGTCCCCTCTCCCCATGCTCCTTCAGCATGGGGAGAGGGTTAGGGTGAGGGGCGGCCACACACCAGGATGTCGGCGTATGCCGCCGCCCCTCACCCCGACCCTCTCCCCGCCTCGCGGGGAGAGAGGGACCGCTCACGCGCTCGCGGCGTCGAGCTTCTTGATCGCAGCGGCGTCGAGCTTCAGCTGCGTGGCTGCGACGAGGTCCTCGAGCTGGGCCATGTTGGTGGCGCTCGCGATCGGCGCGGTGATGCTGGGCCGCGCGATCAGCCATGCGAGCGCGACCACGCCCGGCTTGGAGCGCGCACCTGCGCTCACCTCGTCGAGCGCCTTCAGGATGCGCAGCCCCTTGTCGTTGAGGTACTTCTTGACGCCGCCGCCGCGCGCGCTCTTGCCGAGGTCGGCCTCCGACCGGTACTTGCCCGTCAGGAATCCGCTCGCCAGCGAATAGTAGGGAATGACGCCCACGCCCTCCTTCAGGCACAGCGGCTCCAGCTCGGCCTCGTAGAGCGGCCGCTCGCACATGTTGTAGTGCGGCTGCAGGCTCTCGTAGCGCGGCAGCTTGCCCGCCGCACTCGCCTTCAGCGCGGCAGCCAGCCTTGGCGCGGTGTAGTTCGAGGCGCCGATGGCGCGCACCTTGCCCTGCTCGATCAGCTGCTGATAGGTGGCGAGCGTCTCCTCGATCGGCGCTTCCTGATCGTCGGTGTGCGATTGGTAGAGGTCGATGTAGTCGGTCTGCAGCCGCTTCAGCGAGTCCTCGACGCGCGCCAGGATGTAGGCCTTGCGCAGGCCCTTGCCGATGCCCGGCATCTCCATGCCGACCTTGCTCGCCAGCACGATTCTGTCGCGCCCGCCCCTCGCCTTCAGCCACTTGCCGATGATGGTCTCGGACTCGCCGCCCTTGTGGCCCGGGACCCACTTGGAATAGACGTCGGCCGTGTCGATGGCATTGAGGCCCGCACCGACGAAGCCGTCGAGCAGCTTCATCGACATCGCCTCGTCCGCCGTCCATCCGAACACGTTGCCGCCGAACATCAGCGGCGCGATTGACAGTCTCGACTTGCCGAGCTTGCGCTTTTCCATGTGGGTCCCTTCGTTTCCAGAGTGACTATTCAGACGAGCTGCCAGTCGAGGGTGATCTCTGCGTTCATGAGCTTGGAGACCGGACAGCCGGCCTTGGCACCCGCGGCGATCTTCTCGAACTGCGCACGGTCGATATTGGGCACGCTGGCCTCGAGCTTGAGCGCCGACTTCGAGATCTTGAAGCCGGTCCCCTCCGGCTCGAGCGTCACGGCCGCCGAGGTGGCGATGCGTGTCGGCGTGAAGCCCGCCGCCGTCAGCGCGAACGCCAGCGCCATCGAGAAGCAGCCCGCATGCGCCGCCGCGACCAGCTCCTCGGGGTTGGTGCCCTTCTCGCTGCCGAACCTCGTATTGAAGCCGTAGGGCGTGGTCGAAAGCACGCCGCTTTGCGTCGACAGCGTGCCCTTGCCTTCCTTGCCCGTGCCCTGCCACTCGGCGCGCGCGGTTCTGGTGATGCCTGCCATTCGGTGTCTCCTGGATTGTGACGCTGCCCCGGCGCCGGCCGTTGCGGCGAGCTTAGCCCGCGCACGTGCGCTCCGTCACGGACGAACGCCGGGAGCGCGCGCACGTCGGGGATGCGTCCCACGAATAGGAGAGATTTGGGCTGAGCGCGCCGTGCTACTTGCGCTTGGGCTGTTGCGGCGGCGGCGTCTCTGCCGACCAGCTCCCCCCGACCTCGGGCTGGACGCCCGGCGCCAGCAGCGCTCCACCCGGAGGGCCTGAGGCCGGCGCGCTGGAAGCACGTGCGCCGTCCCGCTTCGGCGTCGGCCGCTCGCGCGGCACCACGCGCGGGTCCTCGTCGGTCATCTGGAAGATCTCGCGGAAGATGCCGGGCGTCAGCAGCGCCAGCGGATTCACGACCACCTGAGGGTTGGCCATCGTGCCCTTGATCGCGAACGTGATGCCGAACACACCCTCCCCGCGCGGCCCCGTCAGGATCGGGCCCAGCACCGGGATCGAGGCTATCACCTGCATGATGCCGGTGCCGCCCACGTAGGTCCCGCCGACGTCGATGACCTGCGCCCTGAAATCGACCTTGCCGCGCAGGCTCGCGCCCTCGAACGGGCCGTTGATGACGGCGTTGTGCATGACGAACTGGCCATGGCCGACCGAGAACGGCACACGCATGATCTCGAAGTCGAATTGCTGGCGCACGACGTTGCGCCGCTCGCTGCGGTTGCTGTCCGCGCTCTGCAGCACCTCGATGACCACCGGATCGCCGAGCACCCGGAAGTTGCGGGCCCACAGCGTGCCCGTCCGCTCGGCTGCGCCCTCGCCTTGCAGGTTGACCTCGAGGTTCATCATGCCGCCGACCGCATTGGGATAGAAGCCGACCAGCTTGAACACCTGGCCGGCATCCTGGGATTCCGCGATCAGGGTGCGCGGTCTGCCGGGCTCCTGCCGCACCACGGCGGCGAAGGCCTTGCCGCCCTCGAGCGTCCCGCGCACGTCGAGTCCAGTCAGCTTGTTGGACCGCTTCTGCAACGTCATCTTCACGTTGCGCAGCGTGGTGTCGGTGAAGCCGACCACGGTGGTGATTTCGGCCTTGAGGTCGAGGCCCGGCCTGATCTTGGCGTTCGGGTCGACCTGATGGGCGACATCGAAGAACGAGCGGAAGAGTTCGCGGCCGTCGTAGGTGGGGCCCTTCGCGGTCACGTCCCAGACGCCGTCGGGGCGCACCTTGCCGTGCGTCTCGAGACTGGTGATGACGTTGAGCGAGAAGTTGGGGAAGCGGAACTCCTTGACCTTGTTGTCGGACCCGATCCCCATCCAGCCTTCGATCGCCACGTCGTCGCCGACCAGCCTGACGTTGAGCAGCTCGATCGGATAGGCGCCCGTGCCCTTGCCCACATCGAACTCGAACACGCTGCGCTTGCCCCTGGGCTTGCGCCAAGCGACGCTGTCGAGCCCTACTTCGGCATTGACGAGATCGGCACGCACATGGACGCGGCGCTCGCCGCGCGCATCGGTGGAGATGGTCGCCTCGATGCCGACGTCGCCCTGCACCAGATCATTTATGTCGAGGCCGAGCTGGGTGCGGTAGCTGTTGTCGAGGGTAGCCGTGATCTTGAGCGGCGGCTGCTTCTCGGGGGGCGCGGCGAACACATGCTGCCACATGGCCTTGGCCACCACCCCATTGATCAGCATGTCGGCCCTGGCCTCGGCCGCCGTCGGCGTCATGTCGATGGTGATGTTGGCGCCGTGCACCTGGTAGGGGCCGAGCGCCTGACCGAGGCGGGCTTCGGTGATCCGCGTCTTGCCTTCCAGCACGATGTCGCGCGGCTCCAGCGCCTGGCCGAGCGGGAATGCGACCGTGAGCTGGGTGTCGACCTTGCCGTCGACGCCGGCCACGCTCAGCCCGCTCTTCTGCACCAGGCCGAACGGCGGCCGGTCGAGGATGTCGAGGGCGGCGGACAACGGCCCCTGCCCTCGCACGGCCACGCGCCCCGTGCGGGGCAGCGGCTCCGTCATGTCGACGCTGAACGTTCCCTTCAGGGCAAGCTGTCGGCCGTCGGCAGCGGTGACGGTGGCGTCGGGCAGGCGCAGCTCGAAGCTCTGGTCGTCGAGCCGCACGAGGGCGCGCGGCGCTTCCAGCGTCGGCCAGCTGTCGACGAGACTGAAGGCGAGGTTGGCCGCCTCCAGCGTGAGGGAGCCCTGCGAGGGCGCCGTGGTCGCCGCCCAGCCCGAGCCGGCCCCGACGCCCGCGTTCGTGGCCAGCCGGAAAGAGCCGCCCTGCAGCCAGCCGCGCACCAGATGCTTGACCACCCAGTCGCGCGAGCGCGGCGCAAGCGGCGCGGGCCAGATGGCCTTGAAGATGCTCGCAGGCATCGGCCCGATCTTGCCGTCGAGGCGCGCCTGCATCGCCCCGGCCATGTCCGCCACATCGCCCTCGGCGGAGATCTCGGCGCCGCCGGCCTTCAGCCGAAACTCCGAGAGCACGGCGCGACCCCGCTCCGGCGCGACGAACCCGCGCGCCGTCCAGTCGTCGATCGTCAGCTGCGGGATGTGCGGCGGCTCGGCGCCGATCCATCCGCCAGCAGACCGCAAGTCGAAGGCCCAGCGCGCGCCCTCGGCGCCCTCGGCAGTGTGCGCCACCGTGCCGGTGAACTGCACGCGGCTGTCGCCCCACACCAGCACCGAGGGCGCAATCGTCAGCCGGCGCGCGGCCTTGTCGTAGGCGAGCGCCAGATGCCCGCCATCGATGCGCAGCGGCGTCGCCGCCAGCCACGGCAGCGATACCCGTCCCGGCGCGGCGTCGATGTCGATGGTGCCGCTCAGGATCTCGCCGGTGTTGGAAATATCCAGCTTGGCTTCGGCCCACACCGGCACGTCGAGGCTTTCGAGGCCGGCGAGCTGGGGCAGGGAACGTGCAAGTCCGCGCGGCACCAGGCCCTGCACGGAAACCGCGAGCTGCAGCTTGTTGGCGGCCTCGATCTCGTAGGTCCGGAAGTCGAGCGTCCAGGGGCCGGCGAGCGACTCGATCTTGGCCCTGCCGGCGATCGAGCTGCGGCTTCTGCGATGATCCAGGTCGACGCCGAGCTCCAGCACCCGCCAGATGCTCTTGCGGCCGCTGTGGTCGATGATGACGGTTGCCGACTTGAGCCCGATCTCGCGCAGGTAGGCGCTGGCACGCTCGCGCCTGCGGGCGCGCGCGGAAGACTCCGACAGGATCTTGACAAGATCGATGCGGCCGAGCCCGCCCTCGGCATCGACCTGGCCTGCAGATGGCGCAACCGGCGCCTCTGCCGTCCCGCGCCGGACCGCGACCTTGGCGCGCTCGCTGCCCGCAGGCTCCGCGGGCGTTGCGAACTTGAGCGCAAGCGTGCCGTCCTCGCCATAGAGCAGCGTCAGGCGCGGCGAGACCAGGTCGATGCTTTCGGGCGCGATGCGGCCGCTCAGCAGCGCCTTGCGGCTGAGCGAGATCAGGGCCGAAGGCGCCATCGCCAGGGCCACGTTGTCGGTGTCGGTGATGCGGACGTTCTTGAGCTCGAACTCGATCTGGCCGCCGTCGCCCAGACGCAGGGCCACGTCCTCGATGGCGACGCCGACCGTCGAGATCTCCTCGGCAATCGCGCGCTCGATGGGCTGGGCAAGGAAGCCCACGGAGACCGGACCGTGCAGCAGGCGCACGTAGAGGAGTCCGGCAGCGATCAGGATCGGGAAGATGACCAGCGCGGCCAATTTGGCCGAGACGCGGAGCGCCGCCCGCCATGGGCGCGAGGGCACGGGTGCACGACGGCTAGCCGTTGTGGACGTCCGCTTGCGGGCCGTCACCACCGTCCGCGTCGCTCCTTGCCCTCCGGTCGTGCCCCCCGTCGTGGTCGTCAAACCGTTCCCTCGCCCGCCTGAGGCACCCGTCCAGCTGCCAGCACCAGTCCATGTTGGCAGCCGAGCCGCAAGAGTCCCCCACCCCGATCTCGGCGTGCCGCCATTTCCGCCCGCGACGGCCTATTTCCTGGCCCTGGCAACCGGAATCGCGCTGCTGCGCCAATCAACGCGCATTGCATCGCCGAGGCAAGGAGGAGGCGCAAAAAGCGACGAAAGGAAGGCGCGGTGCGTGACCGGGAACCACCATTCCCGACTTGACCTCTAGCAGACCTACATGGACCTACAGCGGACCTAGGTCTGCGGCTGCGGCTCGAGGCCACCGGCGCCGGGCTCCGGACGCGGCGGGCGCATCTTGCCGGCTGCCGGGACCGCGGGTCCTGCCGGGCCCCTGGTCTCCTCGTCGTCGACCGCGCGCACGATCTTCTCGCCCCGCATCAGCGCCTGCACCTCCTCGCCGCTGATGGTCTCGAACTCCATCAGCGCCTGGGTGATCGACTCGAGCTTGTCGCGGTTGGCGAACAGCACCTCGCGCGACTTCTTCTCGCCGTCCGTGACGATGCGCCGGATCTCCTCGTCGATCAGCTTGGCGGTGTCCTCGGACATGTTCTGGCGCTGGGTGATGGCGTGGCCGAGGAATACCTCCTGCTGGTTCTCGTTGTAGCGCAGGGGTCCGAGCTTCTCGCTCATGCCCCATTCCGTGACCATGCGCCGGGCAAGCTCGGTCGCCTGCATGATGTCGCTCGAGGCGCCCGTATTGAGATGGTCCTCGCCGTAGATCAGCTGCTCGGCGACGCGTCCGCCGAACATGGTGGCAATGCGGGCCTCGCACCACTGCTTGGAGTAGGAGAGCTTGTCGCGCTCCGGCAGGCTCATGGTGACGCCGAGCGCCCGTCCGCGCGGGATGATCGTCACCTTGTGCAGGGGGTCGTTGCCGGGCACCATCAGATTCACCAGCGCGTGCCCGCCCTCGTGATAGGCGGTGGCGAGCTTCTCCTCCTCGCTCATGATCATCGAGCGCCGCTCCGCGCCCATCATCACCTTGTCCTTGGAGTCCTCGAACTCGGCCTGCGTGACCAGACGCTTGTTGCGCCGCGCCGCCAGCAGCGCCGCCTCGTTGACGAGGTTGGCGAGGTCGGCACCGGAGAAGCCCGGCGTGCCGCGCGCGATCACCTTGGGATCGACGTCGGGCGCCAGCGGCACCTTGCGCATGTGCACGCGCAGGATCTTCTCGCGGCCGCCAACGTCGGGGTTGGGCACCATGATCTGCCGGTCGAAGCGGCCCGGACGCAGCAGCGCCGGGTCGAGCACGTCGGGACGGTTGGTGGCGGCGATCAGGATGATGCCCTCGTTGGACTCGAAGCCGTCCATCTCGACGAGCAGCTGGTTCAGCGTCTGCTCGCGCTCGTCGTTGCCGCCGCCCAGCCCAGCGCCGCGATGCCGGCCGACGGCGTCGATCTCGTCGATGAAGATGATGCAGGGCGCGTTCTTCTTGGCCTGCTCGAACATGTCGCGCACGCGGGACGCGCCGACGCCGACGAACATCTCGACGAAGTCGGAGCCCGAGATGGTGAAGAACGGCACATTGGCCTCGCCGGCGATGGCGCGGGCGAGCAGGGTCTTGCCGGTGCCCGGAGGCCCGACCAGCAGCGCGCCGCGCGGGATGCGACCGCCAAGCCGTTGGAATTTCTGGGGATCGCGCAGGAATTCGACGATCTCCTGCAGGTCGGACTTGGCCTCGTCGACACCCGCCACGTCCTCGAACGTCACGCGCCCGTGCCGTTCGGTCAGCAGCTTGGCTTTCGACTTGCCGAACCCCATGGCGCGCCCGCCGCCCGACTGCATCTGGCGCATGAAGAAGATCCACACGCCGATCAGCAGCAGCATCGGGAACCAGTTGACCAGCACGCCCAGGATCGAGGGCACGTCCTCCTCCGGCGGCCGGGCGGTGATCTTCACGCCCTTCTTGCTCAGGCGCTCGACCAGGCCCGGATCCTCGGGAGAGATGGTGGTGAAGCTGGCGCCCTTGTCGCGATAGCTGCCGGTGATGCGGTGCTTGGCGATCGTCACCTCGGCGACATTGCCGGCATCGACGCCGGCCAGGAACTCTGAATAGGGGATCTCGTTGCCGCGGCGCCCCTGACTGGGGTTCTGGAACAGGTTGAAAAGTGCCATCAGCAACAGGCCGATCACGACCCAGATCGCAAGATTGCGAAAGTTCGAATTCATCGGGGTTCCTTCTCGCCCTGGGCCGTCATGTGCCGCATACCGTCCCAGGAGTTTGGCCGGCCGGTAGGCCGTATCGCGCCGCTGCTCGGCGTATCCCAAGCTCCATTTAACATAGGTATGTATAGAATATTTGCCAAGTTGAGCACGCCAGCCGCGCTATTTGATGGCAGCTCATCCTTAGCAAAACCTGTCGAATCCGCCCTGTTCTGGGGGCAAACTACCTTCCGAGTTGTAGCGCAGGCCCCCAAACGTGGCCGAAAGTGGCCCCTCGAGGCCGGCTTCAGCCCAGTAGCGGGCCTGCGGCACGGCGAGTAGGCGCGGGCCCCGCCAGAAGGACGGCACGAGCCGAAATGCGCGTGCAGGGCGGACATCTCGGCCGAGGCGCCGCAGCTCGGCCATACCCTCCGGCCCCAGCGCACGCACCTCCATGCTGCCCACGAATCCGGCACCGACACCGACCACGAAGCGCCCGTCCCAAAGCGCCGTTGCACCGGCCCCCAGTGTGAGAGACGGCAGCGGCAGGCGTCCGGGCTCGCGCTCGAAGCGGATGCAATTGGGAGTAGCGGAAATCTGGGCACGGGCGAGCGTCCAGCTGACCTCCCCATCGCTGCGGCGCAGGCTGCCGACGATCGCCTCGAGGCTGGACAGCGGCACAGGCTCCTGCGATCCCCCGGCAGCGGCGATGCAGCGGTCGAGCAGCCTGATGACAATCTCTTCCGGCGCCCGGCTCAGCCGCTCTCGATCAACCGCAAGAATGCCCACGGGCTCGGTCTGCACGATGCCTCCGGGTGGCTCGGCGCAATAGCTTTCCGTCAGGCTGTCGAGGGCCACTCTTGCCCGCTGCAGCCGCCGCACGCTGGTTGCCAGCATCTGCGCCGTCAGGCCGAGCCCATCGAGTGTTGCCCGCGCGGCCCGCAGGCGCGTGCGCTCGTAGACCGGCGACTGGTTGCTCGGGTCCTCGATCCAGGGGATCGCGCGCTGTCGCAGGGTTGCCAGGAGCCGCGACTTCGGCACATCCAGGAACGGACGCACCAGACGCAGGCCCCCCATACGCATTGCGGGAGCCATGGCCGTGAGGCCGTCGAGGCCGCTGCCGCGTGCGAGCCGCATCAGCAGCGTCTCGGCCTGGTCGTCGAGGGTGTGAGCGGTGAGCAGACTGGCGAGCCCATGCGCTCGGGCATGCTCGCTCATCAGGCGGTAGCGGGCCGCCCGGGCAGCCGCCTGCACGCCCGAGTGCGGCTTGGGCGCCTCGCAAACGAGCGTTGCGTGGCGGAAGCTCGAACGCGCGGCGAACGCGGCGACGGCCTCGGCCTCGCGGACCGACTCCGGGCGCAGACGGTGATCGACGGTCAGCACCACGTGCGCAGACGCAACGCGTCCATGCTGGCGCAGCCAGTCCGCAAACAGCACCATCAGCGCGGTGCTGTCGCCGCCGCCCGACACGGCGAGCGCCACGCCCTCGGTCGAGCGCACCCCATCGAGGCACGCAAACAGCGCGTCGAGCTCGTGGGGCTGGATGGCGTCGCTGGCGGCGGGCATGGTCGTTGCCTGCGCAGGCCCGTTGCCTGCCGCCAATGCATAGCACGAGACGGGCGGGCCCGATCGAACGTCCGCGGACCCGCTCGCTGCGTCGAAGGCTCAGAGCACCATCTGCATCGGCGCGGCATGGAACTTGAAGCCGTCGCCCTGCTTGGCGACGTGCCCCACGCCCGGCCAGGGGAAGTGATAGGCGATGAGCGGTATGCGCTGCGCCGCGAGCATGTCGAGGATGCGCACGCGGGAGTTGGCGGACTGCTTGGGATCGGTATCGAAGGCGAACTCGATGCGGGGCTTCTCCACCAGCAGCACCTGATGGTGCGTCAGGTCGCCGATGGCCGCCAGCGACTTGCCGTCGGATGTGACCATGTAGACCATGTGTCCGACCGTGTGGCCGGGCGCCGCGATCGCCTGGATGCCCGGCAGGAACTCCTGGCCGTCCTTCACGAATACGATGCGGTCGCGAACCGGTAGCAGGTTCTTGCGCGCGCCTTCCACGAACGCCTTCATGAAGGCCGGGTCCTTCAACCCGAGCTTGGCCTCGTCGGTCCAATAGTCGAAATCGGCCTGCGAGATGTAGATCTGCGCGTTCGGGAAATTGGGCTTGCCGTCGTCGCCCATGATGCCCCAGACGTGATCGCAGTGGGCGTGCGTGGCCACCACCGCGTCGATATCCTTTGGATCGATGCCCGCCGCCTTGAGGTTGGCCATCATCTTCCCGGGCGTGGGCCCGAACATCTGCGAGGTGCCCATGCCGGTGTCGAACAGCACCAGCTTGTCTCCGGTGTTGAGGACGAGAATATTCTGCTCCAGCGTGACGCTCGAGGGCGAAAGAAAATTGTCGGCCAGCATCTTGCCGATCTCTTCCTTCGACGTGCCGAGGAAGGAGCCCGAGGGCTCGCCGAGCGGCAAGATGCCGTCGGACACCACGGTCGCCTGCATCTTGCCGTGGTTGAAGCGATAGAAGTAGGGCGCCTGGTCATTGGCGAACGGCGCCTTGGCATGCGCCGGCATCGGCAGTCCGTTCAAGGTAGCGGCCCCAGCCGCAACAGCAGCAGTGCCCAGCAGTGCCTGACGACGCGACAGTACGATCGCTGTCATGACATTTCCTCCATTGCCCTTGGTTTGCCACGCGTGTTGCCCGCGCACGCATTACTCAGCACTCAACGACCATAACATTGCGGCTGAGTTGAGGGATTCATATCAGCCAAGCGTGCGGGCTCGATCTGGTGGCTCACTCGGGGGCCAAACCTCACGCCGCCGGCAACACCATCTGCGTCTGGGTAACGACGGCGCACAGCTTGCCGGCCTCGGAGCGGATCATGGTCTGCCAGACCATCGTCGTCTTGCCGCGATGCAGCGGCGTCGATTCCGCGGTGATGGTGGTATTGACCGCCGCGGCGCCCAGGAAGTTGGTCTTGGACTCGATGGTGGTCGTGCGCGCGTTGGGCGGCAGGTTCATCACCGTGCCGATCGCCCCGACGGTGTCGGCGAACGCCATGTAGGCGCCGCCATGGCATATGCCGCCCGCCGTGCACAGGTCGGGGCGCACCAGCATGCTGGCGACGATCTTGTCCTGCGCAGCCTCCACGAGCTTCACGCCCATCAGGCCCGGAAACATCGCATCGATCAACTTCTGCATCTGCTCGACAGTCGGCATGCGATCTCCGTTCGCTCCCTCTCCCCGCACGCGGGAATATGCCTATGCCGGCTTCGCCTGCAAAGCCTCGCGCAACGCCGCCGAGAGGCGCAGCGGCTTGCCGCTGGCCGAGATCAGCACCACCATCACCTCGGCGGTAAAGAGATCGCGGCCCTCGCGCGTCACGCGCTGGTCGAGCGTCAGGGTGGCGGCGCTCCACTCCTTGGCGCGCGTCACCACCTCCAGCACCTCGTCGATGCGCGCCGGACGCAGGAACTCGATCGCCATCCTGCGCACTACGAACGCCGCGGGCTCGCGCCCCGCCGCACCGGCGAACAGGGCCTGGTGGTCATTGCCGATCAGCCGCAGGAAATCCGAGCGGCCGCGCTCGCACCAGCGCAGGTAGGTGGCGTGGTAGACGAGGCCGGAGAAGTCCGTGTCCTCGAAGTAGACGCGCACGGGCAGGATGTGGCGCCGCCCGCTCGCGTCCTCGATCAGGCGCCCGGCAAGATCGGGCCACCGGCTCGGCACTTGGCCGGAAGCTGGGTCCGTAGCTGAGCGTGGGGCTGAACCCGACTGGTCAGGCGGCTGCGACATCGACCATCACGATCTCCGGGGGAACGCCGAGGCGCACCGGCAGGATAGAGCATCCGAGCCCCCCCGAGACGATGAGATGGCGGTCCTCCTCGACCACGTGGCCGTAAGCATAGCGGTTGCCGTAGCGCGAGGGCACCATCGGCGAATACCCGAGCAGGCGCACCTGTCCGCCGTGGGTATGCCCCGACAAGGTCAGGCGCACGCGCGATGGCACCGACGGGAAGATGTCGGGCTCGTGCGCGAGCAGGATGACGGGCGCATCATCGGTGATCTTGGCGAGCGTGCCGTCGAGGTCGTCGACGCCCTCGAACCGGCGCAGGCCCCGCACGCGGCGGCGCTTGATGAAGGCCATCTGGTCGCCGAGACCCGCCACCCAGAAGCGGCGGCCGTCCTTGACGAGACGCGTGGCATCGTTCTCGTAGACGGGGATGCCCTCGCGCTCGAGCATGCGCCGGCCGATCACCGGGCCCCGACGCGTGCGCTGCGCATGGAGGTCGTCCCACCAGTCGTGGTTGCCGAGCACGGCATGCACGCCGAGCGGCGCCTTGAGCTCGCCCAGCGCCTCGGCCCATTCCTCCGGCGCCACCGTCCGCGTCTTGAATTTGTGGCTGGCCGCGAAGTCGCCGAGCAGCACGATCACGTCGGGCTTCAATGCATTCGTCTGGTCGACGATCTCGCGGATGCGTTCCGCCGGCATCGCCGGCCCGCCCGCGTGCACGTCGGCGAGCACACCGATCTTCAGCTTCAGATCGCGCGGCCAGTTGGCCGGTGAGATGCGATAGCGCGTGACATCGAGGCGCCAGCTCGCCTCCACGGCGAAGCCATAGCTCGACAGCCCGACCATGCCGGCGCCGGTAAAGCCGATCGACTGCAAGAATCTGCGACGGGAGATACGTCTCAAATCGGTCGCCCCCTGACATCGTGCGGCGAGGCGCGAGACCCCGCATGCACCCGTCTTCCCCAAGACGCGCGCGAGGAAATAGGACGGGCTTGTGTCGCAAGCAAGGCTGTTCGCACGGCGGCTAGTGGTGGGATTCGCATGGCGATGGCAAGTCTCGCTGAGGCGCGGGGTTAACCGATCCTTGATTTGCCCGCTGAGCCCTCCTCGGCCACCTCGTCGAACAGCCCGATCTGAGGCGCGGCGGCACGGGCGGGGCCCGTCAGCCCAAGGTGCTTGTATGCCCGCAAAGTGAGCACACGCCCACGCGGCGTGCGACTGATGAAGCCCTGCTGCAGCAGGAAGGGCTCGACGATCTCCTCGAGCGCATCGCGCGGCTCCGACAGCGCGGCCGAGATCGTCTCGATGCCGACGGGACCGCCGTCGTAGTTCCTGGCGATGCAGGAGAGGTAGCGGTGATCGAGGGCATCCAGCCCCTCGCCGTCGACCTCGAGTTGCCTCAGCGCGCGGTCCGCCACCTCGGCCGTGACGGCCTTTGCGTTGTCCACCGCCGCGAAATCGCGCACGCGGCGCAGCAGCCGGCCGGCGATGCGCGGGGTGCCGCGCGAGCGCCGCGCGATCTCGGAGGCGCCATCCGCGGTGATCGCCACCTTGAGCACGCCGGCGCCGCGCGCCACGATCGTCTCGAGCTCCGCGTGCGTATAGAAGTTGAGCCGCACGGGAATGCCGAAGCGGTCGCGCAGCGGCGTGGTGAGCAGCCCCGTGCGCGTGGTGGCGCCGATCAGCGTGAAGCGGGCGAGATCGATCTTGACCGAGCGCGCCGCCGGCCCCTCGCCGATGATGAGGTCGAGCTGGTAGTCCTCCATGGCGGGATAGAGGATCTCCTCCACCGCCGGGTTGAGCCGATGGATCTCGTCGATGAAGAGGACGTCGCGGTCCTCGAGGTTGGTAAGCAGGGCCGCCAGATCGCCGGCCTTGGCGATCACGGGCCCGGAGGTCGACCGGAAGCCGACGCCCAGCTCGCGCGCCATGATCTGCGCCAGCGTGGTCTTGCCGAGGCCAGGCGGGCCCGCGAACAGCACGTGGTCGAGCGCGTCGCCACGCGCCTTGGCCGCCTCGATGAACACCTTGAGGTTGGCGCGCGCCTGCTCCTGGCCGATGAACTCGCGCAGCAGCTGCGGCCGCAGAGACTGCTCCGCGCCATCGGCCTCGCGCTTTGCCCCCGTGACGAGGCGTGACTCCTCGGTCATGCTTTGTTCTGTGGTGGTTCGGGGAGCAAGTCAAGGCGGCCTGAACGGATCGCGCACCGCCGACGTCATGCCGGCGCCGCGAGTGCGCGATAGCGCGCTCGCGGGAAAGAGGCCGGCACCCATGCACCTGTCGATGCTCGCCACGCGAGGGAGCGGTACTCCCTCAACCCGCTGGCGTGAATGCCCGGTGAACCACACGTTGCGGCCATGTTCAGGCGTCGGCTGCCTTACTCCGCCTGCTCGGCCCCGTGTGCGGGTTGGATTGGGCGCCGGCACCCTGTCGAGTGGGGCGGCGCCGGGCCCGAAGGTCCGGCGTCGTCCTACTCGATCCCCATCTGCTGCTTCTCGCGCCAGTCGTCCGCGGCCTTCTGCGCGCGGGCGCGGTCGGCCTTGGAGAGCTTGGCCACGAGCTTGTCGAGGGCCTCGTCCGCCACCCCGCCGGCCGAGGCGATCAGGTGCCACTTTGCCGCCTCGACCACGTTCATCTCGACGCCGGCACCATGCAGGTAGCAGCGCGCCAGCCGGTTCTGCGCCACCGGCAGGCCCCGTTCGGCGGCCGCGCGGAACAGCTCGGCACCGCGCTTCTGGTCGGGCACCACACCGCGGCCCTGGAACAGCATGACCGCATACTCGAGCTGCGCCTCCGGCAGGCCCGCAGCCGCGGCCTTGCCCGTCCACTTGGCGGCCTCGAAGGCGTTGGGCTCGGCTCCCGTGCCGGTGCCGTAGAGGGTGCCGAGGTCGTATTGTGCGGTTGCCACGCCGGCCTCGGCTGCAAACAGCATGTGCGCAAGCGCGCGGTGCGGGTTCTCGGGCTTGCCGTCGCCCCTCAGGAACAACAGCGCCAGGTTGTAGTTGGCGAGCGGATGCTTGCGCAGCGCGGCGGCCTCCAGCATCTGCCCCGCCGCCTCGCGGTCCTTCACGACGCCCTGGCCCTCGGCCAGCATGATGCCGAGCGCGAACATGGCCTCGACATCGCCGAGCTCCGCCCCGCGTGCGTACCACTGGGCGGCGAGGCCTGGATTCTTCGGCGCGCCGAGCCCTTCCGCATAGATGCGCCCCACGAGCGTGTGCGCCTGCGGGTCGCCGCGCGCGGCGGCGGCGGCGGCAAGCTGCAGCGCGGTCAGGTATCTGCCCTGGTCGAACGCCTCGTAGGCAGCATCCTCGCTGGGCGGAAGCGTCTTGGCGTACTCGCTGGCATTGATGGGCGCGGGCGCCGCTGTCCCACGCAAGGCGTCGGAAGCGTCCGGCGGGGCGCTCGCTGGTGGGCCGGGCACCGCGACGACAGGCGGCCTGGCCGGCTCGACGGGTCCCGCCGGCACGCCCTTGAAGCTCGGCATGATCGGTGGCGCCACCGCCGGCAGCGTCGGAGATGCCGAGGGCACGGTCTTGATGATCTTGACCGGCGCCTGCTTCGGCTGTGCCTTGTCCTTCTCCTTCTTCTTCGGCACGGGCTCGGCCGGCCCGTCGCCGCGCCCGACCCAGGAGCTGGTCTCGGCAGCCCCATGCCCTGCCCACACGAGGGCGAGAAGGGCAAAGGCCGCGATCCCCGGGGCGAGCTTTCCGTTTGCCATGGCCCTCACACTCACCCCGCGGCCTCGGCGACCGCAAGCGCCGCGGCGATGTCGGTCAGCAGCTCACGCGCGGCAGCAGGCGACTCTCCCGCGGCCAGGCGGACGGCGATGAAATCCGCGCCCGCTCCAACGAGCGCCTCCGCCTCGCCCCGGGTCTCGACATCGAGCGCGACGCAGGGCACCTCGAAGATCTCCCCCCACCAGGCAACGAGCTCATCGCGCCGCATGCGGGCCTTGTCGCGATCCTTGAGGCGAGCGGGTGCGCCGAAACCAATATAGTCGGCGCCGGCCTCGGCCGAGGTCATGGCATCGTGCTTGGAGATGCCCGCGTCGACGCCGACGATGGCGCGATCTCCGAGCACGGAGCGCGCCCGCTCGTAGGCCTCCTCCAGATTGCCCGGACCAAGATGGACGCCGTCGGCGCGCACGGTGCGCGCAAGCTCGATGTCGTCGGCGATCAGCGCCGCCACCTGGCGTGCCTGCACGGCCTCGACGAGCGGCTTGACGCGGTCCGCGGTCAGGGCGCCACTTGCCGGCGGCGCGAGCAGCAGGCAGGCGATGCCAGCCGTGCCGAGCGCGGCCTCCACCCGCTCGTGCGCGCCCTCATCCACCTCGACGATGACGTAGAGCTGGGCCACCCTTCCGGCTTCCACCTCGTTGTCCCACAAGCTGTTCCCGATTCCACCGAGGCTATCAGGGGCCAATGGGGCGAAAAAGCGGCTTGCAACCCGCGCAATCCCGGACGAACTGTGCTACTTACTGCGCAATGCCAAAAGTCGACGACTCCCTCGAGACCCTGTTTGCCAAGGTGAGATCCCTCCCCAAGGAGCAGCAGGCGCGCGCGATAGATGCGCTGTCGGAGATTGTGGAAACCGAAGTCTACGAGCTTTCCGAGGACGAGCGCGCCATCCTGGAGCCGGCGCTGGAGCGAGCCAAGCGAGGGGACATTGCCTCCGAGGCTGAGGTCAACGAGGCGCTCGACAAGCCCTGGTCATGACGCTGCGCTGGGACAGGCGCGCTCTTCAGGACTTGAAGGACATCCACAGCTATGTCGCCGCCAACAGCTCGCCGGGCTCTGCCGAGCGGGTTCGCCGCCATCTGAGGAACCGCACCGATCTTCTGGCGAGTAGTCCGCTGCTCGGCGTAGCTAGCAGCAATCCCAGCATCCGCGTTTTGTTTCCTACTCGGTATCCTTACCGCATCTATTACACTGTCCAAGGTGACGAGGTCGTCATCCTGCACATCCGCCACACGGCGAGGCGAGCCCCTGACGACCTCCTCCCTTGATGGAGCGGACCCGCAGCGCGGCCGGACTCAAACATGGAGCCCAATATGGCAGGCGAGACGATCCAGGAAGGCTTCGAGGTATTCGCACACGACGGCGACACCGCTCTCGGCGCGGTGCGCAAGGTGCGGCCGCACGGTCGCGCCGAGATCGTCGTCTACGTGGAGAACTCGGGCGACTACACGGTCCCTCTCACGGCCGTCCGCGCCGTGCATTCGGGCAAGGTGATCGTCGATGCCGCCAAGCTCGACCAGAAGCTGCGCCGCGCCATCGGCCACGCGCACGACGCCGAGGACCCCAACGCGTAGCGAGTGCGCTTGCGGAGCAAGTCCGGGGCCGCTGGCGACCCCGGCACATTGAATGCGATCAGGCCGCCTTCTCGAGCTGCTCGGTCCATTTGCCGAGCGTGGCGACGCCGTTCATCTTGGCTCGATGAGCGAAGGCGCGCTGCCCCGCCGCCACGTTCTCCGACTTGCCGCCCCAGGCCTTGAGCGGCGCCGCCTGCAGCGCACGGCCGTAGGAGAACGACAGCTTCCAGGGCAACGGGCCGAGCTGGTTCATGAGCGACAGGTGTGCGGTGGCGTCCTCGTCCGACTGCCCGCCCGACAGAAATGCGATGCCCGGCACCGCCGGCGGCACGCAGCGCTTGAGAACCATGACCGTGCGCTCGGCCACCTCCTGGCGGCTCGCCTGCTTGGAGCACTTCTTGCCCGATATCACCATGTTGGGCTTGAGCACCGTCTGCTCCAGCGGCACCTTGGCGTAGTAGAGCTGCGCGTAGGTCTCCTTCAGCATCCACTCCGTGACCTTCTCGCAGGTGTCGATGTCGTGGTCGCCGTCCATCAGCACCTCGGGCTCCACGATCGGCACCAGCCCACCCTCCACGCACAGCGCCGCGTAGCGCGCCAGCGCATGCGCGTTCGCGTTGATGCAGTCGTAGGAGGGCATGTTCTTGCCGATGTCGATGACCGCGCGCCACTTGGCGAACTTGGCGCCCAGGCCGACATAATCCTTGATGCGATCGCGCAGGCCGTCGAGACCCTCGGTGATGACCTCGCCGGGACAGAACGGGAGCGCCTTGGTGCCGGCGTCGACCTTGATACCCGGCAGCGAGCCCGACGCCTCGATCACCTTGGGCAGCGGCGTGCCGTCCTTGGCCTTCTGGCGGATGGTCTCGTCGTAGAGGATGACGCCGGAGATGCAGTTCTTCATCGCCTCGCTGGAGCGGAACAGCATCTCGCGG
>JBGGME010000214.1:0-3601 GCA_041288195.1 Hyphomicrobiaceae bacterium
TTCAAGGGCGTCGCTTCCTGGTACCTGCCGAGCTACCTCGGCTGGCGCCGTGCCATAGAGCGGCTCGGTGAGAACTTCACGCCCGAGCGCTGTCTTCAGGCCGCGTATCGCTGCGCTTCAACATGAGGGGCGAACAGAGCCAACTGCTCTAGGTCGACATATGAGATCGAAAGATAGCCGGCGGGGCTGTGTTACGACTTGGGAATTACTGCGGTTGCCTCGATCTCAACCTTTGCGCCATCCTCGGCGAGGCCCGCAACTTGCAGCAGCGTCATCGTTGGAAAGTGCCGTCCGATGACGCGCCGGTAGGCTCGGCCCACGTCGCTCAGCCGCGTAAGGTACTCCTGCTTGTCTGTGACGTACCATGTCAGGCGCACGATGTGCTCGGGCCCCGCCCGAGCCTCGGCCAACACGGCCACAATGTTGGCGAGCGCTTGTTCGGCCTGTGCAACAAAGTCGTCACTCTCGAACTGTTGGTTTGCGTTCCACCCGACCTGGCCCGCAACGAACACGAGCCGCCCGTCCGCAACCACGCCGTTGGAGTAGCCCTTGGGGCGCGCCCAGTCCTTGGGGTGAAGCGTCTGCATGCTCTACGCCTTGAGCTTGAACCGTTGGATCTTCCCCGTCTGAGTTTTGGGCAAGGCCGAGATGAACTTGATCGAGCGGGGGTACTTGTAAGGGGCAATAGTCGCCTTCACGTGGTCCTGCAGACTCTTAATGCAGGCCTCGTCACCAAGGACCCCGACCTTCAGGACCACGTGCGCTTCAACGATCTGGCCACGCTCGGCGCTCGGGGCGCCGATGACGGCACACTCGGCGACGTCGGGATGGCCGAGAAGCGCCGCCTCCACTTCCGGGCCCGCGATGTTGTAGCCTGAGGAGATGATCATGTCGTCGGCTCGGGCGGCGAAATGGTACACACCGTCGCTGTCGCGAACGAAATCGTCACCAGTGAGGTTCCAACCGTCACGGACGTACCTGGCTTGGCGCGCGTCCGCGAGGTAACGACAGCCTGTCGGTCCACGCACGGCGAGATGGCCGATTGTGCCGTCGGGCACGTCGTTCATGTCGTCATCGACGATGCGTGCCTCGTAACCCGCCACCGGGCGACCGGTCGCCGCTGGCGCAGCGTCGCCGAGGCGATTGCTGATGAAGATGTGGAGGAGCTCGGTGGCACCGATGCCGTCTAGGATCGGCTTGCCCGTCTTCTGAGCCCACTCCTCGAACACGGGTGCCGGCAGTGTCTCGCCCGCCGAGACCGCCATTCTGAGCGAGGAGAGATCAGCGCCCTTGTCCATGGCGGCCATCATGGCGCGGTAAGCCGTGGGCGACGTGAAGCTGATCGTGGCCTTATAGGTCTCGATGATCTCAATCATGTTAGCGGGCCAGGCGTTCTCTAGCAGCGTCGCGGTAGCGCCGAAACGCAGCGGAAAAATTGCAAGGCCGCCGAGGCCGAATGTGAAGGCGAGCGGAGGGGAGCCGACGAACACGTCGTCCGGCGTCACGCCGAGCACCTCTTTCGCGTAGCCATCGGCAATGATCAGCAAATCACGGTGGAAATGCATCGTGGCTTTCGGTTCGCCGGTCGTACCGGATGTAAAACCCAAAAGCGCAACGTCGTCGCGGCCAGTCCTGACGGCGTCGAACCTGACGGGCTTGCTCAAAGCGACGCGGTCGAGCTCGGCATCATGGTTCGCCGTGCCATCGAAGTTGATCACCTTGGTCAAGAACTTGTTTCCCTTGGCGCAGGCGACAAGCTCGTCGGCGATGCGGCTATCGCATAGCGCCAAGCCAATCTCGGCCTTGTCGACGATCTTGGAGAGTTCGCCGGCACGCAGCATCGGCATGGTATTGACGGCCACTCCGCCGGCCTTCGTTACCGCCAGCCAGGTCGCCACCATCGCCGGGTTGTTGCCGGAGCGGATGAGTACGCGGTTGCCCGGCTTGACGCCGAAGTCCTCGATCAGGGCGTGAGCGAGTCGGTTCGACCAGTCGGTGAGCTCCTTGTAGGTGCGCCGCCGCCCGTTGCCGATTAGTGCCGTGTGGTCCCCGAACCCCTTCTCGACCATATGGTCGGTGAGCTCGACCGCCGCGTTGAGATGGTCGGGATATTGGAACTCGGTCCGGTCGAGCAACAGGTCGGGCCATTGCTCAGCTGGCGGCAGGTTATCGCGCGTGAAGGTGTCGACATGGGCACTGGGACCAAGGCCGGCCGCTCCCTTGGGCGCTGAACGGCGTGGGATAGTGTCTTTGACCTGCTCACGCGCAAACAATCTACCGAACATGGGAAATCTCCTGCGGCTTGATTGCCAATCTGCTGCTCCTGAATCTCGGGACGCCCAGGAGCGCGAGCATGGTTTCGGTTTCCTGGACGCTGAAGTGACCCAGGAGCTCGCTCACCCAAGCCTCGTGAGCCTTGGCCATGGCAGCAAACTGCCGTGCGCCTTTTGGTGTGAGGTGGACGAAGACGGCACGACGGTCCGCCTCGTGCGGGCGGCGCGCGACAATCCCTTCCCGCACCAATCGGTCGATGATGCCGGTGACGTTACCATTGGAGACCATCAAGAAGCGGGACAGCTCCGTCATTGTCATGCCTTCGGGCTTGCGATCGAGCGCCGCCATGACATCGAATTTCGGCAACGTTGTATCGAAGGCAACGCGCAAGCGCTCGCGCAGCTCGGCCTCCACCGCGCGGCCGGTGCGCAGCAGCCGCACCCACAAACGCAGCCTCTGCTTGCTCGCGGATTGGCTCCCCCGCCCGGAGATGAGCGCTTTTCTCCGGTGTCGCCGCGCCGTCATGCCTCGCCTCCTGAAATCGCGATAGCCTGACCGTTGACCGCCCGCGCTGCCGGCGAGCAGAGCCAAAGCACCGTCTCCGCGACCTCATCCGGTTGGATGAGCCGTCCTTGCGGGTTGGACCGCGCAAGATCGGCGCGAGCTGCGTCACGCGAACGTCCGGTTTTGTCAGCAATAGATGTGAGTGCGCTCTCCAGGAGCGGCGTCTCCGTGTAGCCAGGACATACCGCGTTGACTGTAATGTCACGCGAGGCCAGCTCCGCTGCGAGCGCGCGCGCTAGGCCGACAACGCCGTGCTTGGCGGCGCAATAAGCTGCCACATAGGGGTAACCCTTGATGCCCGCCGTGGAAGCGGTGAAGACGATTCGGGAAGCGACAGCCTCACGCCGCAACAAGTCGGGCAGCGCCGCCTGCACCGAGAGAAACGCGCCCGTGAGGTTTACGTTGAGCATCCGTTGCCAATGGTCGAAATCGACCCTGGCGATGGGCGAGCTTTCCGCCGCTCCGGCATTGGCAATGAGGATGTCGATGGGACCGTGGGCGGCGCGCGCGGCCTCCACCATGGCTTTGGTCTGCGCCTCCTTCGTTACATCGGCGACAACGACGTGGGTGCCCGGCAGACTGTTAGCAACCCGTCGCAGCGGCTCCGCGCGCCGTCCCGCCACTGAAATGACGACACCCGCGGCGAAAAGCTTGGCGGCAATCGCGGCGCCAATGCCGGTACCGCCGCCGGTGATCAAGGCATGTCGGCCGTCGAGGACAGGCATCACACGCGCTCTCCCTTGGGCTGGGTGCGGCCGGTCAG
>JBGGME010000215.1:0-5055 GCA_041288195.1 Hyphomicrobiaceae bacterium
GTGCTGAGGGGCGGTAAGGCGGTGCTTCCTGACGGAGCCACCGTCGAAGCCGATATCGGTATTGCTGGCGGCCGGATCGAAGCCATCGCCGCTCCGGGCGCGCTTGCAGGAGAGGCTACGGCTGACCTGAAGGGTCTTGTAGTCATGCCGGGTGTCGTTGATGCGCACATCCATCTCGGACACGGCTCCGACATCAGCAGACCGCGCGCCGCCAGCGATGCGGAAACCGAGTCGGCTGCGGCCGCGGCTGGCGGGGTGACCACATTTCTCTCCTACGTCATCTCGGGAAAGCCGTTTGAGCCTGCCCTGATTGACGAAATTTGCGCGGTCACCGCCGCCGGCAGCCGCGTCGACTTCGGCTTGCATCTGGTGATCTCGACGGAGGAGCAGCTTGCCGGCGTGCCGGACTACGCGAAGGCGTACGGCATTCCCTCCTTCAAGCTTTTTATGTACAGCCGCGGCGGCGAAGGGATGCGCATTGGCCTGCCGGATATCGATGACGGCTTTCTGTTCCGTCTCGCGGAGGCCGTCGCGCGCTGTGGGGGCATTCTCTGTCCGCATTGCGAGAACATCGAGGTCGCATGGGTGCTGGGCCGACGCCTCATGGCGGCGGATCCGCAAGGCAAAGGTGGCCTTGCGGCCTGGAACGACTCGCGGCCCCCCTTTGTCGAGGCGGAGGCGGTTCATCGCGTTGCGACGCTCGCCCGCCAGGCGGGTGCTCCAGTCTACATGGTGCATTGCACGTCTGCAGCGGCGTTGGAGGCAGCACTGGCGCAACGCCGGCTGGGCACCGACCTGACCGTCGAGACATGCACGCACTACCTGACGCACACGATAGACTGGAAAGGGAGCGACCTCGGCAAGGTCGGCCCCCCGATCCGCACTGCGAGCGATACGGAGGCCCTGTGGGCGGCCCTGAAAGCGGGCAGCATCGACGTCGTCGCGACCGACCACGTGCACCGCCACGTTGCGGCGAAGGCTGGCGGTATCTGGAAGGCCTCGCCGGGTTTTCCCGGCCTCCAGACTTTGCTGCCCGTGCTGCTCGGCGAGGGTTATCACAAGCGCGGTTTGCCCCTGAACACGATCGCCCGCGTCCTGAGCCAAAACCCTGCCCGCGCGATGGGGTGTCAAAACAAGGGGGCCATTGCCGTCGGCCGGGATGCCGACTTTGCCATCGTCGATCTCAACCGGACATGGGTCGCGGACAACGCGGGCATGCACTCCGACGCCGGCTTCTCCATCTATGACGGTTGGCGCTTCCAAGGCAAAGTGATCCACAGCATGGTGCGCGGACGCTTTGTCTATCGCGATGAGCAGCTGTGCGGCGATGCGGTCGGCCACGGACGATACGTCCGCCGTAGTCTTGCGCCTGTACCCGCCACAGCCTGAGTGATGGTCATCCGGTCGCGGGCTCGCGGCGCAGCCAAAGCGACACGGGAACAGGCGCCCGCGGTCGGCTCGTGAGACCGATGTCGCGGCCCGCGACGGCTCGGCCCTCCTGCACGACGAGACGAATATGCTCCGGATTGCCCAGCGTGCGGACGTCCTCGAGCGGATCGGCGTCTGCAACCAGCAGGTCCGCGAACGCTCCCGGGGTGAGTGAGCCGACGGTGCCCTCCTTGCCGAGAACGCGTGCAGCCGTGCCGGTCGCCGCCTTGATGGCCTGCATGGGCGACAGCCCCGCACGAACCAAAAACTCGATTTCCCGCGCGTTGCGGCCGTGGGGATAGCGGTTGCCGATATCGGAGCCCGCGCCGATGAGGACGTCGGCTGCATGCGCGCGCGACACCGCTGCAAGCCAGTGGTCCTTATTGACCGCCATCTCCTCGCGCTGCTTGGGCATAAGGTTCAGGGTTTCCCCAAGCTCGAGGACGCTGAACAGTGTGGAAAGCGTCGGCACCAGCGCCGTGCGCGAGTTGGCAAACAGCGCTAGAGCCTCATCGTCGAGGCGCGTGCCATGCTCGATCGTGTCGGCGCCCGCGCGCAGCGCAAACTTTGCCGCATCGAATGACTGGCAGTGAATGGCGACGGTCCGGCCCCACCGATGCGCCTCCGCGACCGCCGCTGCAATCTCCTCGGCGGTGAGGGTGGTCATCCAGGTGTAGGCATAGCGGCCCACCTCGACGCCACTCGCCCCAAGCTTGATGTTGTCGACGCCGTTCTTGATCTGCCGGCGGACCTCCTTGATGATCGCTCCAGGCCCGTCGACACAGACCCCAAGGCCGCTCGACGTGCTCCAGTGGCTGGGCAGCGTGTCGATCATGCCGCTGGTTGGGCCAATGATCTGGCCGGACGCGATCACGCGCGGACCGCGCACCTTGCCCGCCGCTATGGCATCGCGCACAGCCACGGCGACGTTGCCGATGGTGCCGACGTCCCGCACCGTCGTGTAGCCCGCATCGAGCATCAGGCCGCCATTGACGACGGCGTTGATGGCGGCGGTTTCCACCGGGCAGCGATCGATCTCCTCAAGGCTGCGAAATCCGCTGTAGACGAAATGCACGTGGCAGTCGATGAGGCCGGGAAGCAGGCTGTGCCCTGCAAGATCGACCACTCGCTCGTCTCCGCCCGCCGTGCGGTAAGCGGACATCGGACCCGCCGCTGCGATCCGGCCCTCGCGCACTCTGACAAAGCCCCGGTCAACCGGCTCGTCACTGATGCCGTCTATGAGACGCGCGTCGACAAAGACACTCTCGGCCGCGCCGGCGATGAGCGCATCGCAATCAGCTTCCTTCATGGGCGGCCCGCCGGTGCGCGATTGCTCTGGCCACCGCTTCGCCCGAGCGGCTTGTCCAACCACTCGGCGGCCTTGAACTGCGAACCGAGAATTCCGCGATCCGGCGCCAGGGCCACTTCGCGGCCTGCCTGGAACATCCACTTGATGTTCCCCTTGTCGCGAAGCACCCGCACGTCCTCGGCAACTGGCCCTTCTACGACCAGAATGTCCGCAACCTTGCCCGGCGCAAGCGTTCCCAGCCTATCGCTCCTATTGATCGCCTCGGCGGCAGTCTTGGTCGCCGCGGTAATGACCTCCAGCGCCGGCCAGCCAAGCTCCTGGTAATACTCAAGCTCGAGCACCGCATCAGGCACATGATGAAAGCGGTGAGAGGCGTCCGAGCCCATCGCCATTTTCACGCCGAGCTCGCGCGCCTTGACGATCGATATTTTGGCCGCCGCATACGCCCGCCACGCTTCCTCGACAAAAGCGGGGTTGTCAGCCAGTACGTAGCCGGGCAAGCAGCGCGCATGCAGCCAGGCGACGGTGGGACTGAAGATGATCCCCTTCTCGCGCATCAGAACCAGGATTTCCTCGTCGACAAACTCGCCGGAGTGGAGCGAGAGCACGCCCGCCTCGATGCAAGCGCGGACGCCCTCCCGCGAATGGGCATGGGCATGGACGGGCTTGCCGTACTTGCGTGCCTCCGACACCGCTGCGCCGATCTCGTCGGCGCTGAGGTCCTCGGTCTCCGCCGTCGCGAACCGCGAGCCCGCTACGCCGCTTGCCGAGACCTTGATCCAGTCGACACCTCCCTTGACCTGGGCGCGGACGGCGCGGCGCACTTCGTCCGTTCCGTTGACCGTCATACCGAGCGCCTGATCGCTCTCCATACGGATCCACACAGGCATGCTATCGAGTAGTCCGGCCGAGCCGGTCAGGATCGGCCCTGCCGCCACGATATAGGGTCCTGGTATGACGCCCTTGGCAACGCCGTCACGGATCGCTGGCCCGATGTATCCGCGGCAGCCGCCATCGCCGATGGCGGTGACGCCGGTTTGCAGAATGCGTGCCGCATTGCGCGCGGCTTTGAGCGTGTTGAGTTCGACGCTTTCCTCGAACTCGAGCTGCCAGACATTTGGCTGATCGCCGTGATAGGTGAGGTGCGTGTGGGAATCGATCAGCCCGGGCATGATGCTGAGGCCAGCCACATCGATCACGCGGGCATCGCGGCCGTAGCTGAGCTGTGCCACCGCCCCCACCGCGTGGATCTTGCCATCCTTCACGACCACGCCGGCGCCGGGAATAGGCTCGCCGCCGGTGCCGTCAATCAGGGTCCCGCCGATGAGTACCGTCTCCATCTCGATCGTGTCCCCTTGCTTGATACGGCGCATGCCGGCCGATGGGCTAATGTATGCACCGAAGCGCATCGGTGAGCGCCGTGAGATCCGGTGCACGGTCCAACCGGTCGACTGCCGCAGCCAACCGCTCGGGCGCGTCGCCCTGAAGCATGCGGCGCGCACAGTCATAGAACTTGGCGGGCAACTCGCCCTGTGCGAACGGCCGCCCCGGCGTGCCGCGAACATCGGCCACCTCCGCGGATAACCTTTCGTCCGAGCGTGTCGTCACCGTGAGGCGCGCCCCATACCGATTGGGGAAGTCTCCGTCTACCATCGGTGACCAGCTCACGCACGCACAGCGCGCGCAAACGTCGGGCCTTGTCGGTCCCTCGAAAGTCGCAATGGTGATCTCGCCGTCGACCAGCAACGCGCCGAGGGCGTAGGGCAGGCTGAACTTCGCCTGATAGGCCGAGGAGGGCCGCAGTTTCTCTGCCCACGGTTCACAGATGAGGCTCTCTTCGCCGCGCGGAACCTCACAGTGGATCGCTGCAATGTTCTCTGGCTCGAGCCCGCGGCGGAGCAGCGTCTCCAGGCATTCGAGAAACGGCTGAATGTAATGGCAGGATGCGCGAGACTTCAGCGCGGCTTCGCGAAGATGCCAGTGTTTGCCAAGCGTCTGCAGGTGGCCTCGCAGCCGCGCGGGCGCTTCCGCATCACGCGCATACAATGCGTAGAATCCATGCGCGCCCTCGAGGATGGTCGATGGCCCCGTCATGCCGGCCCCGGCGAGCCGCGCCGCAAGCAGCCCGGCGTGCGCCGGCCAACCCCCGTGCAGGGCCTTCACCGTCGCGCCCTCGTGTACGAACTCCATGACACCGCCTGCCTGGCTGCCGGCGATGCCCAGTGCGCTCGTCAGCTGCTCCTGATTGAGCCCCAGCAGAAGACCCGCGGTGAGCGCGGCTGCAAACGGTCCCCCCACCGCGGTGAACTGGAATCCAT
>JBGGME010000216.1:0-4675 GCA_041288195.1 Hyphomicrobiaceae bacterium
GCGCAGGTCCTCGCCCGCATAGTCAAGCCGCTTGCTGCCCTCCGCAGACAGCGCCAGGAAGCGGGCGACCTCGTCGCGCAACTCCTTGAAGGCGGTCTTGAGGCGAGCGTCCCGCGAGGGCGTCGAGTAGGTCTCCCAGTCCCCGTCGGTGCCGTAGATGTTGTTGGGCAGCTTGTCGGGTTGCGGCCGCTTGTGGATACCGGCCTTGATCGCGACGTCGACCGCGTCGACGCGATATTTCAGGTCCTCGCACAGCGAGCGCACCATCGTGCGCGTCTCCTCCAGCGGGTCGTACCGGAAGCCTGCTGTGGCGAGCCGCCTGCGCACGTAGTCGTAGTATTCGAGTGTCTCGCCCTCGAGCACGAATTTGCCGGTCGTCCAGGCCTTCGTGCGATTGCGCTCGGTGCCGAAGAACTGCTCGTCCGACCAGTCGGGGATGTCCTTGTCGGGGCTGAGCACGATATGGCCGCCGGCAAAGCTGCCGTCGGGACGCTGGGCGGCGCCAACCAGCGTCTGCGGCCGCCAGCGCTTGAAGCCGGCACCCATGGCCGGCGTGGCCCGCGAGAACGCCTTGCCATAGATGCCCCGCGTGAGCGAGTTGTCGGGATGGGTGTCGATGTAGTGGATGCGGCCCTCCGGCGTCACCTTGTAGACCACGGCAACGTGACCGTTGGGGTCGTAGATGATGGTGCCGGGCCTGATGCTCTCGCGCGAGATGCGCACGGGATAGTGGTCGGGCAGCAGCTTGCCCGCGTGGTCGGGCGGGGTGCGGTAGTGCGCCGAGGAGATGGTGTCGACCACCTGCGGGATGGCCTTGCGCGCATCGAGCCCTGCATCGGTGAGGTCGCGGCGGCTGGTGATGGCATTGCCGCGCGCCGTGTAGCGGATGTCCTTGGAGAAGCCGAGCGGGGTGACGGCCGTGGAGTAGGAGAAAGGCAGACCGTTCTTCCAGGCGTAGTAGGCGCGCAGCATGTAGGGCAGGTCGGCGCAGTCCGCATAGAAGTGCATGCCGGGGGGATTGGAGGCGCGGTAGAGCGGGTTGGAGGCGGCGCTGGTAAGGCAGGCATGCATGTTGCGGCAGCCGCTCTCGCCGATCCTGGCGACGAACTCCTCGTAGCCCTTTTCGTCGCGCTCGGTCCATGCTGTGCGCAGGATACGCCATTGCCATGACGCCGGGGCCTTGTCAGGGCTGGCGGCGCCCGCCTCGGGGCGGCTCGCCGGATCGGTCGCCTGGGGCCTCGCATCCGGCGCTGGGTGCGGCGGGCTAAGCTGAGGATCGAGGGCGGCGGTTGCGGCCGGCTTGGACTCTTCGGCCTTGGCGGGCGGGCGAGGCTGGGTTCGCTTGGGGGGCGCGGCCTGCTTGCGCAACGACGGATAGAGCGCCCACGGCCAGTTGTCCTGGGCCGCCGCCGAATTGGGCGAGAGCGCAAGCGCCAGCACACAGGATAAGACCCGGGCCAGCGCTGGGCCGGCAACCACGAGGCGCATTCCGCTGCCCCCTTCCCGTGACTGCAACAGCGGAGAGTGTCCGGCGTTTTTCGAGCAACGGCCGCGGGGTGTCCAGGTCGGTGGGTGCTGCCGCAAAACTTTTGCGCGCAGCGTGGCCGATCGGCCATCCGGAGAAGGGACAGGAAGGATCCTGGAGGAGTTACTTCGAGCGCGTGCGGCTCTTCACGATCGTCTGCATCGCCGGACACGCCACAGGGCTCCCAGAATCGGGATGGCGGCACAGACGGGCCCACTCGGTCATGTCGTACTCGTAGGTCACCCCACGGTCGTCGGAGACCACGGAGAGTGACAGCAAGCACAGCGGGCAGGCTCGTAGCTCCCGTCGAACGGTCGGCATGGCAAAACCCCGCACCCCTTTGGATGCATGCTTGGTCTTGCGACGTTCGCGTGGAGGTTAAGGGCGAGAAAGGCAACCGGCTGACGATAAAAACTCTCTTTCCAAAACGAGATAGTTGAATCAATTCATACAACTAGACGGTCATGGGTCCCCGGCGCGCCGAGCTGCCGGCAACCGTCGTCTCGGTCACCGGTACGCCGAGCTCGGCCAGTCTCGCCCGATGTCGGTCGGGAGGGGTCTGCATGAGAGCCTCGGCAAAGCCCGTGACCTTTGCCAGGCCGGGCACCGACACCGTGCGCTCGACCCAGGCGCAGACCTTCGGCCAGCGGGCCTTGTCCGGCTCGACGCGCGCCCAGCGCAGGTTCTGCAGCATCACCGCGACAGCGATATCGGCAATCGTCGCCGTCCCGAACAAGAAGCCGTCGGCAGGCGCCAGCCGCTCCAGGTCCGCCATGACGGCAGGCAGGTCCTCGGCCACCGCGCGTGCGATCTTGTCCTTGTCCCGGGGGCGCTGCCAGATGAAGGGGTTGATCACGGCCTCGTAGAAGATGCGCCAGATGCAGACGTCGGCGAGACGGGTATCGGCGAACTCCTCGATCCAGCGGGCCCGGGCGCGATCGGCCGGGCTCGTCGGCAGCAGGGCCGGCGAGGCATAGCGCTCCTCCAGGTACTCGGCGATCACCGTGCTGTCGGATACGGAGACCTCCTCGTCGATGAAGATTGGAATGCGCCGCAGCGGATTGAGCTGACTGAACCGCTCGTCCCCGAAGAACGGCACGATCGGGTCGATGCGATAGGGCACGCCCTTGATCTCGCAGATGGCGAGCACCTTGCGCACGTACGGGGACACCGGGCCGCCGATGATGGTGGCTGGGCTCGGTTGCGTGCGCATGGGAGCGGCTCCGTCATGGCGAAGCGCCCAATATAGCCCCTTTTGGCTTGACTTGGACGCCATCGCGCGTAGGTTCCGCGCGCTTCGCGACAGGCGAGGCGCAACCGGCCCCGAATCGAGGCATCACATGGGCTTTTTCGCCGACAGCATCAACCGCATCCAGCCGTCCCAGACCATCGGCATGTCGACCAAGGCGCGGGAGCTGAAGGCGAAAGGGCGCGACATCATCGACCTGTCGGCGGGCGAGCCGGATTTGCCGACGCCCGACAATATCAAGTATGCCGCGATCAAGGCGCTGATCGAGGGCAAGACGCGCTACACCGACGTCGACGGCATCCCCGAGCTCAAGGCCGCGGTGGCCGCCAAGTTCAAGCGCGAGAACGGCCTCGAATACAAGCCCAATCAGGTGTCGGTCGGCACCGGCGGCAAGCAGGTGCTGTTCAACGCGCTGGCCGTGACGATCAATCCCGGCGACGAGGTGGTGATCCCCTCGCCGTGCTGGGTGTCGTATGCCGATATCGTGTTGCTGGGCGGCGGCAAGCCCGTGTTCGCGGCGTGCCGCTACGAGGACGGCTACCGCCTGCGCCCCGAAGCGCTCGACGCCGTCATCACGGCCAAGACGAAGTGGTTCATCTTCAACGCACCCTGCAACCCCTCGGGCGCCGCCTACACGAAGGCGCAGCTCAAGGCGCTGACCGAGGTGCTGATGACGCCGAAGAACAAGCACGTCTGGGTGCTGACCGACGACATGTACGAGCACCTGATCTACGACGATCTCCAGTTCCACACGCCGGCCGAGGTCGAGCCCGGTCTCTACGAGCGCACGCTGACCTTGAACGGTCTTTCCAAGACCTACTGCATGACCGGCTGGCGGCTCGGCTACGGCGCCGGGCCCGAGCCGCTCGTCAAGGCGATGTGCAAGCTGCAGTCGCAGTCGACCTCCAACCCCAACTCCGTCACGCAATGGGCGGCGGTCGAGGCACTGAACGGGCCGCAGGACTTCATCCCGCGCAATGCCAAGATCTTCAGGGAGCGGCGGGACCTCGTCGTGTCGATGCTGAACCAGGCCAAGGGCATCAAATGTCCCAAGCCCGAGGGCGCCTTCTACGTCTATCCCTCGTGCGCCGGCGTGATCGGCAAGACCACGCCCAAGGGCGCCAAGATCAACACCGACCAGGATTTCACGCTGGCGGTGCTGGAGGAGGAGGGGGTCGCCTGCGTGCACGGTGCGGCGTTCGCCATGAGCCCGTTCTTCCGCATCTCCTACGCCGCCTCGACGCAGGCGCTGGAGGAAGCCTGCAAGCGCATCCAGCGCTTCTGCGGGAATCTGCGATAGGTATCCCTCTCCCGATTCTGAAAGAAGAATCGGGAGAGGAGAACCACAGCAATGCTCCTCCTGCTCAAGCTTGCCGTGCCGCCGGTGCTGGTGGCGGTCATCTCGCTTGCGGCGCGGCTGTGGGGGCCGACCATCGGCGCGCTGCTGATGGGCCTGCCGTGGCTGACGGGACCGGTGCTGTTCTTCCTGACGCTGGAGAAGGGCACGGAGTTCGGCGTCGGCGCGTGCGCCGGCATCCTGCTCGGCGTCGTGTGCATCTGCGCCTACCTGCTCGCCTGGGGCATAGCGAGCGGCGTGGGGTCCTGGCCCCTGTGCCTGGCGGCGGCGTCTGCGGCGTTCGCCGCGACCGCCTGGGCGACGCAGGAGACCCGCTTCGACCTCGTCACGGCGGCCGGGCTGGCCGCGCTGTGCCTTCTCCTCACCTACATCCTGCTGCCGGGGGCAGCCGCCAGGACCATGCCCGCGCCGCTGCCGTGGTGGGATATCCCCGCCCGCATGCTGGCCACCATTGCCCTCGTTGGCGTCATCTCGATCACCGCCGATCTGCTCGGGCCCCAGCTCTCGGGCGTCGTGGCGACCTTCCCCGTGATCGTCTCGGTGG
>JBGGME010000217.1:0-2514 GCA_041288195.1 Hyphomicrobiaceae bacterium
ACGCCATCGCCGCCGAGGACAGCGAGCTGTCGAAGCGCATCGTCACGACCTCGCCCGACGTCACGGTCTCGACCAATCTTGGCGCGTGGGTGAACCGGCGCGGCCTGTGGGCGCATACCGAAGCGGAAGACGTCTTCCGCGAGCTGAAAGTCGTGTCGGCCCAGCTCTGGCGCAAGACGCCACGCGGCCAGCATCTCGAGCTCGGCATCGCCGAGAACAACCTGTTCATCCAGCTCGCGGCCATGGGGCTCAGCCACCAGCTCTTCGGCGCGCGCCTGCTGCCGATCGGCACACTCTACGATCCCTTCATCGCCCGCGGCCTCGATGCGCTGAACTACGCCTGCTACCAGGATGCCCGCTTCATGGTCGTGGCCACGCCCTCGGGCGTGACCCTGGCGCCGGAAGGCGGCGCGCATCAGAGCATCCATACGCCCTTGATCGGCATCGGCCAGCCCGGCCTGCTCTCCTACGAGCCCACCTATGTCGACGAGCTCGCGGTGCTGATGCGCCATGGCCTGGACTACATGCAGCAGGACAAGGGCGGCTCGGTCTATCTCCGTCTGTCGACCCGAAGCCTGCCGCAGCCACCGCGCACGCTGACACCGGACCAGGAGGCCGACATCGTGGCCGGCGGCTACTGGTACGCCGCGCCCGAGCCCGGCAGCGACATCGCCATCGTCGCCATGGGCGCCGTCACACCCGAAGCAATCGCCGCGCACGAGAGCGTGGTGCGCGATTTCGCCGGCGCCGGCCTGCTTGTCCTGACCTCGCCCGACCGCCTGCATGCCGACTGGCTGGCCGCACAACGCAATCGTGGCCGCACCGCCGGCGTGGTCGATCGACGTGCTGCACCCGTTGAACACTTGCTGGCGCCGCTGTCACGCGATGCCCGGCTCGTCACCGTGCTCGACGGCCATCCGCTGGCGCTTTCCTGGCTGGGCTCGGTGCGCGGCCATCGCGTCGTGCCGCTCGGCATCGAGAGCTTCGGCCAGTCGGGCGACATTCCCGACCTCTATCGTGCCTATAAGCTCGATTCGGCGGCGATCGTCGATGCGGTCGCGAGGTCGATCTCCTGACTCAGCCCTCGCTAGAGCGGCTTTCGACTTCCTTCATCTTCAGCGCCAGCTCGGTCGGCGTGAGGATGCCCTTGTGGAACAGGATGTTGGCGAAGGCCACGATCCACCGCTCGTAGTAGCTGAGCTTCGTGACCATCTCCGCGCCCAGCGCCTCGACGCCGCAGCGCTTCTCCTCCGTGTTGATGAGCTTGTGGAAGTCGAGCACGTCGGCCAGCGCATGGCAGCGCTTCTCCCAGGGCTCGAGCTCATGATCGACGCGCTGGATGGCGTCTGCCGGCAATCCACCGACGTCGTTGGGCAGGCGGTTCACCAGTTTCTCGGTCTCGGTCATGGTGCGGCTCTCGCGACGTCGACAGTGGCGGGGACGACGCCGATCATGGTGTCGCGCGTGACCAGGGCGGCAAGCTCTTCCTCGCTGAAATGCTCGGTGCCGGCGGGCCGCTTCGGCAGGACCAGGTAACGGACCATGGCCGTCGAATCGTGGACGCGAACCTCGACGTCGTCGGGGATGATCGTGCCGAATTCGGCGAGCACCGCCCGCGGCTCGACGACCGCCCGCGCGCGGTAGGGCTTGGCCTTGTACCAGTCGGGCGGCAGGCCCAGCACCGGACGCGGATAGCAGGAGCAGAGCGTGCAGACGATCAGGTTGTGAACCTTGTCGGTGTTCTCGATCACGATCAGCTGCGTGTCATCGTAGAAGCTGATGCCGAGCTCCTCGCAGGCCGCGCGGCCATTGGCCAGCAGGCGGGCACGAAAGGCGGCATCCGTCCAGGCGCGCGCCACGACCTTGGCGCCGAGCGCCGGCGAGCGCGAATCCAGGACTTCGATCTGGCGGCGAATCTCGTCGGCGGCGATCAGCCTCTTCGCGATCAGCAGCTCGCGAACCGCCGTTTCCATGATGTCGTAGTAGCCTGGACGGCCTTCGCTGATCTCGGCATGCGGATGAGCGTGGTCGTGATCGTGATCGTGGTCATCACCGTCATGCTGGTGCGTCATCGCCCGGCCCTCTCAAGCCAGCTCTCGAAGACTTCGATATGCAGGCCGTCCCGTTCCGACCCCGCATAGTCGGGCCAGATCTCGCTCATCCGAAACGCAACGCGATAGTAGTGGCGTTTCGACCCGGCATTGCGGCCATAGCCTTCCTCCTCGTTGTCGATGGCCGCCGGTTCGATCACCTTTTCGACGGAACCGGTCTTGCCCCTGAGATAGGTCGGCACGCGATAGTGCCCGATGGGCGAGCGGGTCGAGACGCGAACCCGATCGCCAGCCTTGAAGATCGCCTTCTCGCCCAGGGCGAACACGACACCCGGGGGCGACCCGGCAGATTTCGAAGTCCCATCCATGACGTCGCCTCCCACGCGCGCCGTGCCAAGACTGTACAAGCAGAAGGGGCTCAATGTCCCCCGGATCCCGACCCTTGACCTTTGCCGCATAGCGC
>JBGGME010000218.1:0-15303 GCA_041288195.1 Hyphomicrobiaceae bacterium
GTGCGCTTCTTCTTCGCCGCAAAGTCGAGCGACGCAAAGCTCAGCTGGTCCATGCAAGCCCCTCGAATCAATGGCACCAGTATGCCATGTTCGGCAGGCTGTTCAGAGGTTCCCTAACTACGCCGGCATAGAGGATGAAGAGCGCCACCGCGGCCACGATGAAACCACCAGAAAACGCTGTCACGACAAATGCACCTACGAAGCTGCCCAAGATAATAGGCCAGAATGTTGAGCGACCAATGCGACCCCTTGTGCTGACGAGAAGGTCCCAAGTGATCAACGAGTCTTTTTCAATCTGAGGGAGCGCCGCGTTACACCGGATGCACCTCGCCTTACTGCGCAAGTTGGGCTGGCCGCAACTCGGGCATTCGACAACCGATCCGCTTGCACTGCCCCTAGCCATTGAATGTACCCTCCCCGAATTGTCCCCTCGACAGTCTAAGCGCTATGAGAGAGAGTGAAAAAGATTTGATTTCTGCGCGACCAACTTTGCGTCGAGACAACCCACTTTGCAGCCATCCTATGCGTGCAAAGGTCGGCGAGGTGCTCGGCAGCCGCCCACGCGGCCTTGCCATGGCCGCCGTGCTCGCCGTCCTCTACGGCCTGCTCTACCTGATCCTGAGCCTGGAGGACTGTGCCCTCCTCGCCGGCGCCCCACTCGGCTTCGCCGCCCTCACCACCGCAATGTTCGCCACCCGCCGCGTATCGACTGGTCCGGCGGCGCCGGCCGCGCTGCCTCCTCGCTGCCGAGGTAGCGACCGGTGCTCTCGATCTTCGTGCGCCCGAGCAAGAGTTGGACCGCCCGTCAAATGATATTTCCGGTCGGCTGATAGGTCAGAACTGCCTTCGTGCGACGCAACAAGTGGGTTCCGAGCCTGCTCGCGTCGAGGCATATACTTGCAGCCCACTTACCGGCGAGCCGGGTATACTGCCGCGTGGTCATCCCGCGCGAGGCGTTCCGGCGACCGGGAAACAAGCAGGCACGACATGGAGGATTCTTGAATGAGCAGCACTGCCAGCGGCAATCCGGCCCTTGCCGGCATCAAGGTCGTCGATCTCACGCAGTTCGAAGCCGGCACGTCGATCACCGAGACGCTGGCCTGGCTCGGCGCCGACGTCGTGAAGGTCGAAAACCCCAAGGGCGGCGAGCAGGGCCGCAGCGCGTCCTCGGAGCGCAAGGATGCCGACAGCTACTATTTCATGCTGCTGAACGCCAACAAGCGCTCCGTCACGCTCAATCTCAAGGACCCGCGCGGCAAGGAGATGCTGCGCAACCTCATCAAGAAGGCCGACGTCTTCGCCGAGAATTTCGCGCCGGGCGTGATCGAGAAGCTGGGCTTCTCCTACGAGGAGGTGTCCAAGCTCAACCCGCGCATCGTCTATGCGACGGTCAAGGGCTTCGGCAAGGGCAGCCCATACGAGTCGAACCTGGCGTTCGACATGATTGCCCAGGCCGCCGGCGGCGTGATGTCGATCACCGGCGAAGCCGATGGGCGCCCGATCAAGCCCGGCGTGACGCTCGGCGACACCGGCACGGGGCTGCACGCCGCCATTGGCGTGCTGGCGGCGCTGTTCCAGCGCACGGTGACCGGGCGCGGCCAGAAGATCGAGGTCGCGATGCAGGACGCCATGGTCAACTACTGCCGCATCGCCTATTCGCGCCAGCTTCTGACCGACAAGGCGTGCGAGCGCAACGGCAACAGCGTCGTGCTCGGCAATGCCCCCTGCGAAGTCTTCAGATGCAAGCCCGAGGGGCAGAACGACTACGTCTTCATCTACACGAGCCGCGCCACCAATGCGCATTGGGAGCGCCTGTGCGAGGTGATCGGCCGCGAGGATATGAAGCAGGACCCGCGGCTTGCGACACCTCCCAAGCGCGCCAATCATGCGGCTGAGATCAACGAGCAGATCGAGAAGTGGACCAGGAATTTCACCAAGGTCGAGGCCATGGAGAAGCTCGGCGCGGCCTGTGTTCCGTGCGGCGCCGTGATGGACACCAAGGAGCTCTCCGATGACCCCACCATGCGGGCCCGCGAGATCTTCTGCGAGATCGATCACCCCGTGCGCGGCAAGCTGACGATCCCAGGCTGGCCCGTGAAGATGTCGGACAGCTACGTGAAGGTCACGTCATCGCCCATTCTCGGCGCCGACAATGCGACGATCTACGGGGACTGGCTGGGCCTCTCGAAGGGCGACCTCGACCAGCTGAAGGCCGAGGGCGTGGTCTAGGGGGAGTTGGCGGCATCATGGCTCGATGTAGGCGTGGACCTGGATCAGGATGACGATCCCCGGCACGCCGATGGCATTCACGATCAGGATGCCGCGGTTGGGGTAGGGCGGTTTGAATCGCTTGGTCCATTCCTCGTTGAGCACCGACACGTGATCGGCGTTGGTCAGGAAGCAGAGCGCCTGGATCACGTCCGTGATCTCGCCCCCCGCCGCCTCGACCGTCTTCTCGAGGTTCTCGAGCGCCAGCGCGATCTGGCTCCGGGCATCGCCGGTCTCGAACGTCCCGTCCATCTTGAGGGGCACGGCCGTCGTGCGCAGATGGCCGTCCGCCATCACGGCATGCTCGGTGGGGCGGCCGAACTCCGGGAGCCCTGTATGCACCACGCGCTTCATCGTCTCGTCTCCTCGTCCCCAGCGGCCAGCGCCCCCGGTGTCCAGGGTCCGCCGTGTCATGCGGTGCGGTCAAGGTGCCGGACGCCCCTGCTCCGCGCGCCCGCGCCTTGACTCTCCGCTTCGGGCCGGGGAGCCTCGCGCGCAAATGTCCAGCCCGCTCCAGACGCTGCTCGACGCGCTCGACGCCAAACCGCTCGGCGAGGATCGCTTCCAAGCGCGCAGCATCGAGGGCCTCCGGCCCCGCGTCTTCGGCGGCGAGCTGCTCGCCCACGCGCTGGCCATGGCCGCGCGCACGGTGCAGGACCGCGCGTGTCACGCGATCCACGTCGACTTCCTGTCTCCCGGCGATCCGAAGATTCCCATCGAGTACGGCGTGCGGCGCGTGCGCGACGGGCGGCGCTTCGCGCAGCGACAAGTGTCCGGCTATCAGCGCGGGCGCGAGATCGTGATCGCAACCGTGTCGTTCACGACCGACAGCGCGGACGCCGCCGGCTTCCAGCACGAGGCAATGCCGGAGGTGCCGGGCCCCGAGGGTCTGGCGTCGGAGCTCGACCAGCGGCTCGCCGTGGCGGATCGCTTCGCCCCCGAGCAGCGAGCGTGGCTGACCATGCCGCGCGCGGTGGAGTTGCGGCACGTACGTCCGGTGCCGCTGTTCGATCCGCCACCGGTGCCGCCGATCGCGCACACGTGGATCAAGGCGGTCGCCGCGATGCCGGACGATCAGGCGCTCCACTGCGCCCTGCTCGCCTATGCCTCGGATGCGACTCTGCTCGACATCGCGTGCTATCCGCACGGCGTGTCGTGGATCAGCCCGAAGGCGCAGCAGGCGAGCCTCAGCCACGGCATGTGGTTTCATCGACCGTTCCGCATCGACGAGTGGCTGCTCTACGCGCAGCACGTGGCGTCGAGCGCGGGCGGCCGTGCGATCGCGCGCGGCAGCGTGTTCACGCGCGACGGCGCGCTCGTCGCGTCGGTGGTGCAGGAAGGGCTCTCGCAGATCGCGCCCGGTGATTCCGCGCTCGCAGGGAGATAGGCGATGCCGACGAACGTTGCCATGCCGCAGGATGGCCAAACCCATAGGGCAGGATCCGACCCGCGCGGAGCGGTCAGCGTCGAACGGGCCCGCCCGGGGTAGAAAGCGGCGAGACCGCCTATCTCACAATGAACCGGATGCGAAACAAGGCGTGAGGGACAAGCTATGGCCAAGAACACGATTTGCCTGTGGTACGACAAGGACGCCGAGGCTGCTGCCCGCTTCTACGCCGCAACTTTCCCCGACAGTGCGGTGGGTGCCGTCCTCCGTGCTCCCAGCGACTACCCGTCTGGCAGGCGTGGCGACGTGCTGACGGTCGAATTCACGGTCGCCGGCGTACCCTGTCTCGGCCTCAATGGCGGTCCGGCGTTCAAACACAACGAAGCCTTCTCGTTCCAGATCGCCACCGACGATCAGCAAGAGACCGACCGCTATTGGAACGCCATCGTCGGCAACGGCGGCCAGGAGAGCGCGTGCGGGTGGTGCAAGGACAAGTGGGGCATCTCCTGGCAAATCACGCCGCGCGTGCTGACGGAGGCGCTCGCAGCCGGCGGCGATGAGGCAAAGCGCGCGTTCGATGCGATGATGGACATGAAGAAGATCGACGTTGCCGCGATCAAGGCGGCGCGGCGCGGCTAGAACTGCCAGGATTGCCGCGGTACCGACCTGCGCCGCGTCGCACCGCAATCAGTCCGGCTCGGCAATTCGCTGCCGTCAGCCGCTCGGCAGCGCGTATACGTTTGCCGACATCGACCCGATCGCGATCAGCGAGGGGAGACCGCCGATCACGTCCCCCTACGCGTCCACAAGGCCGTTGCGGACCGCGTAGCGCACCAGGCCGGCTGAGGAGGACAAATCGAGCTTTCGCATAGCCGCTGCTCTCTGGAATTCCACGGTCTTGGGACTCGTGTTCAAGAGCCTCGCGATTTCCTTGTTGGATTGTCCGTCGGCAACCAGGCGCACCACGTCCCGCTCCCGGTTCGTGAGGGTCGAGCCTTCCTTGTCCGGTTTGGCGAAGAAGGCCCGGATCCTCTCCCCAGGGACTTTGGGTGTAAAGAACGGCTTGCGGGCGGCTAGAGATTCGATTGCAGCTATCAAATGCTGCTTTGCATCCGATTTCAGCACGTACCCGCGCGCCCCCGCCTTCAAGAGGTCCTGAACGAGGGACTCGGCCTCATGCATGGTGAAGACCAGGACCTCGGTCGTCGGAAAGCGTGATCGGATCTGCCGTGTCACGTCTATGCCGTTCAGAAGTGGGAGGGCATAGGCAACGATCGCAATGTCTGGCTCTGTCTCGGCGGCCTTGCGTACCGCCTCCATTCCATCCACGCACTCTGCGACGACCTCCCAATCCGGGCCGGCTTCCAATATCTCACGGAGCCCTACCCGCACGACTTCATGATGGTCGGCGATCAGAATTCGGGTTCTTCTCACATTCCCTCCACTTCCCCACGGACGGCGTTCATCGGCAGAAGCCCCCGTCGTCCGCTATCGGCGCAAACACTCGCGAGCGTGCGATCGCCCGAGCCCAGTGCCGTTGCTCAGAGAATCTCCAGAAAGCATCTGGTTCATTGACATAGGTCAACCCATCCACTCTTTGTGCGAGAGGCAGGTCTTGCGGCCCGATCACGTGGCGTGAGTTCGATGGGGGGTATCCGCAAGGCGTCCGTGGAGTGCTTCGCGGAGCGCGTGAGCGAGTTGTTCCCGCGTGCAGGGCTTCCCAAGCACTTTGACCTTCTGCGCGACCTCGCTCGCCGCGATCGGCATCTCGCTGTAGCCCGTGGTCAGCAACATCTTGAGGCCGGGTTTCATCGCGCCAACCCACTCCGCCAAATCGTAGCCTGTCATGCCCCCGGGCATGACGATGTCGCTGAACACGAGGGCGACGGGCTTTCCGGCCTCGAGCAATGCGACCGCCTCGGGTCCTGTCTTGGCTTCGAGTACGATGTAGCCGAGAGATTCGAGCCGGCCCACGGTCGCCTCGCGAACCCTATCGTAGTCCTCGACGACCAGGACAAGCTCGCCATCCCCCAACGGCACCTTCTTGGCGGAGGGCGTCGCACGGCTCGCAATCGGCCCCGGTTCCGCCTTCGGGAAAAACAGATGGGCGGACGTGCCCTTCCCCAAAGCGCTGTCAATCGCGACGAAGCCCCCTGAGTGTCGGACTGTGCCATGGACCGTCGCGAGGCCCAGCCCAGTGCCCTTCCCGGGCTCCTTGGTCGTGAACAATGGCTCCATCGCATGCTTGAGGACCTCCGGGCTCATGCCATGTCCCGTGTCGCTGACGGCAAGCACCACATATTCGCCAGGACGGGCACACGCGATGCGCGCGGCCGCAGCGGCATCAAGCGCGACGTGGCGTGTCTCGATCGTGAGGCTGCCTCCATCGGGCATCGCATCCCGTGCGTTGATCGCAAGATTGAGGATGGCATTATCGACATCGCCGGGATTGGCCGAGGTCGGGCACGGATCGGGCGACAACTTCAAGGAGACGGTCACCCGCTCGCCGAGCGTTCGCCGCAGCAGCTCAATCGTGCCGGTGACGCGATCATTGAGATCCACTCGCTCGAGCCCGACCCCTTGCGGGCGCGAAAGGACGAGCAGCCTGCGGGTGAGGCTGGCGCCCATCTGGATGGTATCCATCACACCTTGGATTACCTTCCCTGTCTTCTCGTCAGTGCCGCGAAGCGTGATTGCATCCAGGTAGGAGGAAATGGCCGCCAGTACATTGTTGAAGTCGTGCGCAATGCCGCCGGCAAGCTGGCCGATTGCCTCCATACGCTGCGATTGCGCCAGCGCTACCTGTGCCTCTTCGCGCAGCCTCATTTCGCGCTCGAGATTCGAGAGGGCCGCCATGAGTGCTTGGTTCGACTTCGTGCGCTCAACCGCCGCGCGGTGGAGCGTGTCCTGCAGCTCCAGGAACTCGGGTGGTCCGATCGCAATCGGCTTGCCAGGTTCCGCAGACCCGTCCGCAAACGCCTCGCGCAGCCGATCGATCGGCCGCGTGATCTGGCGGGCCAGGCTCCAGGCTAGCAGGAGGCTCGCGGCAGAAAAACCCGCACCCAGCATGACCGCCCAGCGCACCGTGCTCCAAGCCGCCGCCTGCAGCTCCGCTTTCTTGACCGCAACACCCACCGTCCAGTCACTCCTCGATGGATGGGCATTGGCGTTTATGAGCGGCTCCTCCTCGAGGGAGAGAAACTCGAACAATCCGGCTTGATCCTTGGTGGCGCGCCACCCTTGAGAGGCGTATTGGCCGATCTGGGCATCTCGTTGCGGCACGCGTGCGATGTAGCGACCCTGGCCATCTATGAAGCCGACAAGCCAGCTACTTGGAATGTCACCCACGCTGAGTAGAGAAAGGAATTTCTGATGTTTTATGCCAACGGCCAGCCCGCGAACGGGCTGACCGTCCCTGTAGATTGGGATCTCGATGTTGACGACCCAATCCTGCGCGACGTTACCTCTCAAGACACCTGAGACGCCAATCGAGCCTGTTGCCAATGCGCGTTGTTGGGCCTCGATCCCAAGCGGATTGCGGCGTGGCAAGGGCGTCCCCGGTTGAGCGCGGGTGTTGATGAGCTGCTGGCCATGCACATCGGCGATTAGTACCCATGCATCCTCCCCTGCCGGGAAAGCGCGGCGCGCCTCGGCCTCGAACTCTTCCAGACTGTCACGGAGCAACGCCGGTGAGCGAGACAACGCTTCCCCAAGTGCCACGTACTTGCCCAGCTCGGCATCGACGCCGGCCGCGATCGAGCGGGCGGCATAGAGAAGGCTTGTGCGTTGCACCTCGTTGGCCCGCTGGACGAGGTCCCAGATCACTCCGACGATGATAAGATTCAGCGGTAGCGCCAGAGCGAGCACGAGCAGGATCAGACGTGCGGAGATGCTTAGGTGGTTGAAAGCCGCATTGAGCTGCAGACCGGCGAGACATTTCGCCGATCGATCATAGAGCGCGCACAGTGCGGAATTCGCTTCGCCGCGATTGACGCGGGAATGCTGAGGCGCAGGTGCTAGCAACAGGTTCCCCGCTTTGTGCTCCGACAGATGACGGACTGATGCCACGCGAGCCGAGCGGAAGACATAGGGAAAAACCCCGAAATCGTTTTGTGGTTCGCTGAGACGATATTATTCCGTTTACTGGTTTTCATCTGATCTCAGATCATTGTTTTCAACGTGGCTGCCCAGGCGCGAAGCTTGTGGTCGGCAACCTTGGAACGGGCGCTTTCGTGTCTGGTCCGGCG
Source organism: Hyphomicrobiaceae bacterium (assembly GCA_041288195.1). Classification (GTDB taxonomy): domain Bacteria; phylum Pseudomonadota; class Alphaproteobacteria; order Rhizobiales; family Hyphomicrobiaceae; genus AWTP1-13. The sequence goes on from JBGGME010000218.1 coordinate 7,903, forward strand.
GCGCCAGCCGCGCCGTCCCTACCCCCACGCCCCTCACCCCGAGAAGCGCGACTGAGGCTACTTCGAATCGTCGAAGGACCCGCGCAGCAGCTTCCATATGACGAAGGCGGCGTAGCAGACGGCGACGAACAGGGCGAGGTACGCCAGGAGGTCCAGCATGCGGCTTGCGGCGGCTACGGCTCGCGACCGAATGCTTGCAGCGTGCTGCGAACCTCCCGCATCTGGGAGAGCGTCCCCCGCATCAGCTCAAGCACGAGCAGCGCGTCGCAGGTTTTGCGGCCGAGCGAGCGGAGGCGGCGTACGTGCATTTGCTGCCTGACGGCGCGCGCTTGGGCGTCGGCAATGCGCTTGCCGAGGTCGACGGGTTGCTTGCAGCTCTCGCGCATCCAACGGCCTTCACGGCGGAGGGTGCCACGCCCGGACCGGCTCCCCCGGGATCGACTGCGGAACGTCCCCAGGCCCGGGCGTGGCGATCGGGCAGCCGGCAACCGTGCGGCGGCGGTCGGCTACCCACGCGGCATATCTGATAGGGCAGCCACGAAGGATGCGGCATCCCCGTTTCGGGGGAGGCCTGCCGAACCGGCCAATTCGCCGGCCTGCCTCCAGCCGCGGCCGAGCGCACTTGAACGATCGCGAGCCGATCGAGGAAACGGGAGGCTAGCGCCGGGATGACGCCGCTAGCCCTTGTCGAACGAGGCGATCAGCGCGTCGACCTCCTTCTGGTCCGGCCCCTTGCTGCGGGCGTTGACGCGCGGGCCCGTGGCGTAGCCGATCCACAGCACGATCTCGTCGGGCCTGGGCGCATCGTGGATCAGCACCGGCGTCGAATCGACCGCGTCGAGGTCCCAGCCCTGATCGAGCGGCCCGTACAGCAGGTCGACGGTGGTGCCGGGTGGGCCGACCTTGGCGTGGCCCGGGATGATGACCCGGCCGCGCTTGAGCGTGCGGCGCATGGCCATGCCGAGCCGCGGGTGGATCATCGCCGCGCCGTGCTCGAGGTCGCCGCCGGTGCCGACCAGCGCCGCCTTGGTGTAGGAGCGCAGCTGCGCGGGCTTGGCGCCGAGCGTTGCCAGCGCCGACTGCGTGAGCGTGACGCCCAGCTCAAGCGAGAGGTCGATCAGCGGCTGGAGGTCGGCGCCGGCGGCCTTGCCGGCCAGCGGGTTCCTGAACACCGCCGCGATCGCCACCCGCCGCAGCGGCTCCTTGGCGCGCGCCCCGTACTCGCTGTTGATCTCCTCCACGAGCGTCACGGTCTTGCGGATGTCCACGGGCGTCCTCCGATTTGCAGCTGCGGCGATTTCGTCCCAATCTCGTCGTGAGCAGGCGGCCAGCTTGCAGGAGGATCAGCATGACGCGCAAGCGGATGCATATCGGCATGTCCATCCGCGGGCTCGGCTACCACCCCGCCGCCTGGCGTCATCCCGACGTGCCCGCCGACGGCACGCTGCGGTTCGAGCACTACGCCCGCAGCGCGCAAGCCGCCGAGCGCGGCAAGTGCGATCTCATCTTCTTCGCCGACGGCATCGGCATTCGCGAGCGCGATATCCCGCGCGGCTCCCTCGCCCGGTCGGGCTACGAGATCGTCGAGATGGAGCCCATGACGCTGCTGCCCGCGCTCGCCGTCGTGACGCGCCACATCGGCCTGGTGACGACCGCCTCCACCACCTACAACGAGCCCTATAACCTCGCCCGCAAGTTCGCGACGCTGGACCTCATCAGCAATGGCCGCGCCGGCTGGAATGTCGTGACGTCGTGGTCCGAGGCCGAGGCGAGGAATTTCAATCGCGAGCAGCACGTCGACTACGACACCCGCTACACCCGCGCCGCCGAGTTCGTCGAGGTCGTGAAGGGGCTGTGGGACAGCTGGGAGGAGGATGCCTTCCTGTTCGACAAGCGCTCGGGGCGCTTCTTCGACGAAGCCAAGATGCACGTGCTCGACCACAAGGGGAAATTCTTCTCGGTGCGCGGGCCGCTCAACGTCGGCTGCCTGCCCCAGGGTCACCCGATAGTCGTGCAGGCCGGCGCGTCCGAGCAGGGCCGCGAGCTCGCCGCCGCGACCGCCGATATCGTCTACGCCGTTCCGTCCTCGAAGTCGGCGAGCCAGGCGTTCTATGCCGACCTCAAGGGTCGGCTGGGCAAGCATGGACGCAGCGCCGACGACATGAAGATCCTCCCCGCCCTTCGCCCCGTCGTCGGCAGGACGCTCGAGGAGGCGCAGGCGAAGTTCGACACCCTGCAGGAGCTGCTCGATCCGCTGGTCGGTCTCGCGCGTCTCAACCAGACCTTCGGCGACCTGTCGGGCTATCCGCTGGACGGCCCTGTCCCGCTCGACAAGCTCGGGCCCTCGGAAATCCGCAGCATCAGCGCAAATCTCCTGGAGCGTGTGAAGCGGCTAAACCCGACGATCCGCGAGCTCTACCGGGAGGTGGCGGGCAAAGGCACCTTCTGCCTGATCGGCACACCGTCGCAGATCGTCGACGTCATGCAGGACTGGTTCGAGAGCGCCGCCTGCGACGGCTTCAACATCACGCCCACGCACCTGCCGGGCGGCTGCGAGGACTTCGTCGATATGGTCACGCCGGAGCTGCAGCGGCGCGGCCTGTTCCGCGAGGAGTACGAGGGCAAGACGCTGCGCGAGAACCTGGGCCTCGGGCCGGCCGCGAGCCGATACGCCGACAAGCAAAAATTTGCCCGGTAGAGGCCACGCGAAAGCGCAACGTCAGTCGCGAGACGAAGCCTGGTCCTCGGTGGGCGAGCCGCCTGCCTGCCCGGACTCCTCGTTGTGTCCGGGGAGCTCGATGGTCAGCATCAGCGAGCTCAAGCTCTTGCCGTGCCTGTCCTGACGCAGCGAGCGAGTGACACCGCCGCCCAGCGCGTTCTCGATGACGAAATTGAGCGCGCGCAGGTTGGGCAGCTCGTAGCGCCGCACGGGTCCCTTGGCGATATGGCCGAAGGCGTCCATCACCCGTTCCGGCGTGAGCTGCTCGCAAAGCACGCGCCAGGCCGCCTCGCCGTAGGCCACGACCGAGATGTTGGACGTGTTGCCCTTGTCGCCGGCCCGGCAATGCGCGAGATCGTAGACGCGGACCATCAGGCCTCCCCTTCCAGGCCGACTTCGGGCGAGACCAGCTCACGGGGCAACAGCACCGACTGCACGGCGAGAATCTCGCGCACGATGGGATCGGAGCCGCCGCCGGCGCCTGCGGGGCCATGCATATGCAGGGCCCGGGTCTCGAAACCGACGGCCTCCGCCGCGCGGCGATCGTCGGTGCGAGCGGCGATGCGCAGGCGAACCTCGTACGGCTCGGGCCGCGAGGGGTGCTCGCCGTGCACGCTGGAATAGCCGATGAGATCGACCTGCAGCTCCGGGTAGGTGAAGCCGCGTTCCGTCAAGCGCGCCTCGACGATCTCGGCGCCGAGCCTGGCGCGCGCGACCGCGTTGGGCCCGCCGAACGACACCTGCCCTTCGCCGATGTAGCCGTCGAAGTATCCGACCGTGACCTTGTAGGTCGGCGTGCGGGGGCGGCCCTTCGGTCCCCTCACCGCGACGCGATCCTGCGCCACCTGCTCGAGCCGGACGCCGGTGATGTCGACCACGCAGTCCGGCGTGATGTAGCTCGCCGGATCGTGGATCTCGTAGAGCAGCTGCTCGCTGCAGGTCGCAACGTCCACCCGCCCGCCGTTGATGTCGAGCTTGCCGATGGTCACGCTGCCGTCGGCGCCGATATCGCCGAAGGGATAGCCGAGCGTGGCCAGGTCCCGGACTTCCTTTTTTCCGGGATCGGCGAAGCAGCCGCCGTTGACTTGCGCAGAACACTCGAGGAGATGGCCGGCAACGAGGCCCGCGGCCAGTCTGGACCAGTCATCGTAGCTCCACCCGAACTCGTGCAGGGCAGGGGCGAGAAACAGCGACGGATCGGAAACCCGGCCGGTGATCACGATGCGGGCGCCTGTCGCCAGGGCCTTGGCCACGACGTCGGCGCCAAGGTAGGCGTTGGCGGATGCCATGCGCGGCAGGATCGATTCGAGAGGAGCACCGGTTTCGAGCAGCTGCAAAGCCGGCATGGTGCGAACGAGATCGCTGACATCGTCTCCGGTCACCGTGGCGCACGAGAGGTCGCCGGCGCCCATGTCTCGTGCCAGCTGACGAATGGCGCGCGCGCCTGCGCGCGGGTTGGCGGCGCCCATGTTGGTGACGATGCGAACGTCGTTGTCCAGGCATGCCGGCAGCACCGCCTCGATGCGTTCGAGCATGCGCGGGGTATATCCGCGCTCAGGGTCCTTGGTGCGAGCGAGGTTCTCGCGCGCCACCGTACGCTCGGCGAGGCATTCGAAAACCAGATAGTCGAGCTCGCCGTGCTGCGCGAGCTGGACCGCCGGGTAGATCCTGTCGTCCGCCGTTCCGGCACCGACGCCGATGCGTATGGAGGGACAGCTGCTCTCGGGCGAGGGCATGTGGCAGCTCCATGGCTCCGGGTGCTCTGTGCCTCGGTGGCTGGCCCCCGCGAGAGGTTGCGTCGCCTACTCGGCCGCCCTCACGGAGGACTTGGCCGGTGCGGCCGACTTCCAGCTCTTGACCACCGGCAGCACCTCCTTGGCGAACAGCTTGAGGCCGCGCTCGGATACGGAGTAGGGGGTGCCGCCGAAGCGGAAGGCCACATTCATCTCGAAGTCGCCGAGCACCTCGCGCCGCTTCTCGAGCCCGCGCAGGATCTTGTCGGGCGTGCCCCAACTGGCGGCCTGCATGAAGCCCGCGACCGCGCCCTCGAGCCCGCCCTTGCGCGCGATCTCGGCCTTCTGCTGGTAGGCGTCGTAGCCCTTAACCGTCTTGAAGTGCTCGCCCAGGAACTCGTAGTGGTAGAAGTTGCTCTCGACGAATTTGCCCTGGTACTTGCGGGCCTCTTCTTCGCATTCGGCGAGATTGGTGCTGCACACGCAGAACTCGGTCAGCATGATGCGCGGCGCCTCGGTGCCGTGGTACTTGCGGTGCAGCTCGCGGCCTCTCTCGATGACCGGCGCACGCATCTCCCAGGGCCGGTCGGCGAACATCACCATGTGCGCGCCGATCTTGGCCGCCGAATCGACGGAGTCCTCGCTGGAGGCGACCGCATAGATGCGCCCGTCGAAGGAGTATTGCGGCCGCGGCCGGATCTCCACACGCGGCTGCTTGTAGTATTTCCCGTCGCCCTCGATGAACCCGGTCTTCAGCGCGTTGACGATCATCGGCGCGGCCTCGTCGAAGCGGCCGCGCGATTCATCCATGCTGAGCCTGAAGGCCGCGAACTCGCGCCGGGCGAGCCCCCGGCCCATGCCGAGCCGGAGCTTGCCCTTGCACAGCATATCGACGACGGCGGCGTTCTCGGCCACGCGCAGCGGATCGTGCCAGGGCAGGATGACGGCCGCGGTGCCGAGGCTCATGCCGGGGCACACGGCAGCGAGGTGAGCCATCAGGTGCAGGTTGTCGGGCACGAAGGAATAGTCGTTGAAGTGGTGCTCGGCCGACCACAGCACGTCGAACCCCGAGTCGGCGGCGAGCCGCGCCAACCGGATCTCCTCGTCCCATACCTGGTCATCCGGACAGGCGTCCCAGCCGTAGCTGGCGAACACCATCATCATGCCGACATCCATGTGCCGTTTCCTCGCGCTCGAGTGTTTTCCAACCGTAGCACGACTGGCGCGGGTCGCCTCAATACCCCACCGCAACCCTACCGCGCGCCCGCCGCAGGCGGCCGCATCCTCGCGGTCAATACCGCCACTGCACCGGCTCGGCTCCCGCGATCGGCGACGTGAACATCAGGATGCGATCGCCCGCGAGATTGCCGAGATACACCGTCTTGAGATCCGGCCCGCCGAAAGCGACGCTGGCGATGTTCTTGAGCGGCGAGCGTGCGCCCAGCTCCACGTGATGGCGGCCGCCCTTGTCCGCATTGAAGTATGCCTCGCCCTCGGCGATCAGCTCGGGGATCGAGCCGTCGAGGATCAGCGTGCGCCGGCCGCCGAGCTCGATGCGGATGACGCGGTTGGCGTTGACGCACGCGACCCACACGCCCCCCTCGCTGTCGAAGGCGAAGCCGTCCGGGAACTCGCCGGGGCCGAAATCGTGCACGGTCTCGCGCGCGCCGAGCTTGTCGCCCTTGACCGGAAAGCGCGAGATGCGCTTGGCGCAGGTCTCGTTGACGTAGAGCCAGGCGCCCGTGGGATCGACACGGGCCTCGTTGGTGAAGCCGATGCCGTCGGCAACGATGTGGGCCCCGTTTGCGTCCCGCCGCACGACGAAGCCGTCGGCATGGCGCGGCCGGAACGACAGCTCGCGCGGATAGGTGCGCGTCGACACCGAGATCCACTCGTTGCCCGCTGCATCGACCCCGACGAAGTTGCATACGCGCAGCAGCTCGCCGTCGGCCTCGAACAGGTGCGGGAACAGCCGCCACTCGCGATCGAGCCGCCAGACGCCCCCGCCCGGCCCGAGATTGGCGATCAGGAACTCCCGCTCGCGCGTCATGGCGACGCCGTTCGGCAGGAAGCCCGGCGGCGCGCCGACGATGTCGCGCTTGGGCTTCCCCACCTCGACGATGCCCGAGTGGTGGTCGCCGGCAAACAGCTCGCCCTTGGCCGTGGTGAGCACGCACTCGGGCCGCGTCAGGCCCTCGCCGATCCACGTGACGGCGGCAAGCGGGATCAGCGGTGTCTCGGTCATTGCGGCGGCGCCTCCGTGAACAGCGGCATGGCCTGGGCGGCGCGCTGCGCCAGCCACGGCGAGTCGAAATGGAAGGGATTGAGGAAGCCCGGCGGCTTCGGCGCGGGCCGGTCCAGGGTGATGGGCACGATGCGCGGCGCGCCCCGCTGCGACTTGTGGTGCAGCCAGACCGCCAGCCGCGCTTCCTTCTCGACCCACTTCGATCGCGCGGCGTTGTCGGACCACATCAGGTAGAACACGTCGCAGCGGCCGATCATCTCGGGCAGCTTCGCTCCCCAGTCCGCGCCCGGCTCGAGCGAGGCCACATCGAACGCCAGCTCCATCTCGCGCTGGGTGAGGCCCTGCGCGAACAGCGACACGCGGTCGAAGTCCTTGCGCGCGTAGGAGACGAAGGCGCAGCCGTAGCTGGTGCCGCGCGTCCTGGCCGCGGTCGCAGTCGCCAGATCGGCCGGGAGCGGCACCGCGGCGTCCTCGCTGTCCGCGGGCTGCACGGACGCGACGTAGATGCGGAACGCGACGTCGCCGACCGGGATGCCGTCGATGCTCAGATAAACGGCCGCGTTGATGGGGTCGGGCGCGAGCCCCGCGGGTGCCTCGACGTTGAAAAGGACATGCGTCGGCGTCCCCTCCCATTTCACCTTCTGCAAGGGCGCCTCGACGATCAGGCCGGGGCAGGCCAGGTACAGCTCCACCTCCACGCCGCG
>JBGGME010000219.1:0-24668 GCA_041288195.1 Hyphomicrobiaceae bacterium
AAGCGCCTCTGTCAACGGTGTGGCGTGTCTACCGATCAGCTCGTGCCCAACGCGAGTCGCACGCTTCGACCCGAGCCCGACTGGAAAATGGTGCTCCTGTGGCGCAAAGACCAACGTCACCGTCCTCCGAGTAAGCGCTAGCTCCGCTCTGCTGGCTGGGCAGTGCGAGCCTTCAGCCAGCCAGGACGACGAAGCCGGCCCTCGCGGCCGGCTTTTTCGTTGCGGTTCACGCCGGCGGCGGGCCGACCGGTGACGCTCCAGTGGAGGTCATCAGCAGCGGATCTTGCTAGGCAATTTCCTTGTATTTCACATCGCGCGGGAGGGTGTCGCGCTTGTCGAAACGAAGCTCTCTGAGAATATCGTCGATGGCCAGGTTCGGCTTCTTGAGACCGGCGGGAATCGCCAAGTCGCAGTACCCCTTCGGCGTGCTACGAAACGCGTACGCAAAGAGCATAAATGCGTTCCCGCGACCCGTCTTTAGGTATGCACACCGCATCGGCCCGAGATCGTCGGAGTCCTGATAGACCTTGAAGCCGACTGCCGAGGCGATATCTTCCAACTCGCTCTTCAACGTCAGCATCGGTACGAAGGTACCGTCCGGCCGCCTGTCAAGCTGAGTGATCACCTTCTGTCTCCCTTAGACGATCTTTGTAATCGTAACCGGAATGCAGGCGAGGGGATCGCCGCGCCTGCCCTGCACACCCGGGCCTCCAGCGTGCCAGTAGCAGGGGCCACCGGGATACGGCGACTTGGATGTCGGCGCAATGTTGGTCGTGAACTCGATGCCTTGTTCGGTGGGAGGAAGCGGACCGAGGAAGGCCTTGGCGCTTGCAATGGACGAGGGAGAGCCGCCTGACTGACGTGCGCCGTGCCCGCACACCAACCCTGTGCTCAGCATCTGCGCGATGTGAGCGGCGTTCTGGGTCGCATTGTTTGAAATGCGATGATAGGTCTCGAATAGCGCGTTCACGATCAATAGCCCCAAGCACAGTCGCAATTTCGACGCTCTCACCATTGCCTTCGATGGCAAGATGTTCCGTGCACATGAATTGGCGACCCAGGGCCATATTCATATTTTATCGCTCGAACCGCAAAATTGCCAACCATCGCTCGGCACGAGGGCGACAGAGATCCCCGGCCCCGGGAGACTGCCACGTCCTTGCCTCGCCCTGTCCACGGAGCGATCTCGGCCTCTTGCGGCGCTGGTTTACGCCGGCGTCGGGCCGAGCACGAGGGAGGAGTTGAGCCCCGTGAGGCCGAAGGCGTTCGACATCGCGTAGCCGACGCGCCTCTGGCGCCCCGTGTTCGGGACGTAGTCGAGGTCGCATTCCGGGTCCGGCTGGTCGAGCCCGAGCGTCGGCGGCACCCAGCCGTCCTGCATCGCCTTGATGCAGATCACGGCCTCGATCGCCCCGCTCGCGCCGAGCGGGTTGCCGTACATCGGCTTGGTGGCGGACACGGCGAGCTTCTCCGCGTGCGCGCCGAACGTCCTCCGGATCGCATGGGTCTCGACGCGATCACCGGCCGGCGTCGCCGCGCCGTGCGCGTTCACGTAGTCGATCTCGATCGGCGCCAACCCTGCATCCTCCAGCGCCAGCCGCATCGTCTCGCTCGCGCCGTCGAGATCGGGGCTCAGCATGTCGGTGCTGTCGGCCGTCGTCGCCAGCCCGCACAGCTCGGCCAGGACCTTGGCGCCACGCGCCCTGGCATGGTCGAGCGACTCCAGCACCAGTATGCCCGCGCCCTCGCCCAGCACCATGCCGTTGCGCCTCTGCGAGAACGGGAACATGCCGTCCGGCGAGAGCAGGCCGGTCGCCTCCCAGGCCTGCATCGTGCCGTAGGTGTGCGGCGACTCGGACGCGCCGACGATGGCGACGTCCATCTTCCCCTGGCGGATGAGATTGCGCCCGAGCTCGATGGCATGCCCCCCCGAGGAGCACGCACCGCAAGCGCCGAACGTCGGACCCTTGACGCCCCACTCGATGCCGACGTGCGAGGCGGCGGACGAACCGATGTAGCGCACCAGCGTCAGCGGGTGGGTCGACGGCTGCTTGAGCTCGAAGATGTGGCGATAGGAGATTTCCAGGTTGGTGATGCCGGCCTCGGCCGACCCGATGATGCAGGCCGACCGGTTTGCGTCCGGGAGCGGGTAGGCGAGCCCCGCCTGCCCGAGCGCCTCGTCGGCGGCGGCGGCCGCGAACAGGGTGTAGCGGTCGGCGAACAGGATGAGCTTGTCGCGCTTGAAGTGGCGCAGCCGGCCCTTGTGGTTGAAGTCCGTGATCTGCGCGGCGATGCGGATGCCGAGATCGAAGTTCGGGATGTCGGAGGGCACCTTCAGGAAGTGGGGATCGTTCTGAAAGAAGCGCTCGATCGGCGCAATGGCCGACCTGCCTTCTTTCATGCTCGCCCAGAGCTCGGCGACCGTGTTGCCGATCGGCGTTACGACGCCCATTCCGGTGACGACGACGCGTCGACTTGCAGCCACGTCTCCCATCCAGAGACTGCTTCCTGCACAACGCTTCCGTTGAAGTGCTCAGGTAGCAGAATAGCATGCAATGGCAAAGGAATAGGCAATCGCTTGGATAACTGCCGGGCAACACCGGTCCCGCTTGTGCGCAGGCGCCGCTGCAACCACGGCCGGGGACTCCCGGCCCGAAAATCCGGGCCATCTGCAACCCGACCGGCGCGCAGTCACATCGGCAGGCGGGCGACCTGGTGGCTGAAATAGTTGTCGATCGCCGTGACGATGGAGCCCGTCACCTTCTCGCGCCAGGCGTCGGATTTGAGGAGCTCGGCGTCCTCCTCGTTGGTGACGTAGCCGAGCTCGATCAGGATCGACGGCACCTTGGCGCTCTTGATGACGACGAACGCCGCGGAGCGGTCGGGATTGTCCTTGAGGCTGGTGCTCTCGCCCATGTACTCGATCACGGACTTCACGAACACGCTGGTGCGGTCGCGGTTGTGATCGACCTCGCGGCGGGCGAGATCGGCCAGGATCTCGCGCACCACGCCGACATCGCCGTCCGAGTGCTTCACGGCGGCGATCTGGTTGTCCGACAGCAGGTTGGCGCTGACCTCGCCCTTGGCCGAGCGCTGCAGCGAGTTGGCGACCCCCTCGCGCAGCGAGTAGATGGTGGCGCCGCGCGCCTTGGGCTGCGCATAGTCGGCGTGCACGGCCACGAACAGCGATGCCATGTGGCGCTCGGCGAACTCGCGGCGGGCGTTGAGCTCGACGAACACGTCGCTTTCGCGCGTCATTAGCACCTTGTAGCGGCCGGTCGCCGCGAGCTTCTCGCGCAGCTTGAGGCTGAACGCGAGCACGACATCCTTCTCGACAGCGCCGTTCTTGCGCGCGCCCGTATCGTCGCCGCCGTGGCCCGGATCGATGACGATCACCGGCTTGTACATGATGAGCGCGCGCTGCTGCGGCGAAATCGCCGGCCGCGGCATCGGCGGCTGGATGCTGCTGGCTCCGAGGGCGGCCGCGCCCGCCTGCATCAATTGCCGCCGGGCATTCGCCAGCTTGGCATCGGTCACCGACGATGCCGGCACGATCTCGAGCACCAGCTTGGCGGTGCCGTCCTTGTTCTTCTCGACCACGGACTTGGCGACGATCACCGGCCCGGTGACGTCGACGACGACGCGCGCCTTGTCGGCCCCGGCCAGTCCGCCGCGGAACGACTTGATGAGCCCGATGGGCGCGTCGCCTGGATGCGGGGGAAGAAGGAACCTGACGTCGGGCAGCTCGACGAACACCCGGTTGGGGTTCGTCAGCGCGAACACCTGGAACTCGACCGCGCGCTCGAGCCCGATGATGAACCGGGTGCGCGCGTGATCGCCCTTGAGCCCTTCCTGCGAGCTGGGTGCATGGACGGCAGCCTTTGCGGGCTGCGCAGCCGCCGTTTGCTGCGCCGCTACGGGGGCGTTGAGTCCGGCCGCGCAAAGCGACGCCAATAGGAGCATGGAGCACGCGAGAGCGCGCCCCGACCTGCCAGTAGCCATGTGTCGTCGACCCCCGTCTAACGCACTACTTCTGTGGCGGGACAGTCTTCGGGATTAACCACGGAACATGGCATTTTCCGGGTATCCGCAGGGCCAAGTTATGAAACAATAAATCTTAAGAAAGCGTTCCGAGGCGTCTCCCACCTGCAACCAGACGCCGCCGCGCACCGATCTCGCGCTACAGCCGGCACCTACTGCAGCTCATCGAGGGCGCCCTGGGCCGCGCCACCTCGCGCATCACCGGCTCCGCACCCGGCCCGTCCTTGGTTGGAGTCGATTTCACTTTGCTTCCCCAAACGTCGTGGAGGACGACTGCACAATCGAGAGACTGATGCTAGAGCTCGCTTCGTCTGGGCGCCTTGCGGCGACCATGACGGATATGCAGGATGATTACCTCTCCGAGCCGTGCTTCAAGAGCGTAGTAGACAGCATAGGGCGTGCGCGCGACGAGCAGAACCCGCGTCCCAGCAAACCGACCGGGTCGTCCGAGCTCGGGAAAGTTCTCCAGCAGCTCAATGGCGCCTCTGATCCGCTCGCCGAGCTTGGTTGCGGCGGAGGGATTGTCGACTGCAACGTAGGCTTGGATTGCTTCGAGGTCGGCGATGGCGCGCTCCGTGTACCGGAGCTTCATAGGCCGAACTTCCGCCAGGTCGCCTTGACGCGGGCGTCGCTCGCAAACTTCCGTTGCTTGGCTTGCGCCAGCCCTTCAGCAATTGCCGCCTTCGTTTCTTCGTCCTCGGGCGCCAGCCGAGCTTCCTGCGCCTCGATGTGCAACGCAATGCGTGCAAGGTCGGCTTGCCGATCCTCGGGCCAGGTGCGGACCCGGTCCAAGATGGCCTTGATTTGCGTTTTGGTCATGCTGGAAAATATACCTTCGCGCCGACCCGCGTCCAATGCTTCATCGGAGGACTAACCCCCGATGAGCCGTGCGTAGCCCTGCTCCACCGTCTCGGCGAGCAGCTGCTGGTACTCGCGGTGCCCCGCCGCTGCGGCGGCGATCTCGCCGAGCGCCGCGCCCTCGAAGTCGGCGCGCTTGATGTAGACGATGGGCGCGCTCACCGGCAGCAGCTGCGCGCGCTGCTTGGACAGCGTGGTGACGAGGCCGCGCATGTAGCCGGCAGGATCGAGCTGGGACACCATCACCATGCGCATCGCCCCCTTGGTGAGCGAGACCAGGTGGATGTACATGGACGAGGCCGGGATATAGAGCCGGCCGCGGTGCAGGAACGGCTTGTCGGGCCGGTCGCGCTCCTGGAACAACAGGCTCGGCCATTCGTCGTCCCAGGTGATGTCGGTGCGGTAGGCCATGACGCTGCCCGGCACCGAGAACGACGGGCGCACGGTCAGATAGCTGCCGATGTAGTGGTCGACACCGGCGCGCGTATAGGCGCCCATGTAGACGGGCGCGGCTCGCCCCTCCGCCCCGTTGGCCTCCGGCGCATCGCGCGTCTCGCGGCCCTCGCGCACCCACGCCGCCTTGACCTTGTCGAAGTCCAGCCCCAGCACCATGCACACGTCGAACAGCGTCTGGTCGCGCACCGAGCGCCCCGACAGCAGGTTCTGGATCGTCTTCTCGTGGATGTCGGCGGCGTCGGCGAGCTCGGCCTGGGTGAGCTTCTTCTCGATCATCGCCGTCTTGATGAGCGCAAGCGCAGCCGAATGCTTGCTCTCGTTGCGCATGACGTCCCGTATCCCCGAACCCCGCCCCAACCACCAACCCTAGCGGATAGCAGGCGAAAATGTCATCCCGGAAACGGCGTGGCATCTCCGTCATTCCCTCGAGCGCGAAGCGCGCCCGCGGGAATCCAGCGGCGACCAATGGCGATGGTGTTCTTGGGCTGGATTCCCGCTCTGCGCTGCGCCTGGCGGGAATGACACGCGCGTTCGCCTCAATCGGAGCCCATCTCGAGCGCAATCCGCCCGATGGCGCGGCGGTCCTGCAACAGCCGCATGGCCTCGACATAGCGTTCGAGCGGAAAGCGCGCCGAGACGAACGGCCGCGCGAGCCCGCGGCCGGCAAGGTCGCGCAGCGCTTCGTACTCGCGCACGCGCATGGCCGGGTCCTGCCGGCCCGCCTCGCCGGCTCGCACGCCGATCACGGCCGCGCCCTTGAGCAGGATGCGGTTGGCGGCGTAGGCGGGGATGGCGCCGCCCGCGAAACCGGCGATCAGCAGCCTGCCGTCGTGCGCGAGACATCGCAGCGCCGACTCCTGCGCGATGCCCACGGGATCGAGCACCACGTCGACGCCCCTGCCGGACGTGAGCCGCTTCACGCCGTCCTCGACGCGCTCTTTCACGTAGTCGATCGTTCCCTCGGCGCCGTGCCGCACGGCCGCCGCGAGCTTCTCGGCCGACGACGCGGCCGCGAGCACGCGCGCGCCCAGCGCCTTGCCGAGCTGCACGCCCGCGAGGCCGACGCCGCCCGCCGCCCCGAGCACCAGCAGCGTCTCTCCCGGCCGAACACCGCCGCGCGTCTTCAGCGCGTGGTAGGCGCTGACGTGTGCCACCAGGAACGTCGCCCCGTCCGCGAACGAGAACCCATGCGGCAGCGGCATGATCTGGCCCGCAGGGACGACGGCCTCCTCGGCGTAGGCCCCGGTGCGCATGCGGGCGATCACCTTGTCGCCCACCCGCACGCCGCTCACGTCCGGTGCCACCTCGGCCACGGCGCCCGCGGCCTCGAGGCCCGGCACGAACGGCAGCTCCGGCCGATGCTGGTAGAGCCCCTGAATCGTCAGCACGTCCGGGAAGTTGATGCCGGCAGCCCGCAGCGCCACGCGCACCGTCCCCGGCCCGAGCGGCTTTTTCGGCAATCTGCGCAGCCGCAGGCTATCGGGCGGGCCCAGCGCCTCGCACACGACGGCCAGATAGTCGCCAATGCTCATCGTTCACCCATGCAAGTCCGCCAGCCGCAAAGGCCGCCAGATGCACGCATTCTGCTGGTCTCCCCTGCGCGACGCTATGGTGCAGTGCAATAGCCTCCGTGACACATTACATCCCGGCTGGCAGAAGAGGGCACCAGCGCATGCTCACCAAGACGGACAAAAGCTCTTTGGTCTTCCCGGCACCCGAGCCGCCGCCGACCGGCGAGGCCAAGGAGATCGCACCGGGCATCCTGTGGGCGCGCATCCCCCTGCCCTTCCGGCTCAACCACATCAACGTCTACCTGATCGAGGACGGCGACGGCTGGGCGATCCTCGACACCGGCATCGATAACGCGGCGACCCGGGGCGTGTGGGACGCGCTGCTTGCCGGGCCGCTGGCGGGACGGCGCTTCACCCGGCTGATCGTCACCCACTTCCACCCCGACCACATCGGCCTTGCGGGATGGCTGTGCGAGCGCTTCGGCCTCAACCTCCTGACGACCCAGACCAGCTATCTCTCCTGCGCCAACATCTCGCTCAGCCCCGGCGCGCTCGATGCCAAGCCCTACCGCGACTTCTACCTGCGCCACGGCATGGACAAGGAGACGACCCAGCGCGTCGCCACCCAGGGCCACAACTACCTCAAAATGGTGTCGGGCCTGCCGCCGACCTTCACCCGCATCGTCGCCGGCGACCGGCTCGACATCGGCGGACGCAAGTTCGACGTGCTGACCGGCAACGGCCACGCGCCCGAGCAGGCCATGCTCTACTGCGCCGCCGACAACGTCTTCCTCGCCGCCGACCAGGTGCTCGCCAAGATCACGCCCAACATCAGCGTGTGGGCGGTCGATCCCCAGGGCGATCCGCTCGGCCTCTACGTGCGCTCGCTCAACCAGATCAAGGCGCAGATCCCCGAGGACGCGCTGGTGCTGCCGGGGCACCAGCTGCCCTTCTACGGGCTGCACGCGCGCAGCGACCAGCTCATCGCCCATCACGAGGCGCGCTGCGCCATGCTCGCCGAGGCCTGCCGCACGCGCCCCTGCTCGGCCGCGGAGCTGGTCCCGGTGCTGTTCCACATCGACCTCGACCCGCACCAGATGAGCTTCGCCTTCAGCGAGGTGCAGGCGCACGTCAACTACATGCTGGGCCGCGGCGAGCTCGACTGGACGGAGGGCACCGACGGCATCGAGCGCGTCGTCGCCAAGCAGCGCCGCCCCCGTGCCCCCCGCTAGGCAGCTCCCGCCCGGCTGACGGATCGCGTGGCTGTCTCGCATGTCGGGTTTCGGGCTGGTACGACCCTGCGCCCGGCGGGCGTCGTCGCAATTGACCCTGAGCCGAAGTGGCGGCAGCGGAGCTTGCCGAGTTGGTCAACTACTGCTTACGATCATCGCGTCGGTGTCGGGCGATGAGATAACGGGGCAGATTCGGAAGTCGCCCACGGCTTCGAGTGCGTCGTGTCGAACAGCAAGGCTGCACCGTTACCACTCTGTCAACTCTGCCTGGGAGGAAAATATGCGAGTTGGCTTTGTCGAGTGGCCTGAGGGGCTTGAGCCACACGGCTCGGAATGGGCCAGCATCACGAGTCGCCTCTCTGAGGCCCAAGTGGAAATGCTGATTACCAACGAACTGCCATTCGGTCCGTGGATCGCAGATCGAAAGCCATTCGATCGCGAAACAGCCAAGGCAAGCGTAGAGGCTCACGCAGCCGGCTTCGATGCTCTTGCGAAGCTTGCTATTCCAGCCATCGTGTCATCTCGCCCGGTTTGGTCGGTGGATCGGCTTATCAACCAGGCTGTTACCCTCGAAGGTGGTCGGATACGACCGATCCATACGAAGCAGTATATCCCCGAGGAACCCGGCTGGTATGAGGCGAGCTGGTTTGAACCGAGCGGCGATTGTTTCAATCCGGCCGATGTATCCGGCTTGCGGCTGGGCGTCATGCTGTGCACCGACGCGATGTTCAATGAACACGCCCGACATTACGGCCGGCAAGGCACGCATCTGATCGCAATCCCACGCGCGGCGGGCACATCAACGGACAACTGGCTGACTGCTGGCCGAATGGCCGCGCTCGTGTCGGGTAGCTATGTCGTTAGTTCCAATCGGTATGGACGATCAAAAGGTGGCACGGTTTTCGGCGGAGCGGGTTTTGCATTCGGTCCTGGAGGAACCCCGTTGTCCACCACGGATTCAACGAACCCATTGCTCGTTGTCGATGTAAAGCCTGATCTCGCAGCTCACCAGCGGAGTGAATATCCCTGCTACGTTTCTGAACGGGGTACCTGACCGACAGTAACCGCACAGGACATTTCACCGGGGTCAACCTGGACCGTCGCATTGCGCAACCGACTGTCCGATAAGGTTCCATGAAGCTGCCGAACTACAAGCTCGGCGGACGCCGAGGCATCGCTGTCGGTTTTCGCACGTCGCGTCACGGCCCACTGTCTGCTTCTGGGGTACAGCGGCGGTCGGCACAGCTTGGCGAACCCAGCCGGCACGGCTCAGGCCTCAGGCGCGGCCCAGCCATAGGGCGCCGGTCAGCAGCAAGACTCCGGCGGCGGCGAGCAGGCAGTCCATGAGCGTGCGGAACTGGTGCGCGTCGAGGCGGACGACGAAGCCCTTGGCGAGCCTGGAGCCCACCATCAGCGAGGCGCCGACGAGGAGCCCGCGCCCCACCGTCGCCGGCGGCAGCGCGTCGAAGCGCTGGAACACGATCGCCTTGGTGATGCCGATCGCCATCGACCCCAGCGCCTCGGTCGAAAGGTAGGCGCCCTTCACCAGCCCGTAGGCCAGGAAGAACGGCGTGTTGATGGGCCCGGTCGAGGCCACCATGCCCGACAGAAAACCGATGCCGGCGCCGACCAGGGCGAGGTGCCACGCCTTGATGCGCAGGCCGCGCGCCAGCAGCCAGCGCCGCGCCGGGATCATCGCCAGGAACAGCGCGCCCAGCAGTCCCTCGACGATGCGCGGATCGAGGATCAGCAGCGTGCGCGCGCCCAGCGCCGCCGCCGGGATGCCCGTCGCGCAATAGAAGGCATTGGCGCGCCAGTCGACCTCGCGCCACCACACCAGCACGCGCGAGAAGTTCGCCATCAGGCCGGCAATGGCCATGATCGGCACCGCTTCGAGCGGCCCGAACGCCAGCATCAGCGCCGGCATCAGCAAGATCGACGCGCCAAAGCCGACGATGCCGCTCAGCGTGCCCGCGCCGAGCCCGAGCGCCAGGACCGCAAGCCAGATCATCTACGCACCGCTAGTCAGCCTTCGCCGCAACGGCTTCGATCTCGACTTCGACTCCCGAGCGGGGAAACTTGTTGACGATCAGAAGCGTAGCCGGCGGGTTATGCTCGCCCATGATGCGCGCGCGTATGCGGAGATAGCCGTCCAGGATGGACTTGTCGGTGACGTAGACAGTGAATTTTACAATGTCATCGAATGTCATGTTGGACGCAGCAAGAATTAGGCGGATGCGCTCAAAGATCACCTCGATTTGCTCTCGCGGGTCCGCGGGTACCGTACCGTCCAGGCGCGCACCGACCTGTCCATTGCAGAACAGGAGCCTAGCGTTCCGGGGAACTTCCGTCGCGTGCGCGGCATTGTTGGAATGCGCGCAAATTCGATCGTTGAGCGTATGGGTCGTCGACATCGACGCATTCCTCTTCAGCAGTGCTATCGCGGGCCGCCGCCGCCCCGCCCTCACGCAACCAGCGGCACGACCTCCTTGGCGAAGCCCTCGACGCGGTCGAGGTGGTCCTGCAGGTTGTTGCTCTCCAGCCCGATGACGATGTGGCGGACGCCGACGGCCTCGAACGCGCGGATGTCCTCGGCGATCTCTCCGGCCGAGCCGGTGAACGCGACGCGTCCCCCGCTCCGCGCCTTCTGCGGCGCGCCCAGGCTGTAGCCTGGCGCAAACATCGCGACATCGAGGGAGGCCGGATCGCGCCCCGCCCCCTGCGCATGCTGGCGCACATCGGTGAGCGCCGCGGCAAAGGCTGCCGGCGTGTCGAGCGGCTCCCTGGGGTTGCGGATGGTGGGATACCAGCCGTCGCCGAGCCGGCCCGCGCGGCGCCGCGCGGCGGCACCCTCGCCGCCGACCCAGATCGGCAGCGGCTTCTGCACCGGCTTGGGCTCGAACAGCACGTCGCGGAAGGAGATGAACTCGCCCTGATAGCTCGGCGCGGGCTCGGTCCACAGCGCCCGGAACGCCTCGATGTACTCGTTCGACGCCGAGCCGCGCTTGTCGTAGGGCGGCGAGCCCAGCGCCGCCATCTCCTCCGCCATCCAGCCCACGCCGAAGCCGAGCGTCACGCGCCCCTTTGACAGGCGATCGGCCGTCGTCAGCATCTTGGCGGCGAGGATCGCCGGCCGGTGCGGCGCCACCATCACCGAGGTGAGCAGGCGGATGCGCTTGGTCACGGCCGCGGCGTAGGCCAGGCACGTGATCTGCTCCAGGCAGAAGCCCGTGCTCACGGCCGGCCAGTCGCCGCTCTCGTTGTAGGGATAGCGCGAGGCGACGCTGCGGGCGATCACCACGTGGTCGCTGAAGCCGAGATAGGCAAAGCCGAGCCGCTCGGCGTGTTGCGCAAGCGCCTGAAGGTTGTCCGGGTCCGACGCCGCGCCGCGGGTCCCCAGATGCAAGCCGAAGTCCACGATTTCTCCCTCGCCCCCGAGTGCACACCACGTCCCCTCTCCCCGGAAGCGGGGAGAGGGTTAGGGTGAGGGGCGGCCTCGAGCTCAACGGCGGCGTTTGCCGCCGCCCCTCACCCCGACCCTCTCCCCATGCATGCATGGGGAGAGGGAGAATTGGCCTCAGCCGCAGGCGACCGAGTAGATGTCCTTCACCTGCCCCGGCAGCGGCATCGCCGTCCATGTCTCGCCGCCGTCCTGCGTGCCGAAGATCTCGCCCTGGTAGCGCGCGCCAAGGTAGACCTGCTTGGGATCGCTCGCATGCAGGCCGACCGACATGATGGTGCCGTGCACCTGCACCTTGTCGAAGCGCTTCCAGGTCTTGCCGGCATCCTGGCTGCGATAGAGGCCGCCGTCCTTGCTCGCCGCCGCCACGCTCAGCGCGCAGTACATGGTCTTGGGGTCCTGAGCCGAAACCTTGACGTCGCGGCCGTAGGTGATGGGCGAGAACCGCCCCATCTCCATGTCCTGCCAGCTCTTGCCCTTGTCGGCGGAGCGGAACAGGCCCATGCGGCAGGCGAGCACCACGGCGTCGGGATCGGCCGGGCTGATGGTGATGGCGTGCCCGTCCAGCATGCCCTCGGCGAAGCTGTCGCTGACGATCTTGCTCTTCAGGTGCGGCAGCTCGGAAAGGCGGATCAGGTCGGCACTGCAGTCGCTCCAGGTCTCGCCGCCGTCGGTGGTGCGGATCACGCCGTTGATCTCGAGCGCCGCATAAATTTCGTTGGGTCGCGTCGGATGCTGCACCAGGCGCATGACGCGCGACGCGAACGGCGCAACGCAACGATCCTTGATGCCAGGATTTGGCAGCCGCTGCCAGCTCTGCCCGCCATCCTCGCTGCGATAGAGGTCGACCGGCGAACCGCCGGCGTAGACGCGCTTTGCGTTCCTCGAGTCCACCAGGAAGCACCAGACCTGCTTGCCCTTGTCGGGGAAGTTGGTGCGCTGGAACGTTGCGCCGCGATCGGTGCTGCGCCACACGCCGTCGGCGGTGCCGGCGAATACCACGCTGGCGTCGGTCGGATGCACGAAGACCGTATGGGTCTCCAGGTCCTTGAGCACGTGCTGCCACTCGCCGCCCGTGGCAGCCCGCCGGAACACGCCAACGGCTCCCTTCTCCTCCGGGCGTCCGACATAGCCCGCAACGCCAGCGTAGATGTTCGATTGCGCCGTCATGAGACGTTCCTCCTGTCGCCACCTTGTTGTCGTGCCGAGAGACGAGCCGAACGCCCAACGGCGTCGCCCGCCAGCCTGGATTGCAGGCATGATCGAACGTTTCAGCCGCACTTGCAATGCGCTGCCCGCGAGATCGAGGCTAGATCGCCGGGCTCGCCGCCGCCGGCTCCCCACCCTTGCGGGCTATGAGCCGCCCGATCCCGCGCGCGATGCCGCGCACGACGGTGGCGGTCACAAGGCCCAGGATCAGCAGCAGGATCGACTTGGGGCCGAGCTCGCCGATCAGCGTCGCGTAGGCGGTGTTCGCCTTCACGGGCAGCCAGTATTCGAGCTGTCCCGTCAGCACATCGAGCACGGAGCGGGAGAGCCGCACGAGATAGCCGAAGGTCGAGAGGTGGTAGAGGTTGAGATAGGTGTAGACCAGCATCGTCGCCACCAGCTCGATCACCAGCATGACGACGATATGAGCCGCGGTTCCAACCGTCCGCGCGGCGGACACGAGCATGCCCTGCAGCATTGTGGGGCCTCCTGAGCGAGAATCGTCGGTAATACTCTTGCAGAGGTTTGCGTCGATATGGGGGCCTGGATTCAGCCCCGAGCTGCAGCGCAGCAAGCGAGGATTGCTCGTGAAGCCCTTGACCGCTCCCTGACCCGGCGTGAGGATCATCGGCCTCGGCACAAGCCAGCGCACCCTTTCTGCCCGAGCCGAAACCGCCACATGACCCGCGTCGCCTCCATCGGGGAATGCATGATCGAGCTGTCGCCGGCAGCCGATGGACTGCTGTCGCGCGGCTTCGGCGGCGACACGCTCAACACCGCCGTCTACCTCGCCCGCCTCGGCGTCGCGGTCGACTATGTGACGGCGCTGGGCGACGACCCCTGGAGCGAGGAGATGCTGGCGGCCTGGCGCGCCGAGGGTGTCGGCACCGGCCTCGTCGTGCGCGTGCCGGGCAAGCTGCCGGGGCTCTATCTCATCGACACCGACGCCGACGGCCAGCGCCGCTTCTACTACTGGCGCGACAGCGCGCCGGCGCGGCTGCTGTTCGACCTGCCGCAGACGCCCGAGATCGCGGCCGCTCTCGCCCGCTACGACCTCGTCTACCTGTCGGGGGTCACCCTGTCGCTTTACGGCGAGTCCGGGCGCGCCCGGCTGCTCGACGCCCTCGACATGGTCCGCGCCCGCGGCGGCCGCATCGCCTTCGACACCAACTTTCGCACCCGCGGCTGGCCGGACCGCGAGATCGCCAGGGCCGCCTTCCGCGCGGCGCTCGCGCGCGCCGACATCGTGCTGGCCTCCACGGAGGACCTCGAGCTGCTGTATGGCGCGAACGGCGTGGACGAGCTGCCCACCCGCGATCCTCGGGTCGAGGTCGTGCTCAAGCTGGCGCAGCCGGCGGCTCGCATCTTCCTGGGCGGCGCCGACGAGACCGTTGTCGCCGAGCCCGTGCGCAGCGTCGTCGACACCACGGCTGCCGGCGACAGCTTCGCCGCCGCCTATCTCGCCGCGCGCCTTGCCGGCGCCCGTCCGGCGGAGGCGGCGCGATCGGGCCATCGCCTCGCCGGCGCCGTCGTGCGCCATCGCGGCGCGGTCATCCCGCGCTCGGCCATGCCGGCTGCAATCCTGCCGAGCCTGGAGGTCCGCCCATGACCGTTGCCGCAAGCGGAATGGCCGAGACGCGCCGCAAGCACCTGCAGGACATCCTGCGCGCCGCGCCGGTGATCCCCGTCATCACCATCGAGCACGCCCGCGATGCCGTGCCGCTCGCGCGCGCACTCGTTGCCGGCGGCCTCCAGGCGCTCGAGATCACGCTGCGCACCGCCGCCGCCTCTGCCGCCGCCGTCGCCATCATCAAGGAGGTGCCGGCGGCGCTGGTCGGCATCGGCACCGTGCTCAGCCCGCACGACCTCGTCACCGCGCGCACGCTCAAGGCCCGCTTCGCGCTGAGCCCCGGCGCGACGCCCGAGCTGTTGGACGCCGCCGCGCAGGGGTCATTGCCGTTCATTCCCGGCGTGCAGACGGCCTCCGACGTGATGGCCGCGCTCGCGCGCGGCTTCGACGTCGTCAAGTTCTTCCCGGCGGCGCAGGCCGGCGGCATCGCCGCGGTGCGCGCGCTGGCCGGCCCCTTTCCGCAAGTGAGGTTCTGCCCCACCGGCGGCGTCGGCGAGGAGAACTTTGCCGAATGGCTCGCCCAGCCCAATGTCGTCTCGGTCGGCGGCTCCTGGCTGGCACCCGCCGCAGACATCAAGGCCGGCAACTGGGAGACGATCACCGAACGCGCCCGCCGCGCGGTAGCCAAGCTGAAAGCGTAGTTCAACCCGGCGCTGCTAGGCGCCGCCCGCACGTCGAATCGACAGATCGAAAGGAAGCGCAATGCCGATCGTCCAAGCCGACCGTCTCACGCAGATTGGCACCGCCCTGCTGCGCGGGGCAGGTGCATCGCAGGAGGAGGCGGAAGCCGTCGCCGTCGGCTGCATCAACGCCAACCTCGCGGGCCACGACTCGCACGGCATCATCAACGTCCCCGTCTACATCGACCGCGTCAAGGCGGGTCACATCGTGCCCGGCGCGCCGTTCCAGATCGTGCAGGAGTCGCCCGCCACCACCGTCATCGACGGCCACTGGGGCTTCGGCTTCCACGTCAATGCCAAGGCCATGCAGCTCACCATCGACAAGGCCCAGAAGACCAATGTCGCGGCCTGCACGGTGTTCCGCCAGAGCCACGTCGGCCGGCTCGCCGTCTATCCGCTGATGGCGGCCAAGGCGGGCATGATCGGCATCGCCACCGCCGACTCGGGGCGCTCGCCCAAGGCCGTGGCCCCGTTCGGGGGCCGCGAGGCGCGGCTCGGCACCAACCCGATCTCGATCGCGGTGCCATCCGATCTCGACGCGCCCTTCTACCTCGACATGGCGACCTCGGCGGTGGCCGCCGGCAAGGTGCTGCTGGCGGCGGCGCGCGGCGAGCAGATCCCGGAGGGCTGGCTGGTCGACAGCGACGGCAAGCCGACCACCGACCCGACACGGCTGCGCAAGGGCGCGGCCCTCCTGCCGCTCGGCGGCACCGAGGGCTACAAGGGCAGCGGCCTTGCGGCGATGGTGGAGGTGCTGTGCGGCCTGCTCACGGGCCTTGGCTTTGGCGTCGAGCCGACCGGCCGCCACAACGACGGCTGCTTCATGGCGGTCTTCAAGGTCGACGCCTTCCGCCCGCTCGAGCAGTTCAAGAAGGAGGTCGGCGAGTTTGCCCGCTACCTCAAGGCGACGCCGCCGTCCATCGGCAGCTCCGGCGTGCTCTACCCCGGCGAGGTCGAGCACATGCGCGAGGTCGAGCGCCGCAAGTCCGGCATCGACGTCGAGGACGCGACGTGGAACAAGCTCACCGCCCTCGCCCGCGAGTACGGGCTGGCGGCGGAGCTTGGGTTGGCCTAGCAGTAAAGGAGCGCAGAACGTGAGGCTTGCTCGACCGGATTCCCCTCCCCTTGACGGGGAGGGGCGAGGGGTGGGGTGCACTCACAACCGTCGGAGTTGGCACCCCCACCCCCGGCCCCTCCCCGCAAGGGGGAGGGGAGCCTGCGCCAGCACCAGGAGAACGACAACATGACACGGCAGATGGTGATGGTCGGCTTCCTGCAGGCGCAGAACTGTACGAACCTGCCGTGCTCCTGGCGGCATCCCGAATCGCGCGACGACGCGCATTCGGCCGCCTACTACCAGGAGATCGCCCGCATCCTGGAGGCCGGCAAGTTCCACTTGGCCTTCTTCGACGACCGCCTCGCCATGCCCGACCGCTACGGCAGCGACCACGCCCACACCGTGGAGTACGGCATCCGCGCCACCAAGATGGACCCGCTGATCGTGCTGATGACCATGGGCGCCGTCACCACCAGGCTCGGCCTCGCCTCGACCTGCTCCACCACCTACTTCGAGCCCTTCGACGTCGCCCGCCGCTTTGCCACCCTCGACCTGATGACCGACGGGCGCGCGGCCTGGAACGTGGTGACCTCGGTCAACGACGGCGAGGCCCAGAACATGGGCCGCGAGGAGCATGTCGCCCACGACCTGCGCTACGACAAGGCCGACGAGTTCATGGAGATCGTGCTCGGCCACTGGGACAGCTGGGACGACGGCGCCATCATCGTCGACAAGAAGTCGGGGCGCTACGCCGACCCGGGCAAGGTCAAGCGGCTCGACCACAAGGGCAAGTACTACCAGTCGCGCGGACCCTTCACGGTGCCGCGCTCGCCCCAGGGAAACCCTGTCATCATCCAGGCGGGAGCCAGCGGGCGCGGGCAGCGCTTCGCGGGCCGCTGGGGTGAGGTGATCTTCGCCGCTGCCCGCAATACCGAGATGGCCAAGGAAGGCTACCAGGCCGTCAAGAGCGAGGCGGCGCGCCTCGGCCGCGACCCCGACCACATCTCCATCTGCAACATCCTGATGCCGGTCACCGGCGCCACCAAGGCGGAAGCCGAGGACAAGATGGCGCTGATCTCCAAGCTGCCGCTCGAGATCGACGCGCTGTCGCTGCTGGCCGAGGCGCTGAACTTCGACTTCGCGTCCAAGGGCATCGACGAGCCGTTCACGACCGAGGAGCTGGCCGGCATGACCGGCATGCTCGGCATCCGCGACGGCGTGCTCAAGCGCAGCGGCAAGAAGAACCCGAGCGCCCGCGACTTCATCAGCTTCAGCGGCCGCGGCTATGTCGACAGCGCCGTCGTCGGCGGGCCCAAGGAGATTGCCGACTACGCGGAGGAGATGTTCTCGGCCCAGGGCTGCGACGGCTTCGTGATTGCCGCCACCCACGTCCCGGGAGCCTACGGCGATTTCGTGCGCCACGTGATTCCGGAGCTGCAGCGCCGCGGCCTCTACCACAAGGACTACGCTGGCAAGACGCTGCGCGAGAACCTTGGGCTCCCGCGTCCCGGCATCGGCGCATGGAAGGTGCGGCCCTCGAAAGCGGCGGAGTAGCCGCGCAGTCCCGCACGGCTCAGCCTACTCGCAGGGAATCTCCACGGCCTTCCCGAGGCTCGGCACGTAGCGGGTGCAGACGGGACCGCCACGCTCGGGTGCGCTGGCGGAGCCCGGCCTCTCGCCTGCCTTGACGTCGCTCTCGCTGGCTTTCGGCGCGGCTCCGGACGCATCCGCGCCCTCGACCTTCTTGGGCGCGTTCTGCTGCGCGGGCTTCGGCAGCCGGGGCACCGCCTTGGGAATGGGCGGCGGATCGGGAAGCTCGCCCTTGGGAATGCCCGGGACACCCTTGGGGATGTACTGCTTGTAGGAGGGGATGCCGGCTGGGCAGGGCGCGCCGTCGACACACGCCCAGGCTGGGGGGGCGAAGGTTGCGGCCCCTATCGCGGTCGCCAGCGCCACAATGGCCTTGTACATGGCTCTTCCCCTGCAATGCGTGAATGAGCGTTCGATACTCTATGGCCCAATCGGGGCTGGCTGTTCCCCAGGGAACAGGAGCGGGCTGACTGCGCCCGAAAGCACTCGCTTCCAAGGCAACCGGCCTTCCGGCACCTTATGGCATGCGCACATGCGGCGCAAACCGGGAGCGGATTGTGGCCTTCCCTGATCGCGCGTGGCAGGCTCGCGAATCATCGAGCTTCCGATCGTGAACCATGACGCGCGCGCTCTGCCGGGACTGCTGCGAGATCGTGGACGCCGCCGCCTCGTCGTGCCCCAGGTGCGGCGGCGGGCGCCTCGTCTCCCATGCCGAGATCGAGACGCTGGGCATCGCCCATATCGACTGCGACGCCTTCTATGCGTCGGTGGAGAAGCGCGACCGGCCGGAGCTGAAAGACGAGCCGGTGATCGTCGGCCACCCCGGCGGCCGCGGCGTGGTGACGACGGCCTGCTACATCGCCAGGAAGTTCGGGGCGCGTTCGGCGATGCCCATGTTCCAGGCGCTGGAGCTGTGCCCGCACGCGACCGTGATTGCGCCGGACATGGCGAAGTACAAGCGCGTGAGCGAGGACATCCGCACCGTCTTTTCGGCGGCCACCTCCATCATCGAGCCGCTGTCGCTCGACGAGGCCTACCTCGACCTCACCGACGACTACCGCACGGAGGCCCCGCCGGCGGCGGAGGCACTGGCAACGATCGCCCGGCGGATCGAGAGCGAGGTCGGCATCACCGTGTCGGTCGGGCTCGCCTGCAACAAGTTCCTGGCCAAGCTCGCCTCCGAGCTGGAGAAGCCGCGGGGGTTCTCCGCCATCGGCCGGGCCGAGGCCAAGGCATTCCTGGCGCCGCTGTCGGTGCGCAAGATCCACGGCGTCGGCGCGGTGACCGCGCGGCGCATGGAGGAGGGCGGGCTCGCAACCATCGCCGACCTGCAGGCGCTGAGCGAGCAGGAGCTGGCGGCCCGCTTCGGAAAGTTCGGCCACCGCCTTGCCCAGTTCGCCCACGGCGAGGACGACCGCCAGGTCACGCCCTACCGCCCGGTGAAGAGCATCTCCGCCGAGACCACCTTCGCCAAGGACACCGGGTCGGCGCCGGAGCTCTGCGGAATCGCGCGGCGCCTGAGCGACAGGGTGGCGGCCCAGCTCGTCCGCAAGGGCGTCGCGGGGACCAGCATCGTCCTCAAGCTCAAGACCTCGGACTTCCAGCTCCTCACGCGCAGCCGGCGGCTCGCCTACCCGACGCAGAAGGCCGACGTGATCTTCGAGAGCGTGGCCGCCCTGATCCAGCGGGAGACCGATGGGCGTACGTTCCGGCTGATCGGCGTGGGGGTTGGCGACCTGGGCTCGGCGCAGGCGGCGGACCCCACCGACCTCTTCAGCTTCGCCGGCGCGGCTGCCGACGAACACTGAGCGATCGGGCCTCACCGGCAAAGCTCGAGGTGACATCTGCGACGGCCTTGCCTAACTTGGGGGAGCGGGCTGCGCTCCTTCAGCGAGGTGTCGTCATGGCTTCGAGCAAGCTCCTCCTCGGCGCGTCGGCGCCCGACTTCCGGCTGCCCGCCACCGACGGCAAGACCTATGCGCTGAAGGATGTCGCCGGCCCCAAGGGCACGGTCATCGTCTTCATCTGCAACCACTGCCCCTACGTGAAGGCCATCACCGACAGGCTCGCGCAGGACGCAGCCACGCTGAAGGCCGAGGGCTTCGGCTTCGCGGCCATCTGCTCCAACGATGCCAAAACCTACCCCGACGACTCCTTCCCCAACATGAAGCAGTTCGCGCAGCTCAACAAATTCCCGTTTCCCTACCTGCATGACGCGGACCAGACGGCGGCGCGGGCCTACGGCGCCGTGTGCACGCCCGACTTCTTCGGCTTCGATGCCTCGGGCAAGCTCGCCTATCGCGGCCGCCTCGATGAGGGCCGCACGAGCCCGCCGCCCAGGGGCGCCCGCCGCGATCTCGTCGAGGCGATGCGGGCGATTGCCGAGACGGGAACGGCTCCCGAGCCGCAGCATCCATCCGTGGGCTGCTCCATCAAGTGGAAGGCGGCCTGAGACACGAAGCCGAGAGGAAACGCATGCGCGAACCACAGGCATTGATTACCGCCGAGCAACTGGCCCGCTCGCTCGGCCAGCCGGACCTCAGGCTCTACGACTGCACGACCTATCTCGAGCCGACGCCCGCCGGCAGCGAAGACCCCTACATCGCCGTGTCCGGCCGCAAGACGTTCGAGGAGGCGCACATCCCCGGTGCCGACTTCCTCGACCTGCAGGGCGAGTTCTCCGACACCGCCACGCGCCTGCGCTTCATGATGCCGGCCACCGCGCAGCTCGAGGCCGCCTTCGGCCGCCACGGCCTCGGCAACGGCTCGCGCGTCGTGCTCTACAGCATCGGCAGCATGATGTGGGCGACGCGCTTCTGGTGGATGCTGAAAGCGCTGGGCTTTGATGGCGCCGCCGTGCTCGACGGCGGCTTCGACAAGTGGAAGGCGGAGGGCCGGCCGACCGAGACCGGCGCGCCGCGCGGCTATCCGGCAACCAAGTTCACGGCCAATCCGCGCCCCGGCATGTTTGTCGGTAAAGAGGCCGTGAGCGCCGCGATCGGCAAGACCGACACCGTCACCGTCAACGCGCTGGGCCCCCAGTTCCACAAGGGGCTCGAACCCAGCCGCTACGGCCGGCCCGGGCGCGTGCCCGGCAGCGTCAACGTGTCTGCCGCCACCCTGATCGACCCAGCAACCAAGGGGTTCACCACGCTCGCCGACGCGGAGAAGAAGCTCGCCGCCCAGGGCGTCACCAGGGACAAGGACGTCATCTGCTATTGCGGCGGCGGCATCTCCGCCACCATCGACCTCTTCCTGCTGCACCAGCTCGGCTACGACAGGCTCGCGCTCTACGACGCCTCCATAGGTGAGTGGGCCAAGGACAAATCGCTCCCCATCGAAACCGATTGATGTTCCGGAAGCCGAGGTGCGGTGGAGGCAATCCTGGGAGCGTCCCTTGCAGCAGCGCTCGCGCTAGTCTAGCGCCCGCTGCCGTTGAGCCGTGCGGGCCAGGCCAGCCAGCGCCTGTACTCGTCGCTGTCGAGCAGGCGCAGCATGTCGGGATGACGATAGACCTTGCCGCCGCACACGATCTCGAGCTTGGCCGCCTTGTCGGCCCGCATCCGCTTCACCCGGTTCAGCAGCAGTCCAAACGGGGCCCGGCGGGTCGTCGGATTGCGTCGGTCGTTGCGCTTCACGAGCAGTGCGTCAGTGGCGAAGAGTTCCGTCTCCAGCATCGTCCCGACCATTGCACCAGGCATACGCCAATCCACCGACCGGCGCGACGCGTCTGGCCCCACCAAGACTAAGTGGCACGACGTGACGTTTTCAAGACGGCCGACCCCGCATCTCCCACTACGGCAACGGTTGGTGCTTGGATGTGTTGTCGCCCTGCGACATGTGGCTCGGGTGGCTGGTGGGTGGCCAGCGGCTTTGGGCGAGCGAATGGCGTCGGCGCACCTGATGCCATCCTTACGGCTCCGGCGTTCATCTGGTCCGGGCCGCCCTCGCGCCCGCCAACAGGGCCCAGCGCCTACCCGCTAGGTGAAACACCGGATTGACGGGGCTTCCCGGCCGGCGCTCGGATGCGCCGAGGCCCAGATCTGTCCAGAGGCCTGCCGACCTGCCCCCAAGACCTGTCCCAAGATGGGACGCCTCAGCCGGGCCGCCGGTCGTGCCGCGGAATGAATTTGTTCATTTTCTGCTGCTGCAATCCGAGCACAAACGGAGGCAGTCCATGCGTAGTCTCATCGTCCATTCGGTCGTCGTCGTCGGAGCCGCAGCAACAGCCCTGCTCGGGTCCGCTCTCGCGGCAGCGGCGCAGGAGAAGCCGGCCGAGATCATCGCCGCCCATATCCGCACCCAGGGCTACGAGTGCGTCAAGCCGCTGGGCGCCCAGCGCAACCGCAGGGCCTCCAAGCCCAACGAGACGGCGTGGACGCTCCGCTGCAGCAACGCCGTCTACAACGTGCGCCTGATCCCCGACATGGCCGCGCACGTCGAGAAGGTCGACGACTCCAAGTGAGGCGACGCCGCGAGGCGGTGTTCTTCCTGCGGCGGCGTCAGGTGGCCGCCGCCTTCTTCGCCGCGACGCGCTTCTCGATGTTGCGCACGAGCGCGCTGCCCATCGGCGGGTCGGTCTCGACGCCGAGCGACTCCGTCAGCCGCGCCAGCATGATGTAGAATCCGGCCATCAGGATCAGCTCGACCATCTCGCGCTCGCAGAGATGCTTGCGCGCCTCCGCGACGGTGGCCTCCGAGGCGCCGACATCGATCACGACCTCGCGCGTGAAGCGCAGGGCCGCTTTCTCGCGCGCATCGAAGCAGCGGGCCTCGTCGTCGCCGTCGGCAAGAGCGGCGATCTGCGGCTGCGTGCAGCCGAGGTCGCGCGCGATCGGCACGTGCTGCACCCACTCGTACTCGCCGCCCTCGAGCTTCACCGCGTGCAGCAGGCACAGCTCCCTGAGCTTGGGATCGAGCTGGAGCTTGCCGAGCAGCGTGCCCCCGAGCTTCATGACCGGCTTCAGGCAGGTCTCCGCGTGCGCCATCATGTTGAAGATGTTGGCCGGCGCCGGCAGGCGAGCGAGCATCTCGCGCACCTCGGGGCTCGCCTTGCCGAGATCGGGATAGGGGATGCGGGCCATCGGGCTTGTCCTCCGTCGACGGTAGGGCGCAATAAGCAAAGCGCATTGCGCCGTTTTTCGAGCAATCGGCGCAATGCGGCTGACGCCTTATTGCGCCCTACATCACGGTGGTGCCGGTCTTCTCAGCAAGCTCTTCCCTGGTGACGCCCGGAGCGAGCTCGAGCAGCTTGAGCCCGGACTTGGTGACCTCCAGCACGCCCAGATCGGTGATGATGAGGTTGACCACGCCGACGCCGGTCAGCGGCAGGTTGCATTGGGGGAGGATCTTCTTGTCGATCGAGCCGTCCTTCTTCTTGGCCGTGTGCTCCATGACGACGACGACGCGCTCGACGCCGGCGACGAGGTCCATGGCCCCGCCCATGCCCTTCACCATCTTGCCCGGAATCATCCAGTTGGCGAGGTCGCCGGTCTCGGAGACCTGCATGGCGCCGAGGATGGCGAGGTTGATGTGGCCGCCGCGGATCATGCCGAAGCTGTCGGCGGAGGAGAAGAAGGAGGAGCCCGGCAGCGTCGTCACGGTCTGCTTGCCGGCATTGATCAGGTCCGGATCGACCTCGTTCTCGGTCGGGAAGGGACCGATGCCGAGCAGGCCGTTCTCGGACTGCAGCGAGACGGTCATGCCGTCGGGGATGTAGTTGGCGACCAGCGTGGGCAGGCCGATGCCGAGATTGACGTAGAAGCCGTCGCGCAGCTCCTTGGCGGCGCGCTCGGCCATCTGTTCACGGGTCCATGCCATTTTGGTCGCTCCGTTTGAAAAATCGTCAGTCGTCAGTCGTGAGTGGTCAGTGGAGGACGATTGCCATCCTCACAACTCACCTCTTCCTCACCGTCCGCTGCTCGATGCGCTTCTCGGGGCTGGCGTTGAGGATGATGCGCTTGACGAAGATGCTGGGCGTGTGGATCTGGTCGGGATCGAGCTCGCCGACCTCGACTAGGTGCTCGACCTCGGCAACCGTGATCTTGCCGGCGGTGGCCACGTTCGGATTGAAGTTGCGCGCGGTCATCCGGTAGATGAGGTTGCCGGCCTTGTCGCCCTTCCAGGCCTTGACCAGCGCCACGTCGGCTTTCAGCGAGCGCTCCAGGATGTACTTCTGCCCGTCGAACTCCGCGACCGGCTTGCCCTCGGCCACGACCGTGCCGAATCCCGTCTTGGTGTAGAAGGCCGGAATGCCGGCGCCGCCCGCCCGCAGCTTCTCGGCAAGCGTCCCCTGCGGCGTGAAGTCGAGCTCCAGCTCGCCGGCGAGGTATTGCCGCTCGAACTCCTTGTTCTCGCCGACGTAGGACGAGATCATCTTCTTGATCTGCCGCGTCTGCAGCAGCAGCCCCAGACCGAAGCCGTCGACGCCGGCATTGTTGGAGATGACGGTGAGGTTCTTGGCGCCGGTGTCGCGCACCGCCGCGATCAGCGCTTCGGGGATGCCGCACAGGCCGAAGCCGCCGACAGCCAGTGTCTGTCCGTCCTTGATCAAGCCGTCGAGTGCCGCCTTGGCGCTCGGAAAGACCTTGTCCACCTCACAACCTCGCTCTTCCTGAGGGCATGCCGCCGCATTTCATCGGCCTGTGTACAAATTGAAGGCGCCGGGTGTCCACGTCAATGTGACGGGATCGGCCGACATTCCCAACTTGATCAAATCGCGTGCAGCGAACTCGACGTCATCCCGGTGCTCGTCACCGGGATCCATCTGTCCGCGAGCGCCGGAGCAAGCTGAGGGCTGGATTCCGGCAACAAGTGCACTGCTGTCCGGTTCAAGTGAGTTGCAGGTTCATTTGACCGGGGAGTTTGGCTGGGGGAGGTGGCGGTGCGGCGAGGTCGGTGAAGGCGCGGAAGTGCATTAGGTTGGCGCGCACAAGGCGGGCGAA
>JBGGME010000220.1:0-19403 GCA_041288195.1 Hyphomicrobiaceae bacterium
CTTGAGCATCACGGAAGCGGCGAGATTATTCGAGCAATCGCCGCGGGCCGCGGCGATATCGGCATTGTCGGGGAGACCATTGATCCAGGCGTGGAGTTGGACAGTTTTCCGTTCGCGGAGATCCGCCTGGTCCTGGTGACGCCAATGCGCCATCCGCTCAGCCGGCATCGCAAAATTGCATTCCGCGAAACTCTCGACCATGAGTTCATCGGCTTTGCCGCGGGCAGCCCGATGCAGGACTTGTTGAACTATCATGCCTTTCGTGCCGGTCGCCGGTTGAAGCTGCGCATCCGCCTCAACGGTTCCGACTTGATGTGTCAGATGGTAGAAAAGGGCATTGGTCTCGCCATCCTGCCCGAAACAGCAGCTAAGCGATCCCAGCAGTCAATGGCTATCCGTGTCATTCCTCTTACGGACACTTGGGCTCTTCGCCACCTAACGATTTGCGTGCGAAATTTCAGGTCCCTGCCCGCACACGCCCAACGGCTCGTCGAGTTTTTGAGGCCACCCACACCGGTGCCTTGATGGGTCGTGTCCTGGCCGCCACACAAGTCACTGCCGACGATCGACGGATTTCGTCTGCTCCTGGCACCCTTTCACCGCGCGGGGCCTTGGGGGGGTGTCCGGTCCCGCGGCAGGGCCCGCGGATGCCGGCGCGAGGGGGCTAGCGGAAGTCGGTGGTGGTGAGGAGGGCGGTGAAGGGGATGCCGGCGGCCTTGAAGGTGTCGGCGGCGCCCTCGAGGCGGTCGACCACGCTGATGACGCGATCGATGACGGCGCCCTCGGCGCGCACGGCCTCGATGGCCTTCATGGCCGAGCCGCCGGTGGTGGTGACGTCCTCCAGGATGACGACGCGCCTGCCCTCGAGGCTCTCGCCCGGCGCCAGGCCCTCCACCAGCTTGCGGGCGCCGTGCTCCTTGGCCTGCTTGCGCACGAAGAAGGCGGCGATCGGGGTACCTCGCGCGTAGCTGGCGACGGCGACGGCGGTGGCGAGCGGCACGGCGCCCATCTCCAGCCCGCCGATGTAGTCGACCCTGGCGCCCTTCAATGCGTCGAGGATGAGGGCGGCGATCAGGTGCGCGCTCTCGGGATGCAGCATGCTGGGCTTCATGTTGAAGTAGAAGCTGCTGGATCGTCCCGACACCAGCTTGATGTCGCCGCCGATCGAGAACGAGCGCGGCCTGACGATCTCGATCAGTCGAGCTCTCGCGGCGCTGGCGTCGGACATGCGGGGCTCCTGCAATGCGTTCCTCTCCCCGCTTGCGCGGAGCGGGTTAGCGTGAAGGGCAGGCGCCTGCTCCGGCGCTCGCCGCCGCCCCTCACCCCGGCCCTCTCCCCATCGAAGGGATGGGGAGAGGGGGACGGGCGGGCCAAGGGTTGTGGCGCCGGCGCCGGCGATGTCAAGCCGGGAGCCGCATGCTATGGAGGGTTGCTCACAGCCAGGATGCCCAGATGAACGCCGAGCTCATGCAACGCTTCCCCGCCGCCGCCTACATCGACGCCACGGCGCGCGTGCACGGCAAGGTGGAGATCGGCGAGGGGGCGAGCCTGTGGCCCTACACGGTGATCCGCTCCGAGGGCTCCTACGTGCGCCTCGGCCGCTTTACCAACCTGCAGGACCACGTGATGGTGCACGTGGGCTACGACAAGCCCACCGTCGTCGGCGACTACTGCTCGATCACCCACCGGGTGGTGCTGCACGGCTGCACGATCGGCGACAACTGCCTGATCGGCATCGGCGCCACCGTCATGGAGGGGGCGGTGATCGGGGACAACTCGATCGTGGCGGGGCATGCTTTCGTCGCCGACAATACGATCATCCCGCCGAACTCGGTCGTGATGGGTATGCCCGCCAAGGTGGTGCGCACGAGGGACAGCTTCGTCGCCAACAAGATCAACGCCATGCTCTATTTCCGCAACGCGCGCTGCTACGCCCGGGGCGACCACCGCGCCTGGGACGGGCCCGAGTACGAGGCCGAGATGGCCAAGTGGAAGGTCGAGATCGAGCGCGAGGCGGCGGCAAGGGGCGCCTGAGGGGCCCAAGGAGGAGCGCCAATGAGGCGCTCGGGAGGCGCTCGGGCCTTCAAGGAGAGCCCCTGGTGGCCCAAGGAGGGGGATCTAGGCCTGCGCCTTGGCGGCCTTGCGCAGCTTGGCCTCGCGCCAGGCGATGTAGAAGGAGCTGCCGAACACGATCGCCGCGCCGACGTAAGTGAAGAGGTCGGGGATCTCGGCAAACAGCAGGATGCCGAAGGCGGTCGCCCACACGAGCTTGAGGAAGTCGAGCGGCATCAGCACGGTAATGTCGGCGAGCTTGAGCGCGTCGGTGACGATGATCTGGCCGAGCGTGCCGATGACGCCGATGAAAAGCAGCCAGATCCACAGCTCCAGGGGCGGCGTCTCCCAGACGATGACGGCGGGTACCAACGTCATCGGTATCATCAGGACGGTGACGTAGGCGGTGATTGTGATGCTCGACTCGGTGCGGCCGAGCACCTTGATGTCGATCAGCGCCAGGCTCCACAGCAACGAGGAGACGATGACCAGCAAGGCGCCGGTATCGAGCGTCTGGAAGCCGGGACGGAGGATCACGAGGGCGCCAATGAAGCCGCACGCGATGGCAGTCCAGCGCCGCCAACGAAACACCTCGCCGAGGAGGAGGGCGCTCAAGAGGGCGGTGAAGAGCGGGCCAGTGAAGGAGAGTGCGGTGGCGCGGGCCAGCGGAGTGAGCGAGAGGCCGACGAAGAAGGCGAGCATGGAGAGCACGTTGAGCACCGCACGCAGCATGTGGAGGCCGATGCGCTTGGTGTAGAAGAGGCCAAGACCGTGGCGCACGAGCAGGGGAAGGATCACAACGAGGCCGAAAACGTTGCGGAAGAAGGCCACCTCCACGGCCGGAAGACGCTGGCTGGCGTAGCGGATGGCGGTGTGCATGGCCGCGAACATGACGGTCGCGAGCAGCATCAGCAGGCAGGCGCGCGTCACCGGTGAGAGGGAACGATTGCGGGATTTGATGAGGATTGGTGCGGCGCGGGCGAGCACGCGGAGGGATCGCATGGCCGCGAGGCCTACGCGCTTTAGCCGGCACCAACAAGGCCGCCGGGGGGATGGCAGCTATTTTCCACAGGCCGGGGTCGGGCCGGCGATGCCGGCGGGGTGCCCCCGGCGCTCGGGCGAAGCTAATTCCCCGGCAGCACCAGCACCTTGGGCTCGGAGGGTAGTGTGGCCTGCGACACGACGATGGTGGGGTCATTGCCGCGCTCGACGGCGAAGTCGGCGCCGATCCGCTCCAGGAAGCGGTTCAGCGTATAGGGGTTGAAGTAGTGCATCGGCAGGATCAGCCGGGCGCGCAGGGCTTTCAGCACCTCCACCATGCCGGTCACGTCCATGGTGTAGCTGCCGTCGACCGGCACCATCACCACGTCGAGCTGGCCGATCTGGGCGATCTGCTGGTCGGTCAGGGTGTGGTGCAGGTGGCCCAGGTGGCCGATGCACATGCCGGCGATCTCGAAGATGAAGATCGAGTTGCCGTGCATGATATAGCCGCCGCTCCAGTCGCGGATGTTGGTGGCGACGTTGCGCACGCGCACGTCGGAGAAGGTGAGGTCGTGCTTGGGCACGCCGCCGTCGGGGTCCCAGCCTTTCAAGACGTGGCGGATGCCGGGATCGGGAAAGTTGGAGTAGTGCGTCGTGTGCGCCCGGTTCATGGTGGCGATCTCGGGCACGACCTGCGGCCGCACGTAGTCGTTGTAGTCGGTGGCGATCCTGACCGCGCCGGCGCTCTCGATCAGCCAGGTCGAGTGCCCGACGAAGGTGAGCCTGACCTCCGTGGGCTTGAGCGCAGCCGGCCGGTAGTCGGCGCGCTGGATGAGACTCGGGGCCTGCGACACCGCCAGGCATCGATCGGCCACCTGTGCCGCCGCCGCCGCCGGTAGGAACCATGCCATCGCGCCCAGCAGCATGGCAATCGACAGACGCGCAGCGACCATACGGGGCTCCTGCTCCAAGCAACGCGGGGCACGCGATGATAGAGCCCGCGACTGCCGCACGCCACCGAGGACGTCGGGTCACGGCAATGTGAAGAGCACCGGCAGCCGGAGAGCCTGCTGCAGCCACGCGCCCACGTCGGCTGCGGGCACCGCGAGCAGGAAGACGCACGCATCAAGGAAGGTGCGGCGTACCAGGCGCGGCCGCACCCGCAGCTCATCGGCCTCCTGCCACAGCGAGAGCCGCGGCCAGAAGCGGGCGACGCGCGCCGAGTAGGCGGCAAACTCGGGAAACGCCGACGCCAGAAATGCTTCCTCCCGCCGCGCCACCACCTGGAACACGGCCAGCGTCGCGGCAAAGAACAGGACCGCGAGCACGATGCTCCCGTTCTGTGCACCGATGCCGGCCGCGCCGATGCTCGTGAAGACGTAGAGGGGGTTGCGCACGACCGAATAGGGGCCCGCCGTGACGAGCTCGCGCTTCTTGAGGCCGCCGATGTAGAGTGTGCACCACGTGCGCCCCATGATGCACACCAGGATGGCCAGCAGCCCGACGCCCGCGATGGCCGCGCGGATAGTGGGCGCGGTATCCCAGTGCGACTTGGTGAAGAGCAGCAGCAGCACCCAGATCACGACGCCGACGGTCAGCACCTGCTTGCGCCGCTGCTGAAGGGCCTGCAGATCCATGTTTCCGGCGGGATTGATCGGCAAATCGGTCATGGGCTCCCGTCTCTCACACGGGGCCCTGCGGTTCAAGCCGCCGGTTGCTTGCCGGATTGCCTCGGGCAGGCTTAACCAATGATCGGCGTGGAAAAAATCGGGTCGGCGTGGTCTTTTTCGACCGCGCCTGTGACATAATTCATGGGCAAGGCATCCAGCATGCGAGGCGCCCGGCGCTCACGGGAGGGGTGAGCGGACCGGCAATGCGAGCGGACCGGACGATGGCCAACACTCAACGCACGCGCTCCCAGGACCGTCGACCCGGCGACCGGTGGCTGACCATCGCCGGCTACACCGGGCTCGGCCTCGGCTGCGTGATGCTGCTGATCGCCACCTTCGTCGTGCTGGTGGCGCCTGTCGACTTGGTGCGCGACCAGCTGGTGCGGGATGTGAAGCAGCATACCGGCCGCGACCTGGTGGTGGCGGGCCCCTCCTCGCTCATGTTGTTCCCGCGGCTCGGGGTATCCTTCGGCAACGTCTCGCTCTCTCCGCCTCCGGGCATGGGCGGCGAGCCTACGCTGAGGGTGGAGACGCTCGAAGCGCAGCTGTCCCTGCTCTCCCTCCTGTCGCAGCAGGGCGGCGTCAAGCGCGTTACTCTCTCTCGGCCGATCGTCAATCTCAACATCGACGCGCAGGGCCGCCGGAGCTGGGATTTCGCGGCGGCGGGCGGCCTCGTGCGGGTGGCGCAAGCCGGCACCCGGAATGACGGGCCGCGCATGCGGCGCGCCACGCAGGACGCGGAGCTCGCCGCAGCGCTCGAGAAGATCGTGCCGGTCGGGGTGACCATCGCCAACGGCACGGTGCGCTATCGCGACGATCGCACCCGGCTCGGCTACGAGGTGACCGAACTAGACGTAGATCTCGCAATCGACCGCATCGACACTCCGCTCGAGCTCAAGGGCAACCTGACCTGGCTGGGGGAGAAGCTCGTCTTCGACGGCACCCTGTCGACGCCGCGCTCCGCATTGGTCGAGCAGAAGGCCAGACTCGCCGGCAAGGTGTCGGGCCGGCCCATGGACGCGACCTATGACGGCACGCTGGACCTCGCCGGCGAGGGATCGTTGAACGGCCTGTTGAGCCTCAAGGCGCCATCGGTGCAGACCCTGGGAACCTGGATCGGCAGGCCGATGACGGCCGGGCAGGACCCGGGCGCGCTCAGCCTGTCGGCTTCGCTCAGCAGCAGCGCCGACCAGATCTCGCTGTCGCGGCTCACTGCAACGGTGGGCGATGCGTCGATCGAGGGCTCGCTGGCGATCGCCACCAAGGGCGAGCGTCCCCGCCTCACCGGCGATCTGCGCGTCTCGGAGCTCGATTTCGGCCGTCTGCTCATGCACCAGGGGCCCGCTTCCGCGCCGCCGCGCGCGCCGGCTCCGGCCCCCGCAAGGCGTTTGTCCGAGCCCGCCGGTCCCGTGACTCGCGGCACCGAAGCGCCGCCCGTCGCCGCGCGAGTGCGCGGTCCCGCCAGCCGGGAGGGCGGCGGCTCCGACTGGAGCGACGACGCCATCGACTTCGCGCTGCTCGGCCTGGCCGATGCGGAGCTGACCCTGTCCGCTGACCGCATCGTCAACAAGGACGTCAAGATCGGCCCAAGCCGGCTCGCCGTGAAGCTCGACAACAAGGTCGCCAAGGTCACCTTGCAGGACATGCAGCTTTACGACGGCCGCGGTCGGGGCACGCTGACGCTCGACGGCAGCAGCCAGGTGCCGGTCATGGGGGCGAACTTCGCCTATGAGGGCATATCCGCGCAGCCGTTCCTGAAGGACGCCATGGGCTTCGACTGGCTCGAGGGGCGCAGCACCATCACCATCGTCCTTGCCGGCCAGGGTGCCTCGGAGCGGCAGATGATCGAGTCGCTCAATGGCAAGGTCGACATGACGACAATCAATGGCGCGATTGCCGGCGTCGACGTCGACAAGGTCCTGAGCAACATCGAGCGGGGCCGCCTGGACTTCAGCACCTCGCCCGCGGAGAAGACGCCTTTCAGCGAGTTCGCCGCCAGCTACACGATCGCCAATGGCGTCGCTCAGAACAACGACCTGCGGCTCGTGAGCCCGCGGGTTCGCGTGACCGGACAGGGGACCGTCGACCTCGCCAAGCGGCAGCTCGACTACACAGTCAATCCCAAGATCGCCGGCGGGGTCTCCATCTCCGGCATCGTCAATCTGAAGAACGTCGAGATCCCCATTCGCATCGCGGGCTCGTGGGACAACCCGACCTTCTCCATCAAGGGCCAGGAGCAGATCATCGAGGCGGTGAAGGAGATCGGCAAGAACATCAAGCCGAAGGACGTCGACGACGCGCTCAAGAGTCTGTTCGGCAAGGGCGATGGCCAGAGCACAAAGCCACGCGATCTGATCGAAAAATTTCTCAAGAAACAGTAACCGCTATGGCGTCGGCGCGCCGGCCGATCATGCGCAGAGAGCGGCTGCGAAAATTTTAGTCGCAGCACGAGGTTTCCACTTGCACACAGGGGCAATTGGCCTCATATCACGCGTCTCCGTTTGCCCTGCGCTCGGAAGCGAGTTGCGGGGCAGCGGGTTATCTGTCTACTGGTTGGGGAGGGGTCCCATGGCTTACACCGATTCCCTCTTCCAATTGGGGATGGACTTGACCCGTTCAAGCACCGCCCAAAAGGAAGATCATGGTCAAACCGCGCTCGTAGCGGCCGACGACAGGAAGGACTACTTCATCGAGCGAGATGGACTTCGCTATGCGGGCACCCATCTGCTCATAGACTTGTACGGCGCTAGGCGGCTTGACGATCTCAAGCACATCAGAGAGACGCTGAAGCGGTGCGTGGAAGTGGCAGGCGCGACGCTGCTCCACATCCACTTGCATCACTTCACTCCAAACGGCGGCGTGTCCGGCGTGGCGGTGCTCTCCGAGAGCCACATCAGCATCCATAGCTGGCCCGAGGTCGGCTACGCGGCGCTCGACGTGTTCATGTGCGGCTGCGCCAAGCCGCACGAGACCGTCGACGTGCTCAAGGCCGCGTTCAAGCCGGAGCGGGTGGTGGTCAAGGAGCATCTGCGGGCGAACTCGATGAACGAACGCACGTGTGGGAGATCGGGGCCGCCAAGAAGGCGCCGGTCCGCCTGGCCAAGGCTCGCAAGGCCGCCTGACGGCGCGACCTGAGGGCGTCTCACAGAAAGGCGGCGCGCGCAGTTCCAGCAGGGAACCGCGCGCGCCGTTCTGTTGCCGGCACGTCGGCGCTGACGATCTCCCCGGAGGCTTCGGATATGACTCGCTGGGTCGAAGAGACGTTCCATCCCCACTGGCGCGTGCGGCTCGAGGCGTCGCGCGTGCTGCACGAGGTCAAGACCGAGCACCAGCATCTCGTGATCTTTGAGAACCCAACCTGGGGCACCGTGCTGATGCTCGACGGGGTGTGCCAGCTCACCACGTCAGACGAGTTCGTCTATCACGAGATGATGGCGCATGTGCCTCTGATGGTGCTGGCGCGGCCGCGGCGCGTGCTGGTAGTGGGCGGCGGCGACGGCGGCGTGCTGCGCGAGGTCTTGAAGCACCCCTCGGTCGAGAAGGCGACGCTGTGCGAGATCGACCGCGCCGTCATCGACCTCTCCTTGAAGCACTACCCCGAGATCGCCGACGGCTGCCTTGACGACAAGCGCGCCGACGTCGTCATCGCCGACGGCCTCAAGTACGTGGCCGAGACGCGCGAGAGGTTCGACTCCATCATCGTCGACAGCTCCGAGCCCATCGGCCCGTCGGCGGTGCTGCACACGCGGGAGTTCTTCGCCGATTGCAAGCGCGCCCTGAAGTCGGGCGGCGTGCTGGTCACGCAGAACGGCCTGCCCTTCCTGTTCCCCGAGCACTTGCGCGCCACGACCGAGATCTTCGCCTCGCTGTTTGTGCGCGCGGCGCCCTACCTGTGCACGCAGCCCTGCTACTTCGGCGGCCCCTTCGCGCTCAATTGGGCGAGCGACGATGACGGTTTACTGGATGTCGCCGAGGCTACGCTGACGCAGCGCGTGCGCAAACGCGGCATCGCAACCCGCTACTACACGCCCGCGGTGCACAAGGCCGCCTTCGCGCTGCCCGGCTATGTCGCAGAGGCAATCGCAGGCGTTGCTGACGGCCGAGCGGGCAAATCTGCTGCCCACGCCCGCAAACGCCGAAGGCCGAAGGTCAGGTAGGGTAGTCCGCGGGCCATCGGTATTGCCCGTGGTATTCCATATTGTTATACTTTTGGTATGAAAACCGCCATATCCCTTCCCGACCCGCTCTTCAAGGAAGCGGAGGCCGCCGCCAAGGACCTCGGCCTCTCCCGCAGCAAGCTCATCCAGACCGCGCTCGAGGATTTCTTGAAGCGACGTCGGGAAGCAAATCTGACCGCGGAGGTCAATCGCAACATCCAACGATATGGTGACCCTTCGGATGGCGAAGAGGCTTGGCTCGAGCAAGGCCAACGGGTGATTGCCTGCTTGGAGCGCGACGAGTGAGGCGGGGCGAAATATGGTGGGCCGGCCACGGCAAGCCCGCCGGGTCAGAAGCGGCGTACAGGCGGCCCGTCATCGTCGTTTCAGCAAATTTCCTCAACGACAGCGAACTCAGGACGGTCCTCACAGTACCGGTGACTGGGAATTTGACGCGCGAGCACTATCGGGGAAACGTCCGTCTGCCGGCATCGAAGACGACGGGACTTGGCAAACCCTCTGTAGCCATTGTCATGCTTGTAACAGCCACAAACCGCAATCTCCTCACGGAGAGAGTCGGCAAGGTGCCGGACAGCTTGATGCCGGCAATTGACGCAGGGTTGAGGCTCGTGCTCGCGCTGTAGAGCCGCCACCTAGGCTACCCTCGGCTCAGGCCCTTCTGCGCCAGTGCGGAGAGATACTCGGCCCAGCGCTTGTCGCGCTCCTTGTCCAGCGTCTGCAGGTAGCTCCAGGCGTAGAGGCCGGTGTCGTGGCCGTCGTCGAAGACGATGCGCACGGCATAGTTCCCGACGGGCTTGAGCTCCTTGATCCTGACGTTGCGCTTCTTGCCGACCGTCACGCGCTGGTCGGGTGAATGTCCCTGCACCTCGGCCGACGGGCTCATGACGCGCAGCATCTCCGCCGACAGGGTGAAGGGCTTGGCGCCTTCGAACGTGACGCCGAGCTCTGCCCCGCCCGAAAGCACATCCAGCGTCGGCGGCTTGAGGCGTGCGCCGGAGCTCTCGCGCAGCTCCGCCCACGCCTTGGCGGCGATGTCGCGGTAGATCTGAGCGTGCGGGCTGTCGGGGCTCGACGCTACGATCGGCCGGCCTTCGTCCGAGGTGGCGCGGATGTCCATGTGCAGCGGCACGCCGCCGAGGAAGGGCACACCCAGCTTCTCGGCCTCCGTCCTGGCGCCGCCGTGGCCGAAGATGTCGGAGCGCTCGCCGCACTTGGGGCAGATGAAGTAGCTCATGTTCTCGACGATGCCGAGCACGGGTACGTCGACCCGGCGGAACATGTTGAGGCCCTTCCTGGCGTCGATCAGGGCGAGGTCTTGC
Organism: Hyphomicrobiaceae bacterium; assembly: GCA_041288195.1. Classification (GTDB taxonomy): domain Bacteria; phylum Pseudomonadota; class Alphaproteobacteria; order Rhizobiales; family Hyphomicrobiaceae; genus AWTP1-13. The sequence goes on from JBGGME010000220.1 coordinate 10,201, forward strand.
GGCGTCGACACGATGATGGCGCCCGACAGCGGCACCTGCTGGGCCATGGTGAGCTGCACGTCGCCGGTGCCGGGCGGCATGTCGATGACGAGCACGTCGAGCTCGCCCCAGTCGACGTCGCGCAGCATCTGGGTCAGCGCCGAGACCACCATCGGTCCGCGCCAGATGATAGGCGTGCCCTCGTCCACCAGGAAGCCCATCGACATGGCCCTGAGCCCGAAGGCCTGCATGGGTCTCAGCGTATTGCCTTGCGCCACCTGCGGACGGCCCGAGAGGCCCAGCAGTCGCGGCTGGGACGGCCCGTAGATGTCGGCATCGAGGATGCCGGCCTTGAGCCCGATCGCCTGCAGGCCGAGCGCGATGTTGACCGCCGTCGTCGACTTGCCGACGCCGCCCTTGCCGGAGGCGACCGCAATCATGTGCTTGATGCCGGCGATCTGCGCGATGGGCCCTCGGCCGCCAGGCGCCGCAGCCGGACCCGGCGGCGGCCCAGCCGCCGCAGCGGCTCTCGCTCGCGCTTCGCGCACCCTGGCACTCTCGGGAGGCAGTCCGGGGCGAGCACTGCCGCCGTTGCCCGCGCTCCCATGTGCACTCCCAGGCGCACCGCGCGGCTTCTCCGCCGTCAGCACGGCGATCACGCTCGTCACCCCCTCCAGGTCGCGCACGATCTTCTCGGCAGCCTGGCGCAGCGGCTCGAGCTCGGCTGCCCTCTCCGCCGGCACCGTGATAGAGAACGACACGCGGCCGTCCTTGAGCAGGACCTCCGACACCAGTCCGAGGTCGATGATGTTGCCCTGCATGTCGGGTCCCTTGACCCGCCGCAAGCGCTCGACGACCTGATCCTTGCTGAGGCTCATTGCGCGTTCTCGTGAGGCTTTGCCGCTGACGCTCGGCCACAGCCATTGTCCCGGCAGCCGTCTCGCGTGCTCCCCATACTAATGCAACGAGAGCACGAGGTTGCGCAAGCTGAGGAGGATCACGATGCTCCCGACGAGCAGCATCATCGGTCGGGGGGGGATTTGCTTGGCCGCGATCGCTGCCAGCGGTGCAGCCAACAGGCCGCCCAGCACCAGCCCGAGAATGATCGGCCACAACGACAGTCCGATGGTGACGACGAATACCACGGTGGCAGCGGACGTCACGAAGAACTCCGCGGCGTTGGCGGATCCGATGGCAAAGCGCGGGGTCACGCCGCGTCCGATCAGGGTGGACGTGACCACGGCACCCCACCCTCCACCGCCGATCGCATCGAGAAGGCCGCCGAAGAAGCCCAGCAGCTTGGGCTGTCTTGCGCCACTGGGATCGGGCTCCCGGTTCCGGAACGCGCGCCAGAGGATCAGTCCACCAATCGCCAGCAGGTAGACACTGACGACGGGGCGTATGCGCTCACCCGGTACGGTCGCGAGCACATAGGCCCCAACCACGGCGCCCGCTACCCCCGGGACCGCCAGTCGTACCGCCAGCCGGCGATCGATATTGCCGAGGCGCCAGTGGGCAATGCCGGATGCAGCTGTCGTGAACACCTCGGCGGCATGGATCGCCGCGCTGGCGGTCGCCGGCGCCGCGCCCATACTCAACAGGGCGGTTGTGGCCGTTATGCCATAGGCCATGCCGATGGCGCCATCGACCAACTGGGCCGCAAACCCGACTGCAATGAAGAGCAGCAGGTCGTTCGCCATGCTGTGTCCTGGTCCTGGTCCAGGTGGCGATCACACCGGTTCGGCACTTTGGCGCGCAGGGTCGTTCCGCTTTCAGGCAGCCCGGAGCCGCGGCAGCAGGCGCCCTGACTGCTCGGCGCTGAGACAGCGTGTGCTACAGCGTCTTCTTGCGCTGCTGGATCACCATGTAGTTGTCGTAGGCTTGGTCCGCCAGCTGCAGCCACAGGTACTGGTCGGCGCGGAACGCCTTGATCGACTCCCAGTGCTTCTTGAAGTCCTCGTTCTTGGCGCCGATCTCGGCATAGACTTCGTTGGCAGCCTTGAAGCAGGCGTCCATGATGTTCTCGGAGAACGGCCGCAGCTGCGTGCCGGCAGCCAGGAGCTTCTTGAGAGCTATCGGGTTCAGCGTGTCATAGCGGCCGACGAGCTGGTTGTGGGCCTGTGCGGCCGCGGCCCGCATGACCGCCTTGTAGGTCTTGGGCAGCCCCTCCCACTTCTCCTTGTTGACCTGCACGTGCACCATGGCGCCGCCTTCCCACCAGCCCGGGTAGTAGTAGAACTTGGCGACCTTGTGCATGCCGAGCTTCTCGTCGTCGTGCGGGCCGATCCATTCGGCGGCATCGATGGTGCCCTTCTCCAGCGCCTGGAGGATGTCGCTGGCGGGCAGTTGCTGCGGCGCGACGCCAAGCTTGGAGATCACCGCCGCGGCGAAGCCGGCGATGCGCATCTTCACGCCCTTGAGATCGTCGATGGTGTTGATCTCCTTGCGGAACCAACCGCCCATCTGCGCCATGGTGTTGCCGGCGAGCAGACCGTAGATGTTGTACTTGGCGTAGAACGTGTTCATCAGCGCTTCGCCGCCGCCCTCCAGCCACCAGGCATTCTGCATGCGGCCGTTGAGGCCGAACGGGACGGCGCAGGCGAAGGCGAAGGTGGGGTCCCTGTTCCACATGTAGTAGGGCGCGGTGTGACAGGCTTCCACCGTGCCCAGCATCACCGCTTCGGTCACCTCCAGCGGCGGGATTTGCGCCTCGCCACCCGGGATGGCGCGGATCTGGAACTTGCCGTCGGTGCCCTCGGCGACCAGCTTGGCGAAATACTCCGCGCCGCCCTGCAGCGTGTCGAGCGACTTGGGCCAGCTGGTCGGCATGCGCCACTGGATCTCTGGCGCCGATTGCGCGATGGCAGGGGCGGCAAGGCTGGCCGCAGCACCGCCGGCGCCCGCCGCCCCGGCGGTCCGCAGGAAGCCGCGACGGTTCATGCGCGCCATGACGGCGGCCCTCCTCGAAGCAAGAGGTGAATGGCAAGCCGGCGGGATACGGGGCTCGAGCTTGGCGCCGCGCGCCCAGTGGCGCAGCGGCTGGTGGAGCGGGCGCTGGCTCTCCGCGCGCGCTCGGTCTCGATGGCGGATGGTAATACCCCGGGGCCCATGGCGCACTCTAGGTGCACACGTTTTCTCCCTCAATGATAGAATTGCGGGCAAGATGCCAGGAAAGGGACGTCCTTAACCAAGACCCGGCGCCAAATCGAGGCAAACGCGCGCGCCCCGCAAAGTGCCGATGTCCCTGCTGCAGGAGACGATTCCGTGGCCGACCGTATTCCACAGGATCTGAAGGAGTTCGAGGTTCGTCCCGACCCGGAGGACCCCAGGCTGTCCGTCAGCGTGCCGGGCATCGACCAGGAGGGCCGCGCGGTGGAGACGGCCGTGGTCACCGAGCGACCGCTGACGCTATTCCTCAATGCGCGCGAAATCGTGACGATGATGACCATCGGCGACCGCCCGGACCTGCTGGCGGTGGGGTACCTGCTGAACCAGGGCATGCTCAGGAGCGAGGACGAGATCACCGGCGTCGACTACGAGGACGACATCGGCACCGTGGTCGTGCGCACCAAGGCCCAGACCAACTTCGAGGGCAAGCTCAGCAAGAAGATCCAGACCTCCGGATGCGCCCAGGGCACCGTGTTCGGCGATCTGATGGAGGATTTCGACAAGGTCGAGCTCAACCCCGACGCGATGGTGAAGACGTCCTGGCTGTACCAGCTGACGAAGAAGATCAACACGGCCCCCAGCCTCTATCTCAAGGCGGGGGCCATCCACGGCTGCGTGCTGGCACAGGAGGGCCGGCCGCTCGTCTATATGGAGGACGTCGGCCGCCACAACGCCGTCGACAAGATCGCCGGCTACATGTTCCTCAATGGCATCGCGCCCGAGGACAAGATCTTCTACACGACCGGCCGCCTGACCTCCGAGATGGTGATCAAGACCGTCAAGATGCGCATCCCGGTCCTCGTCTCGCGCTCGGGCTTCACCGCCTGGGGCGTCGAGCTCGCGCGCAAGGCCAACCTCACGCTCATCGGCCGCGCCCGCGGCAAGCGCTTTATCGCCCTCGCGGGTCTGCAGCGCATCGTCTTCGACGCCGACCTCGGGCAGGCGGAGGAGGAGGATCGCAGGCACGCCCGCAAGGGCAGCCATGCGGAGCCGGTGGATTGAGCTTGTGGCCGCACAGGTATTCATTGTGACGGGTAAGCAGCGCTGAGACGGGTTGGTCAAGAACATCGCGGTTGATAACGGCGTGGCAACTAGAGCGACAAGCAACACGGATGTTACCGGCGTGCTGCTCGCGGGTGGGCAGTCGCGGCGCATGGGCGGTGGCGACAAGGGCCTCCTGGAGCTTGCCGGCAGACCGATGCTGGCCCATGTCATCTGCCGGCTGACGCCGCAGGTGGGGCGCGTCGTCATCAACGCCAACGGCGACCCGGCGCGGTTCGACGCATTCAGCTTGCCCGTGGTGCCCGACACGATCGGTGGCTTCGTCGGACCTCTGGCGGGGGTCCTGGCCGGCATGCGCTGGGCGGCCGCGAATACGCCGGAGGCGCGCTGGGTGGTGACGGCTGCAGGCGACGCGCCGCTGCTGCCGTCCGATCTGGTGCAGCGGCTCCTCAAGGCGATCTCCAAGCGGCCCGGTGCCATCGCGCTCGCACAATCGCACGGCGAGCTGCATCCCGTGATCGGATTGTGGCCGGTGGCGCTGGCGCAGGATCTGGAGGAGCAGCTGCGGGGCGGCGTGCGCAAAGTCCTTGCCTGGACCGACAAGCACGGCACGGTCCCCGTGCCATTCCCGCCGGCGCACGTGTGCGGCATCGACATCGATCCGTTCTTCAATGCGAACACGCCGCAGGAGCTCGACCAGCTGCGCGCCATGCTCGGCAAGAAGGTCGGAAAATGACGAGCGCGGGCAGCCAAGCGCCGGCGCAAGCACCCGTTATCGGCGTTGCCGGTTGGAAGAAATCCGGCAAGACGACCCTCGTCGTGCGCCTTATCGAGGAGTTCACGCGGCGCGGACTCAAGGTGGCGACCGTCAAGCACGCCCACCACAACTTCCAGATCGACGACGGCGAGACGGACAGCGCGCGCCACCGGCGCGCGGGCGCCGCGCAGGTGGCCATCGTGTCGAGCAGGCGCTGGGCGCTCGTGCATGAGCTTGCCGATGCGCCCGAGCCTGAGCTTGGCCAGGTCATCTCCCAGCTCGGCGCGTGCGATCTCATTATCGTCGAGGGCTACAAATCGGCTCCCATCCCCAAGATCGAGATCCGGCGCAGCGCCGCCTTCAGCCGGGAGACGCTGGCAGACAAGGATCGCAACATCATCGCCATCGTCGCCGACCACGCCGTGGAGGGTAGCGATCTCCCGGCTTTCGAGCTCGACGACATCTCGGGCATCGCCGATTTCATCGCCAGGGCGGTCGGCGCGCGGCGCGCTGCGGCTGCCGCAGCGGCAAGCCGCTGACGATGCCGCCCATCCTCCTCGCCATCGTTCTGGCATGGCTGGCTCTCGTGCCGGCCACGCTGGCTCAGAGCAAGAAGCCAGCGGTGCCGCCGGGGCGCGATCCGGGCGGCGTGGCCGTCGCGCTCCTTTCCGGGGGCATCGACTACACGCTGCCTCAGATCGCAGGGCGTCTTGCCAGGGACGGGGAAGGCGAGCTGATCGGATGGGACGTGGAGGCCAAGGACCGCCTGCCGTTCAGTGGCGAGGGAAAGGGCACTGCCGTCGCGCTTGCGCTGCTCGGCTCCGGTGATGCCCGACTGGTCGCGGTGCGCGTCAATCCCGCCGACCCCATCTCCCTTGGCCGCGGAATTGCCTTTGTTGCACATACGCCGGCACGCCTGGCGGTGCTGGCAACTTTGAGCCTGGCGCAGGACAACTGGGAGCCGTTGCGCCAATCGGCTGCTCACTTCAAAGGCATTCTCATCATCGCGCCGGCCGAGGGAGCAAGCTCGATTCCGCCGTCGATACTTGCTCTGGACAACGTTCTGGCAGTGGAACCGCCGACAGCCGACGGCGGCGAAGGGGGGGGGCAGCGGGCGGTAGCTGCGGCGGGGAGGACGGCTGCATTCCTCCTAGCCCGTGAGCCGAGGCTCGACGCGGCGGCACTGAAGCGCCGCTTGACCGAAACCGACAGCGACCCGATGTGGCGGGCCCGCAGATAGCCATCCGGGAGGGCGAGAGATGGACGGCAAGAACCGCAAGGATCGCAGGGCTGCGCGCGCCGAGGGCCACCTCGACACGGCTGCGTTCCTGAAGGCGGCCGACAGGTTCATCGATGTTGCCAACCGCCAGAACGAGCGCGTCAAGGCAACGGAGCTGCACCTGGCGTTTCTATATGCATCCGCCCGCTACAGCGCCTATGTCGCGAAGGCGATCCTCGACGCGCCCAATCACGAGGACTTCGTGACGGAGATGACGGGACGGTATCAGGAGATGCTGCGGCAGCATCTCGCCGACCCCTCGCTGGCAGAGCCAGCGGGAACTTGACGTGGCGGCGCATGAATCGATGTTCCAATCCCGCACTTGTGTATTGCCCACGGCGAAATCCTGATCCATATAGCCGGCCAGCCGGTGCACCCTTTTTGCGGGGCGCGCCTCAAGATTGCGGTTTTGCTGCTTGCCCATATGGGCGGTTGCCTTCCCAAGTCTGAGATGCCGGGCCGAGCGTGCGGCCCTTTCTTGACCGGCATATTCACGCAACCACCGGGAAAGGAACATCCCACATGCGCGTCACAGGTACCGTGAAATTCTTCAATACCGCCAAGGGCTATGGTTTCATCACGCCGGAGGGCGGCGGGAAGGATGTATTCGTTCACGCCACCGCGCTCGAGCAGGCGGGCATCCGCTCCCTCAACGAAGGTGACCGCGTGAGCTTCGTGCTCGAGGACGATCGCCGCGGCCGCGGCAAGCAGGCGGGCCAACTGCAGAAGGCGTGAGGCTGCCCTACTCGGCATGATTGTGCTATGAAGTCTGGTGCCCTCTGTGAGTTGCAGGGGGCGCCTTCGTGTCTGTGTTGGAGTGCGTTCGATCCCAAGTCACAAGTTCAAGGTCGGCGAGACCGTCGACTTCAAGCCGGGGCGCATGGGCTTTCCGGCTGCGAGCCGCGAGTGCACGATCGTTCGGCTGTTGCCGATCGAGGGCGGCAGACAGCTCTATCGCATCAAGTGCGCCGCCGAGGCGTTCGAGCGCGTGGTGCCGGAAGCGCAGCTCACCGAGCGGGTGTGAGCCTGGCTTTCAGGCGATCCGCTGCCCAGTCTTCCTCCAATTGGTTGTAAAGGCAGCACGGTCGCCGCCAACTCCTTGATTTCCGGGACGTCAGCCATACCGGCAAAGAGCTTCCGCCTCTGCTCCGAGCTGCCGCATCGCCGGCCCGATGATCGACAGGCCAGCGGACATTTCCCTCGATTCGCCCTTTGTTCGCCTCAGCCCGGCTTATAACTGGGGCCGCGCCGATTCGGCGCGCATCTCGCCCCGAGGGGACTGCGCTTGGATAGTCTGCTCGCGATGCTCGATGCAAAAGCAACCGTTCCGCGGCCGACCGCCGGGGACCGGGTGCCCGTGCTGCTGCCAGTCGCTCTCGATCAGACCTACGACTACCTGCTGCCACCCGACGTGAGCGCGAGCGCCGGCGCCTTCGTGCTGGTGCCGTTCGGACCGCAGACCCGCATCGGCATTGTCTGGGATGCACCCGTCGGCGAGGGCATGAAGCCGGTCGCCGACAAGAAGCTCAAGGCCGTCACCGCCCGGCTCGTCGACGTGCCGCCCCTGCCCACCGTCTCGCTCCGCTTCGCGGAATGGGTGGCGCGCTACACGCTGGCGCCGCTGGGCATGGTGGTGCGCATGATGATGGGCTCCTCCGCCGTGTTCGAGCCCGTGAAGCCGCGCTTCGGCGTCAAGCTGAGCGAAGGCGCCGCCCAGCCGCCGCGCATGACGCCCGCACGCAAGCGCGCACTCGAGATCGCTGCCGACGGGCTCATACGGGCTAAGGGCGCGCTCGCCGCCGAGGCGCAATGCTCCACCGGCGTCATCGACGGCCTGGTCGAGGCGGGCAGCCTGGTGGAGGTGGCGATCCCGGAGCGGCGGCTGCCGGCTCCCAACCCGGCCCACGCGACAACCGAGTTCGGCGGGGCGCAGGCCCTCGCCGCCGACGCCATGCGCGCCAGCGCCGATGCTCGAGCCTTCTCCGTCACGCTGCTCGACGGCGTCACCGGCTCCGGCAAGACGGAAGTCTACTTCGAGGCGGTCGCTCGCGCCCTCGAGAAGGGCCGCCAGGCGCTGATCATGCTGCCCGAGATCGCGCTCACCAGTCAGTTCATGAACCGTTTTGCGGCTCGCTTCGGCTGCCCGCCGGTCGAGTGGCACTCGGCGCTGTCCTCGGCCGAGCGCGGCCGTGCCTGGCGGGCCGCGGCCACGGGCGAGGCCCGCGTCGTGGTGGGGGCCCGTTCGGCATTGTTTCTGCCCTTCAAGGACCTCGGCCTCATTGTGGTCGATGAGGAGCACGACCAGGGCTTCAAGCAGGAGGACCGGGTCCACTATCAGGGCCGCGACATGGCGGTCGTGCGCGGCAGCCTCGGCAAGTTTGCCGTCGTGCTCGCCTCCGCGACCCCGTCGATCGAGAGCCACGTCAACGCCCGCACCGGCCGCTATGGCCATGTCGAGCTGCCGAGCCGCTACGCCGGCGCCGAGCTGCCGCAGGTCTCAACCATCGATCTGCGCCAGCAGCCGCCCGAGCGCGGCAAGTGGCTCTCGCCCGTACTGGTCGAGGCGGTGACGGAGACGCTTGGCCGCAAGCAGCAGGCGCTGCTGTTCCTCAATCGCCGCGGCTATGCACCGCTGACGCTCTGCCGCTCCTGCGGCCATCGCATCGACTGCCCGCAGTGCACCGCCTGGCTGGTCGAGCACCGCTACCGGCACCGGCTCGAGTGCCATCACTGCGGCTTCTCGCTGCCGATCCCCGAGAAGTGCCCCAAGTGCGGCGAGCCAAATTCGCTGGTCGCGTGCGGTCCGGGGGTTGAGCGCATCGCCGAGGAGGTTGCCGAGCGGTTTCCCGACGCGCGGCTCGCCATACTGTCCTCCGACCTCGTGCCCTCGCTCGTCGAGATGCGCGACATCATCAAGAAGATCGAGGCGGGCGAGGCCGACATCATCATCGGCACGCAGATGGTGGCGAAAGGCCACCACTTCCCGCAGCTCGCAACGGTGGGCATCGTCGATGGCGA
>JBGGME010000221.1:0-6078 GCA_041288195.1 Hyphomicrobiaceae bacterium
CGTGGCGGGCCACCGGGGTATTCGCCTGCGGCGCTGGGGCCGACCTCGGCTCGCGTCTGCGTGACCGCCGAGCCGACCTGCACCCCGCCCTCGCCACAGGTGCGCCTCCGGAGGCGACCCCTCGTCGGAGCGGGATGGGCGATTATTGTCTCGGCTCCGAGGCGCGGGGATAAGCTCGCTCGCGCTTTTCGCCCTCGTTGGTAAATTTGCGCAGCACGCGCGGGGCTTTGTCCTGCTCCGCGGTCTCGGTGCGGTTGGCCTCGCGCACGAGCGTGGGGCCGACGAGCAGCATCGGCCGCGTCGGCGGCTCGGTGATGCCGCGACGCACGGCGGCGAGCGGCGCCGTATCGACCAGGCGAACGGCATCGCCCCCGCGCCGGATACCGAGCTCGGCCCACAGCCGATCGAGGTCGGGCGACACCGACTTGTCCTTCCAGGTCGGGAACAGCTCGCTCAGCACCGGCACGCCCACGGCGCGGTCGGCTATTGCGAGCACGCGCTCGATCTCCCAGGTCTGCGCCAGCGTGCCGCCGGCATCGAGGATGGCGCGCAGCGCGTGCTTGAGGCCGAAGCGGTTGTTCGTGCGCCGGCGGATCTCGACGTCGGCCACCAGGCAGAACATGGCCCCGCCCCAGTAGCGCCGGTCGATGCTGTCCGTATCGTTGAGCCCCTTGTCGCCCTTGTCGGGCAGGCCCTGTGGCATCTCCTCGGCGAAGTAGGCCCAGGCGCGCGCCGCCGAGGTCTCGCCGGCCTGGGCGCGGGCTATCGTCTCCACGTACGTGGCAACACCCTCGTGCAGCCACAGGTGGGCGTCGTCGAGGTCGGGGAAGCCCAGGTGCGTCATCTCGTGCACCAGCGTGCTGTCGTCCTTCAGCGTCTTGGCCTTGATCTCGCGCCCGATCCTGAGGCGGATGCGCGCGTCGGGCGAGGACCAGGCGACGCCGTCGCCGACCCAGGCCCCCGTGTCGGGCTCGAGCGAGATGCGCACCTGCGGCACGGGGAAGCGCCCGTAGAACGTCGCCGTGGCGCGCGCCGAGCGCAGCACCCAGTCGAGCAGGTGCTTCTCCGGCAGTTGGAAGTCGCTGGGTGTGAAGGTCACGAGAATGCGCGACTGCTCGAACTTGAGCTCGCGCACGACTGCGCCGCTGCGTTCCGCGCCGAGCGTCTGCGGCCAGGACTTCGAGCGCGACGTCGCTCCCGCCGGCATCGCCGCCAGGACCGTCAGCACTACAGCCAGGACGCGCAGAGCTGCGTTCATACAGCCGTCGCTCGTGTTGCCCGGGCCTTGTCCGCCCTGCTGCAGTGCACCGACAGAATGTGGTCTCAAAGCGGCAGCAGCCCGGGACGGCAAGCATACGCGACGCCCGTTAACGCATCGCCAGCGCTACCGGCTCCCCTCCCCCTTGCGGGGAGGGGTTGGGGGTGGGGGTGACCCCCGATATCCTGAAATGTGAGCTCAGGCCTTCCCGGCCCGGTTCCAGCCGCGGCCGCCCTCGCCGTAGATCTCGTGGCCGGTATCGGTGACCACCACCGTGTCCTCGAGCTTGATGAAGCCGCGCTTTGGATGCTGCAGCGTCGTCTCCACCGAGATCACCATGCCGGCCTCCAGCGGCCGCGAGGCATCGTAGGCGTCGTAGCCCATCCTGGCCGTGAGCCTGGGCGCCTCGTGGCTCACGAGCCCCATGCCGTGCGCCAGGAAGTGCATGTGCTCGGCATGCTTGGACTTGGCCACCAGCGGATCGCCGACGCCGTAGATCACGGACGCCTGCGCCCCGGCCTTGATCGGCTTCATGGCGGCGCGCTGGATCATCTCGATCTCGCCCAGCAAGTCCTCGAGTTCGGCGTCGGGCTCGCCCAGGATCGCCATGCGGCAGAGGTCGCCGATGTAGCCGTGGTAGTTGGCGCCGGAGTCGAGGGACATGATGTCCCCTTGCTTGAGCTTGTAGTCGGACGGCGCGCGGTTGAGGCTCGTTCCGGTCGTGAGCAGGCAGTACTCGAAGGTGAGCCCGCGGTTCACCTCCTCCTTGCGCAGCGTCTCGAACAGCTCGCGCTTGCTCATGCCGGGGCCGGCCTTGGCCATCGTCGCCTTCATGGAGTCGACGACCAGTTCGGAGGCCTTCTTCAGCAGGGCAAGCTCATTGGGCCGCTTCACGGCGCGCAGCCGCTCCAGCACGAACAGCCCGTCCTTGATCTCGCTGTCGGCCAACCCCGACTGCAGCGCCTGGTAGGAGTCGACGGGCAGGAACGCCATCTCGACGCCGATGCGCCGCGCCTTGACGCCCGACTTGCGCACGTGCTCGACCGCCTTCTGCATGACGTCCACGGAGCCGGCGCTGCCGGTGTTGCTCACGGGCGTCCAGAACGGGTTGACCTCCTTCTGGTGCGTCTCGAGGCGATGGCCGAAGTAGCCGGCCTTCTCCGGCGCGCCCTTGAAGTAGACCAGCAGCGGCAGATAGCGGCTGATCCCCATCGCATCCATGTAGTCGAAGAATATCGAGCGGTGCCCGCCGAGCAGGTAGTGGATGTTGTGCTTGGAGTTGGCGATCAGCACGTCGAGCCCCGCCGCCTCCATCTGCTTGTCGAGCTCTCTGGTGTCGAAGGGAACGGCTGCCTTGGGCGTGTCGAGCATGGGTTGGCTCCTCGGAATGGGCTGCGGGCTCGATTGGATGGCCCAACCATAGCAGCCCCCGCGCCCCGCGATAAGCGTGCATCCCCGGAAGCCGCGCTATGCGCGGCTATCGGGAGCCTTGCCGATCGAATGCCAGCCGATCCAGCCGCAACCGGTGCCGGCCATCGCTCAACATGAGGGCGCCGCCCAGCGCCGCCGCCAGCGCGCCGAGGCCGGCGGCGCCCGTGAGCACGAGCATGATCATGATCTGGTACTTGGCGGCCTCGGCGGGGTCGGCGCCGGCCACGATCTGGCCTGTCATCATGCCGGGTAGCGTGACGATGCCGGCCACGCTCATCTGATTGACGAGCGGCGTCACGGCCATCCGCATGGCGCGGCGCAGCACGTCGGAGAAGGCCTCGAGCCGCGTCGCCCCCAATGCCAGCCGCGCCTCGATCGCCGCCCGCTCGCGCTCGGCCCCTTCGGTCAGGGTCTGCAGGGCGAGGCTCACGCTGGTGAGCGTGCTGCCGAGCACCATGCCGAGGATCGGCAGCACGTAGCGCGGCGCGTACCAGGGCTCGGGTCCGATCACGAGGACGACCGCATAGAGCGTGGCGAGCCCGCCTGCCAGAAGCAGCGTCGCGTTGCCGAGCCCGTAGCTCCACCACCGCCCTGCAAACCGCCGCTCCTGACGCTGCGACACCTCCCACCCCGCCACCGCCACCATCACGACAGCGATCGCCAGCGTCCACAGCGGCGAGGACTGCGCGAACACGAGTTTCAGCACGAGGCCGACAGCGGCGAGCTGCACGACCATGCGCACGGCGGCAACGGCGAGGCTCGTCTCGAGCCGCAGCCCGAACGCCAGCGAGATGGCGCCGTTGACGACGAGCAGCAGCGCGGCGAGCCCGAGATCCAGCAGAGAAAGGTCGATCGCGCTCATGCGGCGACGCTCTGCGCCGTGCCCGGGCGCGCCGCACCCGCCAGCAGCAGGCGTGCATGCGCCAGCCGCGCGACGCGCTGCGCGTCGTGGCTCACCAGCACGACCATGCGCCCGGCCAGCATCTGGAAGCGGATCAGCTCCTCGGCGAGCGCGGCGGCCTGAGGATCGAGCGCGGAGGTCGGCTCGTCGAGCAGCAGCACGCGGGGCTCGTCGGCCACGGCGCGAATCAGCCCAAGCCGCTGGCGCTCTCCCGTAGACAGCTCGGCTATGGGCCTGTCGAGCAGCGCCGGGTCGAGGCCCAGCGCCGAAAGCAGCCGGTCGAGCTTGGGTGCGGCGGCGAGGTGCTCGCGCGCGGTCCTGGCCCACCAGGCGGGCTCGGCCGACGCATAGCGCACGCGCCGCCGCCACTCGGGGGCCGGCACCTCGCGCCGCTCCACGCCTTCGAGCGTGACGTAGCCCTCGGCGGGGTCGAGGTCGGCAATCGCGCGCAGTAGCCTGGTCTTGCCGGAGCCCGACGGACCCTCGACGGCAAGGCACTCCTGCGCCGGCACCTCGAACGACAGCGCAGGCAGCCCCGGCACCCTCAGATTGTCGATCCTCAGCATCCGCCGTCCCTTACCAAGCGCGAGCCGGAGTAGCCAGGGCTGTGCCGACCGCGGACGCGCGCGGGCACCAGTTGTCAACCGCTTGTCAACGGGTTCTTGCTGGCGCCGGCGGCGGTAGCGTCGACCTTGGCGGCAGGCTGACGGTCAGATCCCCTGGCCGTCGACCTCGCGCTCGAGCTCCTCGACGGCCTGCTGGGCGCCGGACCAGTAGGGGTGGATGTCGAGCAGTTGTCGGAACGCCTTGAGGGCCGGCTTCTTCTGGCCCATCTCCCGCAGGATCTGGGCAAGTCCGTCCAGCGCCTTGAAGTGGTTGGGATCGAGCGCCAGGGCACGCCGCAGGTCGCCCAGCGCGCGCTCGGTGTCCTTCTGCACGAAATGCACGTAGGCGCGGCGGTTCCAGGCCTCGGTGAAGTCGGGCGCCAGATCGACCACGGCGTCCAGCAGCTTCAGCGCCAGGGCGTTCTTCTTGTCCGTCATGGCCTTCATCGACCGCTCCATCAGCAGGTCGACGGTGGCGCTCCCCGAATGCAGCCACACGCGCTCGATGGCATCGGAGACGGCCTTGGCGGCCTCCTCGTCGTCGGAGGTGGCGAGCAGCGCATAGAGATCGGAGAGCGTCTTCTCGCGCTCGGCCGGCGTCCTGGGCATGGAGGAGTTGCGCTGCGGGGCCTTCGGCTTCGCCTTGGCGTCCGGCGCCGGCGTCGCCTCAACGGGCGGCGGCTGGTCGGAGGGTGCGCCCTGGCCCCACGCGGGCGCGAGCACCGGGCTCGTCGCCAGGACGGCGGCCACAGCTAGGGCGATGAGATGCTTGTCGATTCGCACGGCACACATGAAGACAGCATAGCCGGGCGACAATAGGGCGGTCAAAGGCCCCTTGGGGACGCCGGCGCGACAGCGCGCCGCGTGCAGCCCCGCTTAGCCCTGGCGTGCCTTGAAGCGCCGGTTGGTCTTGTTGATGATGTAGACGCGGCCCCGGCGGCGCACCAGACGGTTGTCGCGATGACGCGAGCGCAGCGACTTCAGAGAGTTCCTGACCTTCATGGGTCAACGCCTTCCAAGACTGGGCTTTCCAACAACCACTTCCAGGAGCCGCCGGCAACTGGTGGGCGCGACAGGGATCGAACCTGTGACCCCTACCATGTCAAGATTGACAACAACCGCTGTGGACGGCGCTAAAAGCCATAAAAACCGGCCTTCTGCAAGCGATATAGATGCAGGAACGGGTGAGGTTCATGACGGGAACATGTCGTGACCGCTCTTCTTGAGTTGGCAAGTTTCTGGCAAGCTTTGTGACCGACGTTCAGTGAAGACGGCAGCGCTGGAGATGAGGGCCCACAGAAGCGCCCGCGCACCCAATGTGGCAAGTGCTGTACGAATGCAGACTACATGGGCACGCTGAGCGCTACGGGCGAGGACGTGAAGCGCTGGGTGCGGTAGGGTTGGGGCGACATACTGCAGTGGGTTGCGCAGCTAGGCCCGGACAGCAACCCTCACGGCGACCTGTGGATCTCAGCGCGGACCGACATCGAGGCCACCCGCTGCCCGTTTGTGCGTAAGCGGGGCGACAAGTACCACTGTCGCATATACGACACCCGCCCCCAGGTCTGCCGGGACTACACGAGCGCACGCAAGCTCGGCCTCCATCCACTCGTTGTGCATGCGCCGAATGCTCCCGTCTCCGTCGCCGCGCGGGTAGTCATTCTCTGAATGCCACGCCTGAGCATCCGTCATCGTGCGCTTTGCGATCTCGTCTGCCCGCGAGCGCACAAACGCCCAGTATGCCTTCCGATCCTCGGGAGCTTTGTCGGCTAGCGCACTCAATCATAGCGAGGCGCGAACATTGCTGCCAACGCATAGGTATCCGCCCGCCGCTCGAACTCGATCGCCGTCATCGGGACAGATCATCCCTGTCGCGTGCTAGG
>JBGGME010000222.1:0-2522 GCA_041288195.1 Hyphomicrobiaceae bacterium
CTTCGATGCCGCTCGGGTCGACGACCCACTTCGACTTGAAGCCGGGGTGGTTGGGGACGAGGACGTCATACGAGACGGCCAGGGCGTCGTAGAAGGGGAGGCGATCGAGGGTGCCGGTCTCGTGGTGCAGCACCAGCACCGGCTTGCCGTGCCCGGCCCGCGACAGGTGCAACTTTATGCCCCCCGCCGGGACCGTGGAATCCTGCCAACTCACGCTTGCCATCGACGCTTGCCTCCCCGTGCCGCGATGGTTGAGGCAGCGGACGCCCAAGTCAAATGCCCGCCCGTATTTCTCCCGCCCTGCGAGTTGGCGGCAGCGCTTGCGACCCTCCCGGTTTGCCCACATGCTTCGCGGACTACGGTCAGCGTTGGCGTTTACGAGCGTGAGTCCATTGAACCTGAGGAGGGGCAAGTGGCGCACCCGCGTAGCATTTTTGCGTGCCTTGTCGCGTTGCTGTCGGCCGCCGTCACGCCGGCGCTGGCGCAGAAGCAGGGCGGCACCCTGAAGTTCTACTTCTTCGACAGCCCGGCCACGATGTCGATCCACGAGGAAAGCACCGTCGCGGGCCAGGGCCCGATGATGGGCGTGTTCAACAACCTCGTAATGTACGACCAGGCGATCGAGCAGAGCGGGCTCAAGACCATCGTGCCCGACCTCGCCTCGGAATGGGCGTGGGACCAGGCCGGCACCAACCTGACCTTCAAATTGCGCAGCGGCGTCAAATGGCACGACGGCAAGCCGTTCGGCGCCAGGGACGTGAAGTGCACGTGGGACCTCCTGATGGGCAAGGAGGGCCCCAACGGCGAGAGCCTGCGCGTCAACCCGCGCAAAACCTGGTACGGCAATCTGCAGGAGGTCGTGGTCGAGGCCGACGACCGCGTGACCTTCAGGCTGAAGCGGCCGCAGCCCGCCTTCATCGCGCTCATCGCGTCGGGCTTCTCGCCAGTCTATCCCTGCCACGTCAACCCGGCCGAGATGCGGCGGCGGCCGATCGGCACCGGGCCGTTCCGGTTCGTCGAGTTCAAGCCCAACGAGATCATGAAGGTGGCGCGCAACAAGGACTATTGGAAGAAGGACCGGCCCTGGCTCGACGCCATCGAGTACCGCGTCATCAAGAACCAGTCGACCGGCATGCTGACCTTCGTCGCCGGCGACGTCGACGTCACCTCGCCCTATTACTTCCAGGTGCCGATGCTGAATGACATCAAGGCGCAGGTGCCCACTGCCGTGTGCCAGCTCAAGGCGTCGAACGTGCAGCGCAACGTGCTGATCAACCGCGAGGCGCCGCCATTCGACAACGCCGACCTGCGGCGCGCGGTGGCGCTGACGGTCGACCGCAAGGCCTTCATCGACACGCTGACGCAAGGGGCGGGCTCGATCGGCGGCGCGCTGCTGGCGCCGCCCGAGGGCGTGTGGGGCATGCCCGAGGACATCATGCGCAAGCTGCCGGGCTACGACCCCGACGTGGCGAAGAACCGCGAGGAGGCGCGCAAGCTGATGGCCAAGGCGGGCTACGGGCCCGACAAGCGGCTCAAGATCAAGGTGACGACGCGCAACATCTCGGTCTATCGCGATCCGGCGGTGATCCTGATCGACCAGCTGAAGCAGATCTGGATCGACGCCGAGCTCGAGCCGATCGACACCACGCAATGGTATCCGCGCGTCCGCAAGCGCGACTACGCGATCGGCATGAACCTGACGGGCAACGGCCTCGACGAGCCCGACCAGGCGTTCTACGAGAACTACGTCTGCGGCTCGGAGAGCAACTGGGACGGCTACTGTAATCCCGAGATCGACAAGGCGATCGAGGCGCAATCGCGCGAGCCCGACCAGGAGAAGCGCAAAAACATGGTGTGGGACATCGAGCGGCGGCTGGCCGAGGACGTGGCGCGGCCGGTGCTGTACCACAACCGCTCAGGGACGTGCTGGCACCCCTACGTGAAGGGGTTCTCGCCGATGATCAATTCCATCTACAACGGGATGCGGATGGAGGATGTGTGGCTGGATAGGTAGGTAGAACCAGCCCCATGCCGCTTACCGAGTTTCTCTTTGCAATTCCTTTGCTCAAAATCACCATCGCATAAGCGGGCTAAAACCTCACGTGACCATCGCATAAGCCGGCTGCCGCCAATCCGCCCCTGCCCGCATAAACCCCGTCCGGCTGTCGAGCAGGATCGCCTCGACCGAGCACGCCCGCCGCGTCAGCGCCGGCCACATCTCGACGTCATGCCCGCGACGCCTGAGCTCCTCGATCGTCGTCGCCGGCAGCCGGTCCTCAATGTTGAGCCGCCCCGGCAAGTGCGTGAACGGCGAGAACGAGTTGGGGAAACTGAACGTCGCGAAGCGCGGCTGTTCGATCGCTTCCTGGATGTCCATGCCGAAATGGAAGGCGTTCAGGAACACCTGCAGCATCGCCTGGACCTGCACGTCGCCGCCGGGCGCGCCCCAGGGCATCACGCTGCCGTCGTCGCGGACGGCAATCGCCGGATTGGGGGTGAGGCGGGGGCGCTTGCCGGGGCCG
>JBGGME010000223.1:0-6181 GCA_041288195.1 Hyphomicrobiaceae bacterium
ATGCTGTCGGTGCCGGTGCTCGTCACTCTGACGGACCGCATCGATCCCAAGCGCGTCTATCTCTTTGGCGTGGCCGCAACCGTGGTCGGCCACTCGATGTTCGCGCTGCTTGCCGACGGCTTCTGGTCGGCTCTTGCCACACGCGCGCTCACGGGTATGGGCTGGGCCGGCACCTACATGACCGGCCTCAAGCTGCTCGCCGACCGCGTCGACGCCCGGATGATGTCTCGTGCCACGGCCGGACATGCGGCGAGCATCGGCGTTTCGGGCGCGATCTCGTTTGCATGCGGCGATCTCATTGCGGCTGCCGCAGGGTGGCGAATGGCTTTCCTGGTTGCCTCGATCAGTGCGGCCGTCGCATGGGCCACGGTGGCACTCATCGTGCCGCCGCAGGGCATGCGGCCAAGTCCGGCGAAAGAGGGGCAGGGCCTCTACGATTTCCGCCCTGTGCTGCGCAATCGCTCGGCAATGGCCTATGCGATCGGCTACTGCGTCCATACGCTGGAGATGAGCGCCCTGCGCGGTTGGGGCGTGGCGTTTCTCGCCTACGTGGCCGCAAGCACCAACACCAGCACGGCAGCCGTGCTCTCGCCGGCCTTTGTCGCAACTGGACTTGGGCTGATCGGAACGGCCGCCAGCGTTGCGGGCAACGAGGTCGCCATCCGCTTCGGTCGGCGGCGTCTGATCGTGGCGGCCATGCTAGCTTCCATCGCATTGAGCGGGACGATCGGCTTCCTGGGCAGCGGCTCGTACACCCTCGCAGCCGTGCTGATGACGGTCTACGGCATCGTGATCTGGCTCGACTCGTCATCGCTCACGGCAGGCACAGCGGGCACTGCCGAGCCATCGCGACGAGGCGCAACGCTCGCGGTACACTCCATGCTGGGCTATGCGGGCGGGTTTGTCGGTCCCTTGCTGATCGGCTGGACGCTCGATCTCTCCGGCGGGATGTCGCGCAACGGCTGGGGCGTGTCGTTCCTCTTGGTGGCAGTGCTGATGGCCCTGGCGCTCGTCGCGTTCTGGCTGCTCCGGCCGCGCGAGATCGAGGGCGACCGTGTCAAAGCGGCGTGATGCCCGGTCCCGATCTCACATGTGCTGACACGCGATCGGGGACATGAAACAGCAGCGGATCACCCGGAAAATCCTGCGGGGCATCATCGCGAGGCATGGTTCAGCCTCACGGGATGATCGCGACCTCCTCGGTGATGAAGGTCTTGATGGCGCCGAGGTGGAGGGCGCCGTTGGCCTGCACGGCTTTCATCTGCGGCGTCTGCGCCGCTGCCTTGAGTGCCGTCATGTCATCGTACCAGAGCTCGGCAACGGCATCGACGCTCATGGCCTGGGTCGGCACGTCGGGCCTGGTTGGCTCCTCGAGCACGAAGGAGAGAACGTAGCGGCGCACCTGCGGCACGGCGAGGACGAGGGGCGCATGCTCGCCTTCCCAGATGCGGCGAAACTCCTCTCGGGAGAGCGAGGTCTTGCGCGTCAGCAGCGACAGGCTCTTGATCATGGCGGCTGCCTCTTGGGCCTCACGGGGCCGGCTTGATGGCGGTGATCTTCCAGTCGAGGCCGGTGAAACCCAGCACGACGAGGGCGTCGGCGGCCGATGCCTTGCGGTCCTTGGCGAGGCCGATCTCGTAGCGGAAGGGCCCGAGGACGGAGAAGCTCTTGACGTTGCCCAGCCCGTAGCCGGGCTCGGAGGCAGCCTCCGATGCCGATCCAGATTTCGAATCTTCCGACGAGATCGTCCTGACGACAGGCCCTCGCTTGGGCGCGGCCGGGGCGGCGCTGCCGGCGCCCGACTTGGTGCCGGCCTGGCCGGGCGCCAGCGTGGTGACCGGGCCAACCTTCTTGGGTGCGTCCGCGCGACCCATCTGGTCGCGCAGCAGGCGCTCCACGCCGGCCTTGAGCGGTCCGCCCTCGGAGACGAGGAGAAGGAGGCTGTAGGGCGTCACCACGTTTTCCAGTGCATTCCCGACGAGGCGCTCCACCGCCTCCCGCTTGAGCCGCTCGGCAAGCACAGGGCTGGTTGGGCCCGACTGCGTCGGCACGTAAAGCTGCGCGATCTTGTCGGCAGCCGCCGAGCGCAGGGAGGCGCGCACGCTCGGGAGATCGATCTTGCGCTCCAGCGCCGCCGCGTCCTTGGCTTGGATGGCGCTGTATATCTCGTAGACAGCCCAGCTCGGCCAGGCCACGAAGAACGCGATCCCCAGCAGCAGGGCAACCGTGAGAAGGAGCAGCAGCCTTTTCATCGCTTTCCCGCAAACGATGGCAGCTTGCGGCATTGTGTGGGCAGGGGGAGTGCAACTCAAGGGCAAAAGTTCCGACACCTGAAGCGTTTGCCGTCGCACACGGGAAATCACGCGATGCGCGGCGGTGGACAGGGGCGTCGCGTGCGGTCTTGCGGGTCGCTCAGGCATGCTATCAGGGGCCATGCAGGCACGAGCGATTCGCATCATCGGCATCGATCCGGGACTCAGGCGCACTGGCTGGGGGATCGTCGAGGCGGAGGGCGCCCGCCTCAGCTACGTCGCGAGCGGCCTCGTCACCTCCGACGCAGAGGAGGACCTGGCCTACCGCCTGCGCGCCATCTACGAGGGGCTGATGGGCGTGATCGGCAGCTTCCGGCCGCAGGAGGCCGCGGTCGAGGAGACCTTTGTCAACAAGGATGCGCGCGCAACCCTGAAGCTCGGCCAGGCGCGCGGCATGGCGCTGCTGGCCCCGGCGCAGAGGGGCCTGCCCGTCGCCGAGTACCCGCCCAACGTCGTCAAGAAGACCGTGACCGGCACAGGGCACGGCGAGAAGCGCCAGATCGCGGCCATGGTGGGCTTCCTGCTGCCGAAAGCCAGGTTCGACAGCGCCGATGAGGCCGATGCGCTCGCCATCGCCATCTGCCACGCCAGCCATCGCCAGAGCGCGAGAGCGATCGCGGCGCGGGTCGTGCGCGGCGAGGCGCTGCCGTGAAGGTGTTGTTTGGGGCGAGCCAGGCACGCTTCCCCTCCCCCTTGTGGGGAGGGGCCAGGGGTGGGGGGAACCACGACCGCTGGAGAGTCCCCCCCTCCCTGTCCCTCCCCCACGAGGGGGGAGGGGACCTCGGCGTCGGCGGGAGACGGGCGTCATGATCGGCAGGCTCAAGGGCATCGTCGACGCGGTGGGCGAGGCGCATGCCATCATCGACGTCAACGGCGTCGGCTACGAGGTGCAGGCCTCGTCGCGCACGCTGCGCACGCTGCAGGCGGGCGAGCCGGTGAGCCTCGCCATCGAGACGCACGTGCGCGAGGACGCCATCCGCCTGTTCGGCTTCACGAGCGAGGTCGAGCGCGCCTGGTTCCGCACGCTGCAGACCATCCAGGGCGTCGGTGCCAAGGTGGCGCTGGCTGTGCTCGGCACGCTGTCGCCGCAGGACCTCGCCAACGCCATCGCGCTGCAGAACTGGGCCGCGGTCGAGCAGTCGCCGGGGGTCGGCAAGAAGCTCGCCCAGCGCATCGTGGCCGAGCTCAAGGACAAGGCACCGGCCCTGTCGGTCGCAGGCCTGAACGTGGCGGCGTCCGGCCGCAAGGGAGGGCCGGCGTCGACCGAGGACAGTGCGGCAGCCGAGGCCATCTCCGCGCTCACCAACCTCGGCTACCAGCCGGCGCAGGCGAGCCAGGCGGTGGCGGCGGCGATCGCCGAACTCGGGCAGGAGGCCGACACGCCCAAGCTGATCCGCCGGGGCTTGAAGGAGCTGGCGCGGTAGTCTTCCGGCGATCCTGACCAAGGCCGTGCTTGAGCCGCGGCGCCGACTGCGGTTTATGGTCACTGCGCGATCGAGAATCGCGATTAGGCCACACACTTGCAGCAAACGAAGGGCGGCGGACCGGTCTGCGGGGCGCGGTCGGATTTGCGTTTTGGTGGCCCTGCGAGCAAGCGGCACACGGCACAGGCGCCATGCAGATCTACCTACCCATCGCCGAGATGGCGCTCAACGGCATTGTGCTGCTGAGCATGGGCCTCACCGTCGGCTTCCTGTCGGGCATGTTCGGCATCGGCGGCGGCTTCATCATGACCCCCCTGCTGATCCTGCTCGGGGTGCCGTCGGCGGTGGCGGTCGGCACCGGGGCGAGCCAGGTGATGGCCTCCTCGGTCTCGAGCGCGATCGGTCACTGGCAGCGCGGCAACGTCGACTTGCGGATGGGCTACCTGCTGATCGGCGGGGGCATATTCGGCGCCGTGACGGGCGTGCGGCTCGTCTACATTCTCAAGCAGGCGGGCCAGCTCGATTTCTTCGTGTCGCTGACCTACGTGGTCCTGCTCGGGGTGATCGGCGCGCTGATGCTGATCGAGAGCGTGCGCACGCTCACCGCGACGCCGGCCAAGACGGCCATGTCCACGCGCCGTGCGGGCCAGCACACCTGGATCCAGCGGCTGCCGCTCAAGCGCCGGTTCGCCGAGTCCAAGCTCTATATCTCGGCGATCCCGCCGGTTGCGATTGGTGCCTTCGTCGGCTGGCTGACGGCCATCATGGGCGTCGGCGGCGGCTTCGTGATGGTGCCGGCCATGATCTACCTGCTGCGCATGCCGACCAAGATGGTGATCGGCACGTCGGCATTTCAGATCGTGGTCGTGACAGGGCTCACGACCGTGCTGCAGTCGATCCAGAACCACGCGGTCGACGTGGCCCTCGCGCTGCCGCTGATCGTCGGCGGCGTGGTCGGCGCCCAATACGGGGTCGGCTTCTCCGAGCGGCTCAAGGCCGAGCAGCTGCGCGCCGGCCTGGCCCTGCTGGTGCTGGCGGTCGCCGTGCGCATGGCGCTCGGTCTGGTGGTGCCGCCGGGCGACATCTTCTCGCTCGAGGCGGCGTCCGTTCAGTGATGGCCGCGCCAGGCGGCGGCCGGTTCATATGCTGTCGGAACATTTCCCGAGTCTAGCTTGGCTGACGCTCGCAAGGAGGCCGCGCGGGCTCGGAGCGAAGTAGCGAAAGGCGGAGACCCTGAAGCGCCCAAGAGCTTCGAGGAGCTCTTGAGATATGGCTGGCCGAGCAAAGAGCGACCCGCGCCGCGTCAGCTCTTTGGTACGCGCCGCGATTTCGGGCTCCGTGTCGTTGATCAGGTCACGGAGTAGGTCGAAGACAGTACGTAACCGCGATTCTGTGCTGATGAATGAGCGCCGGCCGAGGCCTGATAGCCACGTCAGCGCAGCCTCTGTGGCCGGCGTGATGTCGAACTGTGCCTCATCGCTTCCGGCAACGTAGCGCTTGCGCAACCAGCCGTTCTTGTCCGAGGCCCACTCGTCGAGATAGGCACGCGCCTCGCGCGGAAAGCGATCCTCGCCAGCAAGCCAATCGCCATACTGCAGGGCCATGTAGCGGCATTGTCGAGCGCGTCGTTCAGCCCCGACGGCCTACGGGTCGTGACCTCCGCTCAGGATACGACTGCGCGACTTGGGATGCTCTAACGGGAGCGGAGCTGGTGCGCCTCAACGGTGATACCAAAGGGCTCCAGAGCTGCTTGAACCCCGATGGCACGCGGATCCTGACAGCGTCGCGCGATGGCACCAGCTATCTGTGAGACGTATCGCCAACGACAGCAATTGAAAGTCGTCGCGCAGTCATTCTCTCGGCTTCGCTGGCTTTCGGCATTGGTCGCCGGACCGAAGTGGACGCACGCGACCTTCTCATGCAGATGAGCGACTAGCGACGCAGGCCGTTTTTGCCGGCGAGAATCCGTTGAACGATTTCGATCACCGCTTGATGCCTCTCGGGTGTCTGCGAGACGGTGGCAGATTCACGGTGTGCGGTGGCGACATCCGTGAGCACGTCACGCACCGCCACTTCGCTGATGATCTCGAGGTCGGTCAACGCAAGGAGGAGCGACTCGCAGATGCCAAGGGCAGCCATTCCCGCGGCATCATCAAACTGTGCCTGCTCGGTCATCTTCTTCCTTTCGACCGCGAGCCTATCGCATCGCAGCCTTGCCGGGACTGATCCACATTGGTGTCCCAGGAAGCTTCTTTTGTGCGAATCCGGACATCCGTTTCTGTGGTCGTGATACGCTTCGGCGTCAGGATTCTCGGCTCGGCCCCGCTGTGCGCGCGCTGATCACCCACGCGCTCACGCCCAGCTTCATTGTAGCGCTCGATGAGAATGCGAATCCAGCGCGTCGAGAACGACAACAGGCCCGCCACCAGGTGGATGCTGTAGCCT
>JBGGME010000224.1:0-15034 GCA_041288195.1 Hyphomicrobiaceae bacterium
AGCGGCAACGTCGGCCGCAACACCACCATCATCCGCTCCAACTACCTGCTGCCCGGCAACATCCCGTTCTACGAATGGTCGATGAAGCTGTGGGAGGGCCTCGAGCAGGACCTCAACTACAACGCCATGGTGAGCCAGCGCGGGGTGATCAATCTCTTCCACTCCGACGCCCAGCGCGACTCCTATGCGCGCCGCGGCAATGCCATGCGGCTCAACGGCGTCGATGCCGAGCTGCTGGACCAGGCACAGATCAGGGCCATGCTGCCCTATCTCGATTTCGACAACGCGCGCTTCCCGATCCAGGGCGGGCTGCTGCAGCGGCGCGGCGGCACGGTGCGGCACGATGCGGTGGCCTGGGGCTATGCGCGGGGCGCGAGCGACCGCGGCGTCGATCTCGTGCAGCACTGCGAGGTGACGGGCATCCGCGTCGAGGGCGGGCGCGTCGTCGGCGTCGATACGAGCAAAGGCTTCGTGCGCGCCGGCAAGGTGGGGCTCGCCTGCGCCGGCAACTCCTCGCGCGTGGCGGCGCTCGCGGGGCTGCGGCTGCCGATCGAGAGCCACGTGCTGCAGGCCTTCGTGTCGGAGGGCATCAAGCCGCTTGTCGACAACGTCATCACCTTCGGTGCCGGCCACTTCTACATCAGCCAGTCCGACAAGGGCGGGCTGGTGTTCGGCGGCGACATCGACGGCTACAACTCCTACGCCCAGCGCGGCAACCTGCCGGCCATCGAGGACGTGTGCGAGAGCGGCATGGCGCTGATGCCGATGATCGGGCGGCTGCGGCTGCTGCGGAGCTGGGGCGGCCTGATGGACATGTCGATGGATGGCTCGCCGATCATCGACAGGACGCCGATCGAAAACCTCTATCTCAACGCGGGGTGGTGCTACGGCGGCTTCAAGGCGACGCCGGCCTCGGGCTGGTGCTTCGCCCACACGATTGCGCGCAACGAGCCGCATGCGCTCAACGCCGCCTTCCGGCTCGACCGCTTCGCCACCGGCCATCTCATCGACGAGAAGGGCGTGGGCGCGCAGCCCAACCTGCACTGAGGGAGGGACCGCTTGCGCATTGACTGCTGCTACTGCGGGCCGCGCGGCAACGAGGAGTTCGCCTACCTCGGCGATGCCACGCTCGCGCGCCCCCCCGCCGATCCGGCCGCGCCCCTCGACGATGCCGCCCGCGCACAGTGGCACGACTACGTCTACCTGCGCGACAATCCGGCCGGCCCGCATCGCGAGCTGTGGCAGCACGTCTCCGGCTGCCGCGCCTGGCTGGTCGTGACTCGCGACACGCGCACGCACGAGGTCGTGAAGGTCGAGTTCGCGCGCGAGGTGGCGCTGGCTCGCGTTGGTGCGAAGCCATGAGCGGCATTCGAGACGTTCCCTCCCCCCTCGTGGGGGAGGGACAGGGAGGGGGGGAAGCACGACGCGGCGGGAGGCCCCCCACCCCTAACCCCTCCCCACAAGGGGGAGGGGAATCCCGATGGCGTTTGGGGTCTGGTGGGCTGATCGACCGCAGCCGATCGGTCGGCTTCACCTTCGACGGGCGCGGATATCGCGGCCATCCCGGCGATACGCTGGCCTCGGCGCTGATCGCCAACGGTGTGCGGCTCGTCGGCCGCTCCTTCAAGTACCACAGACCCCGCGGCATCCTGACGGCTGGGCCGGAGGAGCCCAACGCGCTCGTCGAGTTGCGGAGCGGCGCGCGCCGCGAGCCCAATACGCGTGCCACGACGGCCGAGCTCTACGATGGGCTCGTCGCCGCGAGCCAGAACCGCTGGCCGTCGCTCAGGTTCGACCTGCTGTCGCTCAACTCGCTGGTCGCGCCGGTGCTGTCGGCGGGCTTTTACTACAAGACCTTCATGTGGCCGGCGTCGTTCTGGGAGAAGGTGTACGAGCCGCTGATCCGCCGCGCCGCCGGCCTCGGGCGCGCGTCCGGCGAGAGCGATCCCGACACCTATGAGAAGGCGTTCCTGCATTGCGACGTGTTGATCGTCGGCGGCGGCCCGGCCGGGCTGATGGCGGCGCTGGCGGCGGGGCGCACCGGCGCGCGGGTCGTGCTGTGCGACGAGGACTTCCGGCTGGGAGGGCGCCTGCTCGCCGAATCCCTGGTCGTGGGCGAGCGCAGCTCGGCGGAGTGGGCGGCGCACATCGCGGCGGAGCTGGCGGCGCTGCCCGACGTGCGCATCCTGCCGCGCACGACGGTGGTCGGCAGCTACGACGACGGCACCTACTCCGCGCTCGAGCGCGTCAACGACCACCTCGCCGAGCCGCCGGAGCACGAGCCGCGCCAGCGGCTGTGGCGCATTTTCGCCAAGCGCTGCGTGCTGGCGGCGGGGGCCATCGAGCGGCCGCTGGTGTTCGGCGACAACGACCGCCCCGGCGTGATGCTGGCGGGCGCCGTGCGCGCCTATCTCAACCGCTATGCGGCGGTGCCGGGCCGCAACGCCGTGGTATTCGCCGCCGGCGACGAGACGGCGCGCACGGTCGGCGACCTGTCGCGGGCCGGCGTGCGCGTGGAGGCGATCGTCGATGCGCGCACGGAGGTGCCAGCCAGCATCGAGGCTGCCGCCAAGGCGTCCGGAGCGCGGCTGCTCGCGGGGGGCGCCGTCGTGCGCGCGATCGGCTCGCACGCGGTGCGCGCGGTCGATATCCGAACGGCAAAGGGCGAGACCGAGCGCATCGCCTGCGATCTCCTCGCTATGTCCGGCGGCTGGAGCCCGACGCTGCATCTGACCTCCCATCGCGGCAGCAAGCCGGTTTGGGATGAACGGATCGCCGCTTTCGTGCCGGGCGCGCTCCCCAAGGGCATGTCGACCAGCGGCGCCGCAGGCGGCCGGCTCGGACTGCTGGAGGCGCTCGAGACGGGAGCGCGCGCCGGGCTGGAGGCCGCAGGCGACTGCGGCTATGCCGGCCAGCCCGTCGAGGTGCCGGAGGTGGAGCCCGAGAGCACAGTGTTCGCGCCGCTGTGGCGCGTGCGCGGCCCGAAGGCGAAGGCGTTCGTCGACTTCCAGAACGACGTCTCCGAGGACGACGTGGCGCTCGCCGCGCACGAGGGGATGCGCTCGGTCGAGCATTTGAAGCGCTATACGACGCTCGGCATGGCCGCGGACCAGGGCAAGACCTCCAACGTCACCGGCCTCGCGCTGATGGCGGAGCTGACGGCCAGGTCGATCCCGCAGACCGGCACCACCACCTTCCGGCCGCCGTTCGCGCCGGTCGCCATCGGCGCCATCGCCGGGCATCATCGCGGCAAGGAGTTCCGCCCGACGCGCCTGCCGCCCTCGCACCGGTGGGCGCAGGAGCATGGCGCGGTGTTCGTGGAGACCGGCTATTGGCTGCGCGCGCAGTGGTATCCGAGGCCCGGCGAGAGCGACTGGCTGGAGAGCGTGAGCCGCGAGGTGCGGACCGTGCGCTCGGGCGTGGGCGTGTGCGATGTCTCCACGCTCGGCAAGATCGACGTGCAGGGACCCGATGCGGCGGAGTTCCTCAACCGCATCTACACCAACACCTGGACCAACCTCGCCGTCGGCCGGGCGCGCTACGGCCTGATGCTGCGCGAGGACGGCTTCGTGCTCGACGACGGCACCACCTCGCGGCTGGCCGAGCATCGCTTCATCGTCACGACGACGACGGCGAACGCCGCCAAGGTGCTGCAGCACATGGAGTACTGCCACCAGTGGCTGTGGCCGCAGCTGGACGTGGCGATGTGCTCCATCACGGAGCAATGGGCGCAGTTCTCCGTTGCGGGCCCCTGCTCGCGCGACGTGCTGCGCGGCGTCGTCGATCCGCAGCACGACATCTCCAACGCGGCGTTCCCCTACATGGCGGCTGCCGAGGTTAGCGCCATGGGCGGCATCCAGGCGCGCCTGTTCCGCCTCTCGTTCTCGGGCGAGCTCGCCTACGAGATCGCGGTGCCCGCGGGCTACGGCGACGCGCTGATCCGGCGCATCATGGAGGCGGGGCGCGAGTTCGCCATCGCGCCCTACGGCACCGAGGCGCTGGGCGTCATGCGCATCGAGAAGGGCCACGTCGCCGGCAACGAGATCAACGGGCAGACCACGGCGCGCGACCTGGGGCTCGGCCGCATGATGTCGAGCCGGAAGGACTACGTCGGCCGCGTCATGGCGGACCGGCCGGCGCTGCTGGCGCCCGACCGGCCGACCTTCGTCGGCCTCAAGCCGGTCGATCGCACGGCGCGGCTGCGGGCCGGCGCGCATTTCGTGCCCGTGGGCGCCGAGGCGGTGGCGGCCGTCGACCAGGGCTACATGACGTCGGTCGCCTTCTCGCCGGCGCTCGGCCACTGGGTCGGGCTCGGGCTGCTGGCGGGCGGAGCTTCGCGCCACGGCGAGCGCGTGCGCGCGTACGATCCGGTGCGCTCGGGCGACGAG
Organism: Hyphomicrobiaceae bacterium; assembly: GCA_041288195.1. Classification (GTDB taxonomy): domain Bacteria; phylum Pseudomonadota; class Alphaproteobacteria; order Rhizobiales; family Hyphomicrobiaceae; genus AWTP1-13. The sequence goes on from JBGGME010000224.1 coordinate 4,389, forward strand.
CTGGTCGAGGTGTGCGATCCGGTGTTCTACGACCCGGCGGGGGAGCGGCTGCGTGGCTGAGACGCTCATCCGATCCGTGTCGGCGCTCGATGGCGCCGTCGCTCCCGGCCGCCACGGCCATCGCGCGGGCGATGTGGGCGTGATCGCGACCGAGGTCAGGAATGCCGGGCTGGCGCTCGTCACGGCGCGCAAGGGGCAGCGCGCGCCCCTCGCTGAGACCGTTCGGTCCACATTCGGCGTCGCGCTGCCCGATGCGCCGCGCCGCGTTGCGGGGCACGACATCGCCTTCATCTGGTCAGGTCCCGATCAGTGGCTCGCCCACATGGCGCCGGCTCCCGCCGCGGGCATGGAGGCGGAGCTGACGCCGTTGGCGGGCATGGCCGCGCTCGTCGATCAAAGCCATGGGCGCACGGTGCTGCGCGTGACGGGCCCCAGGGTGCGCGACGCGCTGGCCAAGGGCTTCCCGATCGACCTGCATCCGCGTGCGTTCAGGACCGGCGACACGGCCGTCACATCGGTTGCGCATATCGGCGCCCAGCTCTGGCAGGTGGACGATGCGCCTACCTACGAGATCGCGGTCGCGCGCGGGTTCGCGCTGAGCTTCTGGCACTGGCTCGAGGCATCCGCTGCCGAGTACGGTCTCGAGCTGACCCGCTGAGGACTTGGCGGCGGGCGCACGCGCGCGCAGTATTGGGCAGCCGCCCAACGGCAGCCACGCCGGGCGGGCACGGAGGAGACAGCCATGGGCCAGGAGAGCCGCAAGTACAGCAAGGCCGAGGTCGACGGCCACCTGCTGATCGTCACCATCAACCGCCCGGAGGTCTACAACGCGCTGCACCCGATGGCGAACCAGGAGCTGTCGGACATCTTCGACGAGTTCGCGGCCAATCCCGAGCTGTGGGTCGCGATCATCACCGGCGCCGGCGACAAGGCGTTCTCGGCCGGCAACGACCTCAAGTATCACGCCGAGCTGCGCGCCAAGACGGGCGGGCGGCCGCATTCCCCGCCCAAGGGTTTCGGCGGCCTCACCAACCGGCACGACCTCGACAAGCCCGTGATCGCCGCCGTCAACGGCGTCGCCATGGGCGGCGGCTTCGAGATCGCGCTCGCCTGCGACCTCATCATCGCCTCCGACCAGGCGAAGTTCGCGCTGCCCGAGCCGCGCGTCGGCCTCGCGGCAGGCGCGGGCGGCATGCAGCGGCTGTCGCGCACCATTCCGCTCAAGAAGGCGATGGGCATGATGCTGACCGGGCGGCACGTGCCCGCGCAGGAAGGCTATGAGCTGGGCTTCGTCACGGCCGTGGTGCCGCATGCCAAGCTGATGGAGGAGGCGCGGCGCTGGGCCGGCCAGATCCTCGAGTGCTCGCCCATGAGCATCCGCGCCACCAAGCAGGTGGTGATGCGCTCCCTCGACGTAGCCGCGCTGGAGATGGCGACGAAGAACACCCACTACCCCGCCTACGTCGCCATGGCCAACAGCGAGGACACCATCGAGGGCCCCAAGGCCTTCGCCGAGAAGCGCAAGCCCAACTGGAAGGGACGCTAGAGCGCAACCTGCGCCGAGGGCGCTGCCTTCGGCGCAGTGTCCGTGCATGGCAGCAATCCCGTGAGGGTTTGCTCAGTCCGCTTACGCCAATTGCGCCCCTCCCCCAGGAGGGCTATGGAGCGGGTGCAAAATCAACCAGAAGACTTCGGAAACGCCCTGCCTCCCGTGACCGCTCAATCCGCTGCTCCGCAACGTCGCAATGTGGCCGTGCTTGCGCTGGCGCAGGCGCTGTTCATGTCGGTGCAGGCCATGGGCATCTCCGCTACGCCGCTGGCGGCCTACATGCTGCTCGACGCCGACCACAAGTGGCTGGCGACGGTGCCGATCTTCCTCGTCCATCTCGGCATCATGGGCACCACCATCCCCGCCTCCTTCCTGATGGCGGCGATCGGGCGGCGCGCGGGCTTCTCGTTCGGGGCGCTCATTGGCGTCGGCGCGGGGCTCGTGGGCTGCACGGCGCTCTACCAGCAGAGCTTCCCGCTGATGTGCGTCTCGGCCGTGCTGCAGGGCATGCAGGCGGCGTTCTTCTGGTACTTCCGGCTGGCGGCCGCCGATGCCTCCGAGCCCGCGTTCCGTGCCAACGCCATCTCGCTGGTCATGGCGGGCGGCGTTCTCGCCGGCTTCCTCGGGCCGCAGACGGCCAAGTGGGCGGTCGATTGGCTGGCACCGGTGACGTTCGCCGGCATCTACGTGGCCATGGCCGGCTTCTCGCTGGGCGTGATGCTGCTGGTCCAGCTGCTGCGCATTCCGGGCCTCACCCAGGCCGAGCGCTCGGCCGGCGGCCGGCCCATGGGCCAGATCGCGCGCCAGCCTGCCTATCGCGTGGCGCTGGCGGCCTCGGTGTGCGGCTATGCGGTCATGACGCTCACCATGTCGGCGACACCGCTCGCCATGCTCGCCTGCGGCTTCCAGTTCACCGACAGCGCCACCGTGATCCAGGCGCACATCATCGCCATGTTCCTGCCCTCGTTCTTCACCGGCCACCTGATCGCGCGCATCGGCGTGCTGCCGGTGATCGCGATGGGGGGTGTCATCGAGTTCGGCTGCGCGCTCGTGAACCTGGCCGGCGTCGACTTCGCCAACTTCCTGATCGCCAATATCCTCGTCGGCGTGGGGTGGAACTTCGCCTTCGTCGGCGGCTCGACGCTTTTGACTACAACTTATGCACCTGCCGAGCGCGCCAAGGTGCAGGCAAGCCACGACTTCATCGTGTATGCTTCGACCGCGTCGGCAGCGGCGCTGTCGGGCATCCTGCAGGCCAAGGCCGGGTGGACCGTCATCAACCTGGCGGCCCTGCCGCTGATGGCCGCCGTGGTGGGCGCCGCCATCTGGCTGATGACACAGCAGAGGCGCGCGGCGGCGGCCCCGACGCCGGCGGAGTAGAAACGACCAGGGATCGCCACAGGTATCTGCAATGGGGGATCGCTACGATCGCAACCAGCGCAAGGTGGCGCATCCCGCGCTCAGGGGCCTCAAGCCGCCGTCAGAGATCCTCACCTGGGGCCTGTCGTCGCCGGCCCGCATCGGCCACAACCAGGGCCCGCCCCTCGATGAGCCTGTCGCCGACGCGTACGTGCGCTGGCGCTGGCGCAAGGCCTACCGGGAGGCGTGGAAGACGCCGTCGCTGGGAATCGTGAAGCTGCGTGTCGCGCGCGCCGAGGCGGCGGGCGTCACCTACCGCGAGTACATGCTCGAGTTGCTCGACTCAGGCCGACACCTGCAGGCCGACGACGTCGCCAAGCGCGGCAAAAAGCCCTAGACCGGATTGCATAGAACCCATGCGCGCCAAGCGGGGCGACTCGGCAACGCGCACCTTCCGGCAGCGATTGGGCTTTGTGTAAGGTCTCTGCACGTCGCGCTCAAAAGAACACGTCCAACACCGCGCGGCATCGAAGGAAACCCCAGGAGACCCCACATCATGTTTCTGAAATCCGGGCTCGCCGCAGTTGCGGCGGCCGCGCTCATGCTCGTGCCTCACGCCGCCCAAGCCCAAGACAAGAAAGTCCGCTTGCAGGTCGCAGGAGCCTTTCCATCCACGACCGGCCTGCTGGGCCCTACCCAGCAATACTTCGTCGATACGGTGAAGAAGATTTCCGGCGGGTCCATCGACGCCCGCTTCTTCGAGCCCGGCGCACTGGTCCCGGCGAGCCAGTATTTCGATGCGATCTCCAACGGCTCGCTCGATGCGGCCTGGACGGTGAGCGGCTTCTTCACGGGCAAGGACATCGCTTTCGCCATGTATGCGTCCGTGCCGTTCGGCCCGGAGGCCGGCGAGTACATGGGCTGGATGAACCACGGTGGCGGCCGCCAGCTCTATGACGAGCTGCACGCCAAGTACAACATCGTCGCCACCCCCTGCGGCCTGATCGCGCCCGAGGCCTCCGGCTGGTTCCGCAAGGAGATCAAGACCGCCGACGACCTCAAGGGACTGAAGATGCGCTTCTTCGGCCTGGGCGCCAACGTCATGCAGAAGCTCGGCGTCCAGACGCAGATCCTGCAGGCTGGCGAAATCTTCCAGGCGCTGCAGCTCGGCACCATCGATGCCACCGAGTTCTCGATGCCGGTGATGGACCTGACGCTCGGCTTCCACCAGGTCGCCAAGCACTACTACTTCCCCGGCTGGCACCAGATGTCGACCATCAACTCGCTCTACGTGTCGAAGGCCAAGTGGGCCGAGCTCTCCGATACGCAGAAGGAGCAGATCCGCGTCGCCTGCGACTCCACCATGCTACGCCAGTTCATCGAGGGCGAGTCGGTGCAGGGCAAGGCGCTGGCCGAAATCAAGGCCAAGGGCGTGACCTTCCACTACTGGAGCAAGGACATCCTCGAGCTCTACCGCAAGACCTGGGACGAGGTCGCCAAGGAGCAGGTCGAGAAGAGCCCCGAGTTCAAGAAGGCGTGGGACAGCTATTCGAAGTTCCGCGAGGAGTACAAGGTCTGGAAGCAGTACGGCTACCTCAAGGAATAGCTCTTCAAGGGGTGCGGCCGGAGCGATCCGGCCGCACCCTCGATGCGAGTAACGCGGTGTCGAGCCTCTGCATGCTCCCGCGGAATTTAATGGCTGCGGAAGTCATGGGGGTCGCATGCCTGCGTTGACACAGACGATCGACTACTTCGCGTTCGGGCAAGGCAGATCGATGCTGATCTTCCTTGCCGTATTTTTTCTGTTGGCGAGCCTGATCGGCTTCATCCGCTTCTCCGACGCCATCAAGTGGGTGCTCGAGAAGATCGCGTTCACGGCCGGCTGGCTGCTGATCGTGCTGATGTTCATCACCTGCATGGACATCACCTTCCGCAAGTTGCAGCTGCCGATCGCGCTGACCCAGTTCCAGGAGCTGGAGTGGCACATCCACACGATCGTGTTCTCGATGTGGATGGGATACAACTACACCATCAACGCCCACCCCCGCGTCGACAGCTACACCGAGACGCTCCCCTTCCGCGGCAGGGCCTGGGTCGAGTTCCTCGGCATCCTGATCCTGGCGCTGCCGTTCCTGCTCACGATGCTCAATCACGGCCTGCCGTTCGTGACCGTCTCGTTCGTGCAGAACGAGGCCTCCGAGAACGTGATCGGACTGCCCTACCGCTGGGCCATCAAGGGCATCTTCTACGCCGGCATCTGGCTGGTCCTGCTCGGCGTGCTGAGCGTGCTGCTGCGCCTCATGATCGTGCTGTTCAGGCGAGGATCGCAAGAGGAGACCGGCCTGCAGATCGGCCACTCCGAGCTCGAGGCGTGAGGGTCCGATGCTCGACACAATCGCCGACAACCTCGCGCTGATCATGTTCGTGCTGATGTTCGCCGTGATCTTTTGCGGCTTCCCGGTCGCATTCGTGATGGGGGGCATGGGCTTTCTGTTCGGCTTCATCGGCTGGCTGCTCGGCGTCTTCAACCTGCCCAACCTCTCCAACGTGCTGTTGCGCATGTGGGGCGGGGTCGCGGTCGATCCGGTGCTGGTGTCGATCCCGATGTTCATCTTCATGGGGTCGATCCTGGAGCGCTCGGGCTCCGCCAAGGACATGCTGTCGGCAACCGAGATCCTCCTGAAGCGTGTGCCGGGAGGCCTGGCCGTCGCCGTGATGGTGATGGGCACCATCCTGGCGGCGCCGATCGGGGTCGTGGGTGCGGCCGTGGTGCTGCTATCGCTGATCGCGCTGCCGCAGATGCTGGCGGCGGGCTACGACAAGCGGCTGGCGCTCGGCACGGTGGCCTCGGCCGGAACGCTCGGCATCCTGATCCCGCCCGCGATCATGCTGGTGGTGATGGCCGAGATGCTCAACACCTCGGCGGGCGCGCTGTTCGCGGCCGCCACCATGCCCGGGCTCCTGCTCTCGGGCCTCTATCTGCTCTACATCCTGGGCGTTGCGGTCGTCAGTCCCAAGCGCGCTCCCAAGCTGCCCGCAGGGTTCGGCCCGCAGACCAGCGCCGAGTTCTGGCGCACCATGTGGAAGGGCCTCTTCCCCATGACCTTCCTGATGGTGGTCGTGCTGGGAGCGATCTTCGCGGGCTGGGCGACGGCGACGGAGAGCGCCGGCGTCGGCGTGCTCGGCTCCTTCATCATCGCCGCGCTCAACGGCCGCTTCAACCTCTCCATGGTCAACGACTCCATCCGATCGGCCTGCCGGGCGAACGCCATGGTGTTCCTGATCTTCTTCGGGGCGACCTGCTTCTCCTACGTGTTCCGCGCGCTCGGCGGCGACGACGTCATGATCGCCACGCTGGCGAGCTTCGGCATCGACACCAAGTGGGAGGTCCTGATCTTCCTGATGATACTGGTGTTTCTGCTCGGTTTCCCGTTCGAGTGGATCGAGATCTGCCTGATCGTGCTGCCGATCTTCGCGCCGATCCTGCTGAAGTTCGACTTCTCCGATCACCTGGGCGACAAGTCCTACCTGATGCCGTGGTTCGGCACGCTGGTGGCCGTGAACCTGCAGACCTCGTTCATGACGCCGCCGTTCGGGGCGACGCTGTTCTACCTGAAGGGAACCGCACCGCCCGGCATCACCATGGGCGACGTCTACAAGGGCATGTACCCGTTCGTGGCCCTGCAGCTCATCGGCTTGCTGCTCTGCATCTGGTACCCCTCGATCGTCCTGTGGCTGCCGAAGATCGCCGGCCTGCTCGACTAGCCTGATTTATTCACGAGGCGATGGGCATCATGCGACTGGGCAGGGCGTCACGGCTGTTGCCGGGTCGACAACGAAAATCGAGTCTATCCTCCTCCGGACAGAGTCTTGACGAGCCGATACACGTACTCCTGGCCTTCGAAGAACGACTTCACGGGCACGCGCTCGTCCTTGCCGTGGGCGCGGAAATCATCGACCTCGTCGGCCAGGCCGGAATGGCCGTAGGCGGGAATCCCGGCATTGCGCAAATACGTGCTGTCGCTAGCGGCGGTGCCCATGATGGGAATGACGGGGATGCCGGGCCAAAACTCGGCAGTCAGCTTTTCGATGGCGCCCATGATCTCCTGGTGCAGTGGGGAGGGCGTGCTGGGCACCGGCCAACCGAGCGGCGTGACCGAGATCCCATCATCGGCCAACACCCGCTTCAGGGTCGCAAACACCTCGTCAATCGGCTCACCCGGCAGGACGCGGCAATTGATTGTGGCGCTCGCCCTTTGCGGGAGCGCGTTGACGGCGTGTCCGCCCTGGATCTGCGTGGCAACGCAAGTGGTGCGCATCTGCGCGTTGTAGACCGGGTTCGCCGACAGGCGCGTAATCGACAGCGCGTCGAGACCGGGACTCCCGGCGGCGATGGCGCGCATGTCGGCCGCCGTCTGCGGGTTCTCCGCCTCTGCGGCGCGCGAGAAGAACGCACGCGTTGTCTCGTTCAACTTGAACGGGAAGCTGAACTTGGCGAGGCGCGCGAGAGCTTCTGCCAGGCGATGGATGGGGTTGTCCTTGGTCGGCAGCGAGCTGTGTCCGCCTCGGTCCGTCGCTTCCAACTTGTAGCTGATGAACACCTTCTCGGCGACCTGCACGCTGTTCCACATGGGCTTGCCGGCCTTGAGGCCGACGCGGCCTCCCTCGTTCAAGGCGAACTCGGCGTCGATGAGTGGCCGGTGGTGCGTCAGTAGCCAGCGGATGCCGACCCCCGTGGCGTCGCCGATCTCCTCGTCCGCCTCCAGCGCCACGATGATGTCGCGCTCGGGCGTGTAGCCCTCCTGCTTGTAGCGGATCAGGTTGGCGACGAAGGCTGTCGCCATGAACTTGTTGTCGGTCGTGCCGCGGCCGTAGAAGTAGCCTTCCCGCTCGGTGAGCTTGAAGGGATCAAGCGACCAGTCCTCGCGCCTCGCGTCGACGACATCGGTATGGGCGAGGAGCAGGATCGGCTTGCGCTTTCCCGTCCCGCGCAATCGCGCCACCAGATTGCCTTTGCGTGGCGCGGGCGAGAACACCTGCACATCCGAACCGGCGAAGCCCGCCGCCCGCAGACGGGCGGCCATCGCCTCCGCCGCGCGCTCCGTGTCGCCTGTGGCTGTGACGGTGTTGATCTCGACCAGTTCTTTGTAGATGTCGAAGGCGATCTGCTGATGCGGCGTCAGGGTCTGAGCGCTTGACGCTGCGAAGGGTAAGAGGAGGACCGTGCAGAACACCAGCCACCTGAGCAACATGCAAGCCTCCGACCTTCAGAAGTGCGACCATCGGAAATGTTCATAACAGTAGCCGCTGAAGACGAATACATTCTGCTGCGGTGCAAGCGTCCGAACCTGGCGCGAACTCCACCTTCGCCAATTTGCATCTGCTTCTGCGTACCATAGTCATCTGCGCCACAGTCGCGCTGAGATCGGGTATCGTTCTCACGATGGCTATAGCGGTTGGATAATGAAGCCCGCACGCGGGAAGTGGACGACGACCTCACCTACGCGCGGGTCGTTACGGGCGATCGAAATGCTGTCCGCCGACAGCCCTACCAGCTCACCGCTCACCGGCACCTTGCCGGTATCATCAGGCGTGATGCTGATCTGCCGACCGGCCTCGAGGCCACTGGGATCGCCGGCATCGACGCTAGTTGCCGCGGGCTTGGCCGACTTGGCGATCTCAAGTGCTTCGGTCGCCGTGATGTCCTTGCGCTTTCCGTTACCGAGCGCCTTCATGCGCTCCGACCAGGCGACGATCCGGGGCAATCGGTCGAGCGGACTTGCCGCGACGCCCAGGTGTTGCTGAATGAACCACACCGGATTGTAGAGCGCGCAGTCGGGCATGCTCGGCTCGGCGCCCAGCACGAACCTGCGGCCGTCGCCCAGCATGGCCTCGGCGAGTGAAAGCTGACCGTAGGCCTGATCGCGAACGATCGGCAGCACAGCTCGCAGACGCTCGGGGTCGAAATTGCGGCCGGAGAAATCGCTGCGGTCTCTTGCGAAGCCTGCCCCGAACTTGCCGGCGACGTCGATCTGACTCATGACCAGTCCAACCGCCGGCGCGAAGATGTTTCGGTCGATCCACATTGTGATCGCCCGTGCCTCGCCCTCGCGGCCCTTGAGCAGGAATGGCGGCGACGGCAGGCGCCTTTCCAATTCCAGCATTATCAGCTGAGTGTCGCAGTAGATGTCGGCGCCGACCTGCATCACCGGCGTCTTGCGGTAGCCTCCGGTCAGCGGCATCAGATCGGGCTTCGGCATGATGATGGGAATGTCGACGGATTTCCATGCCGCCTGCTTGAGGCCGAGGCCGATGCGCACCTTTTCCGCGAAGGGCGACAGGGCGAAGTGGTGCAGGATAACGTCGCTCATAAGCGCGCCTCGATCTGAATGGAAATTTCTACCGTGAACTCTTTCAAGCCGAAGAATGTCGGAGACGCAACCTCGGGGTGGGTTGAATCACGACGGTCGCTCCTAGCACGGACCGCCGGTTCACGGCGGTGCATCATTTCCGTCAGCTGCTGGCACAGCCCGGAAGACTTCGGCACCGCAGCGATTCCGTCAGCTATTGGAGGGATTTGCTCCGTACCCAGCGCCGCGGTTTGACCTGGCTGGCGCCCGCAGGTCACTTCAAGTCACTTGATGACCTCGCCCTGGTAGGCGCCCCACAGCTTGGCCTGCTCGATGTAGCCGCGGAAGCCGTCGACCGAGACGCGGCACCAGCGGCCGTCGCAGCTGATGATGCTGGCGAGCACGCCGGCTTCCACCTCCGCGACGGCCTTGGCCCCGCCGTCGTCATCGCTGCGCAGGGCTGCCAGCGGCGGGGCGCTTTTGCCCGGGCGCACCTCCCAGGGCAGGATCACCGCCGTGCGCCGGCCGCTCAGCATGGTGCTGGCAACCCAGCCGGTCGTGCCTTCCGCGTCGCGCACCTGCCGCCAGCCCTCGAACTCCTTGATGACCTCCACGGGCAGGCCGGCACGGCGGAACACCCAGGCGGTCGGGTACTCGGTGCCGGGGCCCTGGCGCAGGTTGACGCGATCGGCCTTGAGGCTGACGAAGCGCGGCACGGCCAGGCCGCTGGCGCCGGCGGCCGACGCCGCGGGCGCGCCGGGCGGCACTTGCGCCGCCGGGCCGGTCGCAACCGCCGTGGCGAGCACGAGCGCCAGCATCGACGCCGCCGTCCGGCGGCGAGTCGCTCCGAGCAACAAGCCTGCGAAGCCCTGCGCACTCATTGGGCAGCCCAAAGCACGATTTGCCCGACCCGATCAAGCCCCGCGCAGACCGGGGCGCCCACTGCGTTGCCGGTCATCGGCACATTCACCCACATGTTGGAGAGGCAAGCCGTTAGCTGAGTTTTGTCATCGCGGTAGCCATCTGTTAGACAGGGCGAAAGCCTGCCTCCACGGCACCGGGGCAGGCCCAGCCGGCCCGCATTCCGCCAACCGATCCAACCCCGAGCCTGCCATGCCGACATCCGCCAAGAAACCCCTCGTCATCGTCACGCGCAAGCTGCCGGAGGCCGTCGAGACGCGCATGCGCGAGCTGTTCGACGCGCGGCTCAACGTCGACGACAAGCCGATGAGCACGGCCGAGCTGGTCGAGGCGGTGAAGAGTGCGCATGTGCTGGTGCCGACCGTGACCGACCGCATCGACCGCTCGCTCCTGTCCCAGGCGGGACCGCAGCTGAAGCTGATCGCCAATTTCGGCAACGGCGTGGACAACATCGACCTCGACACGGC
>JBGGME010000225.1:0-4057 GCA_041288195.1 Hyphomicrobiaceae bacterium
AGCAGCCGGGCGGCAAGGTGGTCGAGCCGCCCAAGGCCGATGCGACCGCCCGTGCTCGAGCGGCGGATTACGCGCAGCTCTACTCGCGTTGGGGCGAAGGGCCGGACGCCAGGCGCGAACTGATGAAGAACATCATCAACGCGCAGCTCGCGCGCGAGGGCATCCCTCCCGCCGATATCAAGTTCGGTGCCAAGTCGCGGGGCTCGGCCGAGTTCTCGCCGGGCGACTGGAAGATGGCCCTGAGCGCAGCGTCGATGGACGAGGCGCACATCTCGATCGAGCACTTCTCCATCCTGGTCGAGAACGCCGTCCACGAGACACAGCACGCCGTCACGAACTTCCGCGGCCTGCGCATGGCCCTGGCGCTCAAGCGGTTCAACCCGGCCACGGTCGTGCCCGGCCTCATCGTCGATGCGGCGCGCGCGGCCAACGCGCGGCAGCACCCGAACAGGGAGCTCGATCCACAAACGCGCCGCGAGGCGCTCGAGATCTACCGGGTGTCGATGGACCCACGTCGCGCGACGGGCGAGGCCGTGCCCGAGGGCGGTGTCGACCGCAGCGCCGTGACGGCCCGCCACGACGAGTCCGTGATCGATCTTGCCGAGGCCAAGACGGCTCATTTGAAGAAGCAGGAAGAGCTCGCGGCGGACCCCGCGGACCCGATCCTCCAGCGCGAGCTGCGCGTTGCCAAGGCGAACCTCGACGACGCTAAGGCGGCGTTCATCAAGGCGCACAACGCCTACATGGCTCTGCCCGAGGAGACGGTGTCGTGGCGCGCCGGCACCAACGTCAAGGTCGCGATGGCCGAGCGGCTCGCCCTCGAGATGGACTACGCGAACGCCATGGAGCGCGCCAACGTCCACGCCGCAGAGCAGGGCCGGTTGGCCAAGGCCGGCGACGCCGATGGCGCCACGGCCGCGCTGGCACGCAGGAACGACGAGCTCCAGCTCGCCGACGCCATTCAGAAAAAGATCGATGGGCTGACGCCAGCTGAGGCGAGAAAGGTCGGCGGGCGCGTGATGAGGCGCGAGATCCCGCTGAGTCAAAAGGAGGTCGACGAGGCGCCACGGGCGCCCGCCAAGGGATACACCGACGACGACTTCGGACCCGGCCCGGGTTCGTCGGCGCGCAAGCCGGCGCCTTCGCCCAAGGTGTCGGCCACCGAGGCGCTCGAGCCGACGGGCACGACGCCGCCGACACCCAAGCCGAAGCCTGCCGCCCAGGGCGAAACCACGGCGCCGACCGGCGTTGCCTTGCCCAAGGCCGCCGCAGTTGTCGCGCCGGGTCCCGAGACGCCTGTCGGCGCTCGGCGCGAGGTCAATGTCAGCCCAACGGGCGACGCCATTTTTGAGCGCGTGACGGAGACGGACACAGCGACCGGGACGAAGCAGGCTGCGGTTGGCGCGACTATCGGTCCGAGCGAGATCGGAGTCGGCGCCCGTTCGACGCAGATCCCGACCGCAGGCGGAGGCAGGAAGGAAACGTACGCAAAGGCCTCCATCACGGCGCAGGGCGTCGGGACGGAGGTCGGGAATCTGAAGACCAGTCCGACCGGCACCACTCGTGGCGCCGTGGGCGGCGTGAAGTTCGACGAGAAAGGAAATCCAACGCTCGAGGCCGGCTATCTCATCCAGGGCAAGAGTGGCAGCTCGATCAAGCCGACCTTCAGCCAGGGCCGACGGGTCGACGCGAGCGAGCCGGAACTGCAGCCGGACGGCACCTTCCTCGTCCGCTACACCGTGACCGACACGACCACCGTGGGCATCGGTGGCGAGGCCAAGCGCACGCAGGCCGGCATGGGCGTCGGCGGCTCGATCAGCAGCTTCGACGCGTCGGCCAACTCGGGTACGCGCCGCTTCACCGACAAGAAGGAAGCCGAGAAGTTTCAGAAGAATGCCGCGACGATGCTCAACTTCACGCAGGGCACCCAGGTGCCGAGGTCAGCGGCTGACGTCAAGGACATCGCCGTCGGCGAGTCGCGCGGTTCATCGCAGACTGAGGGCACCGCGACGAGCCTGTCGGCGTCCTACAGCGGCTTCTCGATCGGCCGCAACACGACCGAGAGCACGACGCACGGACTGTCCGTCGAGCGCATCTCCGACAAAGTCGTCAACGTGACCACGAACGTGACGACCGAGAAGGCCAAGGAGTGGGCGGCCAGCGGACTGTTCCTGACCAACGCCAAGGGCAAGTCCAGCAGCCACGGCTTCTCGGTCGTCCTGCAGTTCGATCTGTCGACCACGCCAGGGCAAAAGGGGTTCGACTTCTACATGGCCACAGGGATCCCGGCGATGGGCGGCTGGAAGAACATCGGTGAGACGACGATCGATACCCAGGCGTCGTACGACAGATACTCCATCCCGCTGCTGGGCACGGCCGAGTGGAGGGAGCCCGAGTGGGAGTCCGACACGATCGGCGAGCAGGGCCGCGGGCACGAGATCGGCGGCGGCCAGGAGCATCAGCAGGATCCGACGTGGCTCGCCCGCAAGACGGGAGATCGGAAGCTCTTCTCGAGCGCGCAGCTCATCTACCGCGAGACCGAAGAGAAGGAGTCGTACACCGCGGTCATCAGGGTCAAGAGCGAGTCGGGCGACTACAACCAGGACGAGTTCGCCAAAGCATTCTTCGGCGCGCACGCCACCCACGATGCCCAGCCATCGGGCGAGTGGATCATCAGTGCGGAGATCTCGAAGCGCGCCGTCGAGGACATCGCCGCCCTCCGTGACCGGGCCGGGTTGGCCAGGACCTCGCGCGACAAGGCGCGCATGATGACCAAGCTGATGACCGAGCGCGGCGGTCAGATGGCCGGCGGGCTGATGCGTTCCGGCGCGAAGAAGACCGACTGGATGGTCGAGCTCAAGGGCGATCCGAATTTCCCCGGCGCCGCGGGCAGAGCAAAGCTCGACGCGGAGAAGAAGGCGTTATCGGATGGCTTGAAGGCGGATCCGACCTCCGGACCGGCGGTCGCGCGGCGGGCGGAGGAGATCATCGCCGCGCTCAACAAGCGGCGCGAGGCGGTCGCCGATAAGACGAAGTACACCGACCTGCCCACGGAGCTGCGCGACCAGCAGCTGGAGTTGATCGACCTGCACAAGAACCAGTTCAGTGCGTTGCGCCAGACCGCCATCCAGGGCGCGATGAAGAGCAAGCCGGGCGAGAAGATCGAGGACATCCAGAAGCGAACGACGCGCCGCGACTGGCACAAGGACCTGAAAGGCGACGAGCGCACCTACGCCAAGCTGCAGGACGTGGTCGCACTCAAGGAGAACGAGCGAAAGGAGGTCGACAAGCTGGTCGGCACGTACTCGCGAGCGCTCGGTGACGTCTGGAATCCCAACGGCCGCTTCGCCGCGCGAGAGAACATCCGCCTATCGACGGCAGGTCCGCTCCTCGAGGAGACGAAGAGCTACTACGAATTGGCGATGGCCATGGACAAGCGCGCGGCAGAGCTCGGGCCGAACCTCCGGAAGCTGCGCGAGGCCTGGCTGGCGGTTGCCCAGAGCCACGACATCAAGGTCAAGCTCCAGGCGTTACAGGCCTTCGACAAGGTCCTCGACGAGCACATCGAGTTCCGCCGGCTGTGCATCAAGTTCATCCGCGAGGCCGCGACGACCATCAACCCGATCATTACCGAGCGATCCCGCCAGGGCAGCAACCGCGCCTTCTGGAATTCGCTCGGCCCGCCCGACGACGCGCGCTGATAGATGCAACCAGGGCCCGAGGACCTGCCGCGCCAATTCGAGTCGCCGCTAACGACAGCGCAAAATTTTAGGAATTCTTTCTGAAGTGTTCAATTTTATACAGACATCGCCCGGAGGGCGGCTAACCTGAGCGGGTTGAGTTGCCACAGCGAGACGTGTCGTTCCATGCTCTCCGCACACATTGCGAGTTTTCTCAAGCTCATTGGCGCCCAACTCGAGGAGACTTCACGCGGGATACGCAGCATTCATCACTTCCACAACGTCGAATGCGGAATTGCGAATATTCTATCGCTCCTCGAGCCCAACAGCGAAGTTGTCGAGAAGGCCGATCAACTCTCTCGCAAAGCTTCCAGCTA
>JBGGME010000226.1:0-23111 GCA_041288195.1 Hyphomicrobiaceae bacterium
CGTGAAGAACATCAATGCCGCCAGTCCGAACGCGAGCGCCGGCAACACCAGCGGCGACATGAACAGGCTGTCGAGCACGCGCGCGCTCCATTTCTCGGATCGCGCGATGGCAAGAGCGGCGGCGACGCCCAGAACAACCGACAACAGCGTCGATCCGATCGCGATCTTGATGCTGTTGCTGGCCGCAAAGTGCAGCTGCCACGCGTCGAGCAGCGCCACATACCAGCGCAGCGAGTAGCCCGGCGGCGGGAATTTCAGGGAGAAGCCGCTGGTGAACGAGACCACGATGACGACGAGCGTCGACGTCACCAGCAGCAGGAAGCAAAGCGCCGCCAGCCCCCACATCACGATCTTGAAGCTCTGCGCCTCGAGCCCGTCGTAGCGATGCTCCACAGCGACCTACGCTTGCGCGTACCCCTTCGAGAGCCTGCCCAGCATGTTGAAGACGGTGACGGCGGCCAGCACGGCAACCAGGAAGATGATGGAGATCGCCGCCGCGAACGGCCAATTATTCAGGGTCGACGACTGCTGGTAGATGTACATGGGCATGAACAGCATCTGCCCACCGCCGACCAGCGTCTGAGTGATGAAGGCCGTGATCGCCGCCGCGTAGGTCAGGAGGCAGCCGGCGACGATGCCGGGGAATGTCAGCGGCAGGATCACCTTGCGGAACGTGCGCCAGTGCCCCGCCCCAAGCGCCGCCGAGGCATCGAGCAGGTTGGGGTCGAGCCTCGACAGCGCCGTGATCAGCGGCAAGACCATCAACGGCATCTGCACCTGGGCCAACGCCGCCACCATGCCCTTCTCCGTGTAGAGAAGCCGCAAGGGGCTGTCGATCAGGCCGAGATCGAGCAGGGCCGTATTGACGATGCCCTGGCGGCCGAGGATGACGATCCAGGCGAAGGTGCGCACCACGACGCTCGTCAGCAGCGGCAGCAGGATGACGAGGATCAGCGCTGCCTGTGCCCACCTCGGCGAACGGACATAGGCCCAGGCCATCGGAAAGCCGAGCAGCAGGCAAAGCCCCGTCACCTCGACGCCGATCCAGAGCGTGTGCACGAGCACGCCGAGCGAGAAGGGATCGAGCAGGAACTTGGCGTATTGCGTGAGCCCCATCCTCGCCATGGAGGTGTCGGTGTGCAGGCTGACGAAGATCAGGATCAGCAGGGGCGCGAGGAAGAACGCGGCAAAGAACAGCGCCAGCGGCAACGCCAGCTTCAGGTCGTAGGTTGCGGTATCGGTGCTGCCGGCCATGAGACCCTTGCGTAAAGAGGGAGCCGCCCTCCCCGCGCCCGTCGGGGGCCGGGGAGAGCGGAAGGCCGAGCTCAAATCTTGATGTCGCGGTTGAAGCGCTCGATCCACTGCGCCCGCTGCTCGTTGATCTTCTTCCAGTCCTGGAACACGAACTTCTGCTTCATGTCGGCGTGGTCCTTGGCCAGGACCTTGGCGATTTCGCCGCCCATCTTCACCTTGGTGTTGGTGGGCACGATCAGGTAGGGCGATTCCATCAGCTTGGCCTGCACCTCGGGCGAGAGCGCCGCGTCGATCAGCTTTGCCGCCATCTCCTGGTTGGGCGAGTTCTTGACGATATGGATCGTCGTCTTGAAGGCGATCGCCCGCTCCTTCGGCGCCACGAACTCGACCGGCACGCCGCGCGCCTTGAGGATCTGGATGGCGTTGAAGTTGCCGGGGCCGATGTCGATCTGGCCCTGCTGGTAGAGGGTTGCGAGCTGGCCGGGATTGGCGGCGACGGCCGCCAGGTTCGGTTTCAGCTCCTCGATCGCCTTGAAGCCGGCTTCGACGTTGGCCTCGCTGCCGCCGCGCATGCGGGCGATCTCCACCAGCCAGCCCGTGCCGAGCGTCGAGTTGAGGTTGGTGATGCCGACGCGGCCCTTGAACTCGGGCTTCCAGATGTCGGCCCACGACGTCGGCGGCGTCTTGATCTTGTCGGGGTTGTAGGTGATGCCGACCACCTGGAAGAACGGCGCCGGCCCCATGGGCTCCTGCGCGTCGGCGATGAGGTCCTTGTAATATGCGGACTTGGCGACCGGGAACGCATCGACCAACCCCTGATCGATGGCGACGAGGGCGGGGCCCGGATCGTGCAGCATCACGTCGATGGGCGGGTTCTGCAGCGCCGCCTTTACCTTGGCGATCTGGTCGACCGACAGCATCGGATCGAGCGTGATGTCCGCGTTGTTGTTGGCCTTGCGGAAGGCCGGCACCAGAACGTCCTTGTGCGCCTCCTCCCAGCTGCCGGTGAAGGTCGCGAACACAAGGCGGCGGGCCTGGGCCAGCGGGAGCCCGGGAAATGCGTGCATTGCGCCGAGCGCGAGCGCGCTCGTCATGAGGCTGCGCCGGGAAAGGCTCATGGTTGGACTCCTGAAGGTTGCGGTTGAGAGGAAGGTGCTCGGAAGACTGTGACGGCTTCGGTGGAGAGAGGCTCGATGCGGACCGCGGTGCCGGCGCTGCGCGGCTCGGTGCCTGCCGAGCGCGGCTCGGTGATCTTGATGGCCTGCCCGTCGGCGGTGCGAATCTCGTGCACGATCATGGCGCCGAGCGGCAGCCCCATCTCGACGGTGCCGGCGATGCCACGGCTGTCGGCGCAGATGCGCAGATGCTCCGGCCTGACGCACACCGTGACGGCCTCGCCGAGGGCAAGCGCCTCGGACGGCGCCCGCGTCGCGATCTCGCCGCCGAGCGCGAGCGCCACCTGGGCCGTGCTGCCGTTCAACCGCACGAGCTTGCACGGCAACAGGTTCGCCGCGCCGACGAAGGTGTTGACGAACAGCGATTGGGGACGGTCGTAGACCTCGCTCGGGGTGCCGAACTGCTCGAGCCGGCCCTGGTTGAAGACGGCGACGCGGTCGGCCATCGACAGCGCCTCCTCCTGGTCGTGCGTGACGATCAGGGTGGTCGTGCCGGACAGGCGCTGGATGCGCTTGATCTCGATCTGCATGTCGAGCCGCAGGTTCTTGTCGAGCGCCGCAAACGGCTCGTCGAGCAGCAGGATCGAGGGATTGACGGCGAGCGCCCGCGCCAGCGCCACGCGCTGCTGCTGGCCGCCCGACAGCTCCTTGGGATAGCGCTGGGCGAGGTGCGCGAGCTTGACCAGCGCCAGCATCTCCTCAACGCGCGAGCGCGTCGCCGCCCTCGGTGTTCCGCGCGCCTGCAGGCCGTAGGCGACGTTCTCCGCTGCGGTCATGTGCGGGAAGAGCGCGTAGTTCTGGAACACGATGCCGACGGATCGCTTGTTGGGCGGCAGGTGGTCGATGCTCTCGCCGCCGACGATGACGTGGCCCTCGCTCTGGTTGATGAAGCCGCCGATGGCGCGCAGCAGCGTGGTCTTGCCGCAGCCCGAGGGCCCGAGCAGCGCGATCAGCTCTCCGCCCTTGATGTCGAGGGTGACGCTCTCGACCGCGGTCGCCGCCCCGTAGCGGTGGGTGATGTTGGCGAGCAGGAGGGACTGGCCGGTGGAGGCGCTGGCTGTCATCTCGATGTGCCGGGCCGGTCTCGATGAACTCGCGACGTCCTCGACGTCGCCGAAGGCAAGGGTTAGATTAGTGAAATGATGATTGAATGCAATGACGCATTTATAACGTAGTATCAATGATATAACGAGTTTTGCATGCAAAATGTGCGGAAGGGCTAGGAATTGGGCAGGGCGAGGAAATCAAGTCGCGAAGACGAGCTCTGGGGGCTCGCTGCGCCGCGCATCGTGGCGCGCCTGTCGCTGCACGAGCAGACGACGGCACGCTTGCGCGACCTGATCGTGAAAGGCGCGCTCGCACCGGGGGCACGCCTCGTCGAGGTCGATCTGTGCCGCCGTCTCGCCGTCTCGCGCACGCCCCTGCGGGAGGCGTTCAAGGTGCTGGCCTCCGAGGGGCTCGTGCAGATCCATCCGCATCGCGGCGCCAGCGTAACGCGCATGACGCCCGCGGAGACGATCGAGCTGTTCCAGGTCACCGCGCATCTCGAGGCGATGGGCGCCTCCCTTGCGGCGCAGCGCATGACGGAGGAGCACCTGGCCAAGCTCAACGTCATGCACGAGCAGCTCGTGTCCTGGCACGCCCGAGGCAAGCGGCACGAGTATTTCGAGCTCAACCAGCGCATCCACCGGGCGATCGTTGCGCTTTCCGGAAACAGCATCCTGGCGGAGACGCACGCGCGGCTGATCGCCCGCGCGCGTCGCAGCCGCTATCAGGCCATCCTCGACGATGCGCGCTGGGCGGAGTCCGTGCGCGAGCACAACGAGATCATGGCGGCATTCGCCCGACATGATGGGGATGCGGCAGCCGACATATGGCGCAAGCACGTGTCGCGCACGGGAGAGGTCGTCGCGGCGCGCGAGGACGCCATCGAGACCGCGCACGCAAGACCGCGCCAGCGCAAGCGCCGCGCATGACAACCATCAGCGAGAGGCCGCAATGAGCGAGAGCTACGACCGTGATCTCATCGGCTACGGCCGCAACCCGCCCGACCCGAAGTGGCCGAACGGCGCGCGCCTCGCGCTCAACTTCGTCATGAACTACGAGGAGGGCTCCGAGCCCTCGGTGCAGGATGGAGAGGGCTACACCGAGCTCGGCCTCACCGAGGCGCACGGCCTCAATCAGAATGCGCGTGGCCGCGATCTCGCTGGCGAGAGCATGTTCGAGTACGGCAGCCGCGTCGGCTTGTGGCGGCTGATGCGTCTGTTCCAGGAGCGCAAGCTGCCGATGACGGTCTTCGCCTGCGCGCTCGCCCTGGAGCGCCACAAGCCGGCCGCCGAGGCGATCCGCGCCTCGGGCTTCGACGTGTGCTCGCACGGCTGGCGCTGGATCAAGCACGCCGACCTGACCGAGGCCGAGGAGCGCGAGCATATCAGGCGGGCCGTCGCCTCGCTCGAGGCCACCGTCGGCGAGCGGCCGCTCGGCTGGTACTGCCGCTATGGTCCGAGCGTGAACACGCGCCGCCTCGTCGTCGAGGAGGGCGGGTTTCTCTACGACTCCGACTACTACGGCGACGAGCTGCCCTTCTGGCGGACGGTATCCGGGCGCCCGCATCTGATCGTGCCCTACTCGCTGACCAACAACGATGGCAAGTATGCCGGCTGGATGGGCACGTCGGACCAGTGGTTCGCCTTCATCCGCGACGCCTTCGACATGCTCTACAAGGAAGGCGCGACCCAGCCCAAGATGATGTCGGTCGGCCTGCACATGCGGCTGATCGGCCATCCGGCCCGGGCTGCCGGCCTGGAGCGTTTGCTCGATTACATCGCCAGGCATGACGGCGTGTGGGTCACGCGCCGCGTTGACATCGCGCGGCACTGGGCGGCCACGCACCCCTACCCCGGCAAAGGCCTCAACGAGTAGCCGGGGCCGCCAGGCAGGACGGCTCGCTCAATCGAGCAACGACATCGGGTGCAGGACGATCTCGAGCGCGAGCTTCTGAAGCTCGACGATCTCCGTCCGGATACCGGAGCGATTGCTCCACCAACGGTTCGGATCGAAGCTCGAGTAGCGCGAGGGCCTGACCATGACGTGCACCGGATGGCCCTTCATCTCCCGGTCCAGCACGCGTCGCAGCCGCCGCGAATGATCCCTGGCGGCCACGAACACGATGGAACGCAAGTGGTGCTGGTCGCACCAGGCCTGCAGCGCCTGCCCGATGCCCTGCGTTCTAGCGTGTACCCTGGGAATCTCGACGACATCCGTTACGCCGAGCGCCTTCAGCTGCTGCATCTGTCTTACGCCCGCGTTCTCGTAGGGAAGCCCGCGGCGGATGAACTCGTGATCCTCCCCACTTGGAGGATCGGAAAAAACGCCGACCTTTGTCGCGATCCCGTTCTGCACGAGGTCTGCCGCTTCGAGGGCCCCGGCGCCGCCGGAATCGAGCGAAACGACAATGGCGTCGGCGCGCGCGACCGGTTCTTCCAACACGAGCACCCATCCGGCGCTCCGCAACACCGAGTCCCGGATCGACGGCACGGCCACGATGGGCGCCAAGGCCAACGCGATCACCACTGCGATCGCGGCCCACCCCGGCTTCCGAGAGCTCGCGCTCAGGTACATGGGGGTATCGGTTGAAATGGAGCGTGGCTCAGGCATCCCATGTCGTTGCTCTGCCGGTGCCGATATTTGGCGGGCGCCGCCGCGCCGGGTGCCCCTCCACCCGACTGGGGACAGGTCCCATGCGCCTGGCTGCGCCCACGGGCTGCCCGCGATGAGGCCTGGGCGCATACCGCACCCAGTGCCGCCCGATCTCGGCAGCCAAAATAAGAAACAGCACCCACAGGTACTCGAAGGCACGCATCCACCAGCTTTCGAGGCCGTTGCTGATGACAATGAAAGCCACGAGCGACAGCACGATCCAGCCGCGGAAGGGATCGCGATCCGCCAGACGCCCGCAGGCGTGAACAGTCAGCGTCACGAACGATAGGAGCAAAGCGAAACCGACGTAGCCCAGCTCCACTATCGTATCCAGATAACCATTGTGGCCGTTCGGCATCGTTTTGACCCAGCCCGGTGCATCGAGGATGCTGGGCGCGTCGGGCCCCACGAGCCAGAACGACTGGTATCCCCACCCCAGGAGAGGCTTGCGTCCGATCTCGTAGTTCACGAAATCCCATATCATCTTGCGGCCGGTGAACGTCGATTCCCCATACAAATAGTAGGAAATCCGGTAGACGTCGAAGTTCGATACGAGTGTCAATGCCACATACAGGAGCAAGAGCAGCACCGGGATTGTGAGCAGCGACGCTCCGAATACCCGTCGCAGGATCAATGCGCATGCAGCCAGGGTCGGCGCAAGGAGCATGAGACCCATTGCGGTTTTCGAATTTCCCCAGAAAAGAAGCAGCACGGCAATGACCGCGATTGCCATCGCGAACACGCGCCGGAACCCGCGGTGGCGCATCTCGTAGAGCGATAATATAATTGTAAGGGCGGCGCATGCCCCCAGATAATTCTTATTCGGAAAGTGTCCGGTGTATCCGACAGCCACTTTGTCCACGATCAGCGGCGTCGCGCCGAGTGTGAAAAAGAAAGATAGGATGCACGCAAATGCGAAGCACAGGAATAGGCCCCGCAATACGTCGGCTGACCGGACGGCCATCATCGTCGGGAGAACAGCGGACAAGACGATCATGACTTGCTGGGCAAATCGGATCGAGGAGAGCTCCGGCTTGAAGGCCCAGAGAACGCTGAAGCCGGCAAAGCCCAGATACAGGAAGAGGCAGATGATGTTTGGAGGAAAAGAAGCCCTGCTGAGACGCTCCCTATGCCGGAAAACGACAATCACGGTCAGGGCAAGCAGCGCAGGCCAAAAGACCTTGTTCTCGTAGCGAACCGCCATGGCGCCAGCCAGCGTCTTGGTATCCGGGCCCTCGGCGCTGAGGACGATCAATAGCGGCGAAACGATCAATGCGAATGCACACGCCGCAAGCGGCAGCAGGAATTTGTCGAGAACTAGAGACGATTGGACCCTATTCTGCTCCAGAGGATGTACCGCGGTCTTCGCCATCAGCGTGCTCTATTGGGGATCTGTTTTGGCCAATATTGCCGACACGTCCGCGTCGCGATGCTGGCCGAGAGCCGCACGCATACGATGGACGGGCGCCGGAAGGTGGATCAACCACCGGCGATGCTGCGCCGCCAGCAGAAAGAGGCATCTTGCTGAATTGCCATGCGCGGCCGCGAGGTTCACCAATCGCTG
The DNA here is from genome assembly GCA_041288195.1 of Hyphomicrobiaceae bacterium. GTDB lineage: Bacteria > Pseudomonadota > Alphaproteobacteria > Rhizobiales > Hyphomicrobiaceae > AWTP1-13. The sequence goes on from JBGGME010000226.1 coordinate 7,693, forward strand.
ATCGAAGTGTTGACCAGTGGCCGCCCGGTGACAGCGCAGGTCGGCATTGGATGTGCGGGCTGGCGCTCCTGCAGCGCGAGGCGTTGCCCCGGGGTTGGTCCTTGCGCCGCCGGGGGTTCGAGCTTGCGACCATCAGGGCTGCGTGAACGGCGTTCCGGCGTCATAGCGCGCCTTGGCCGGCAGAACGTGGAGCTTCGTTGCTCCGACTGGGTCGACCCACGGCCAGGTGTAGCCCCGCCCCGCCGCGAAGAAAGCCGGCTTTTCCTTCAGATAGAGCGAGTCCGGTAGCGTTTGGGTGGGGATGCCGGGGTCCCACTTCACGGTGTTCGTGACGTAGTCGAAGTTGCCGTGGCGGAGGGCGGTGGCCGCGACACGCGCATCGATGGGGTAGGGAGCGACGCCATCCCAGCCCAGCAGCCAGATTCCCGGCGTGCCATCGGCGAACTTGGTCTCGTACACCCATCCCCGCATCTGGCCTTCGGCCCCCAGCACGTTGCCGATGAACGACATCCAATACGAATAGGCCATCAAGCCGGCGCCACGCTTGGGCCCGTTGCGCCATTGAGCGGCATCATTGATCTTGCCGCCGGCCTGATTGTCGAATGGGGCACGAATGCCACGCAGATGATTGCGGAAGAAGGTGTGATAGGTGCTGTTGCCGTGGGTGTTGTCGCTGTCGGCGTTCTGGCCGTAGTTGCCCTCGAAGAGGACGTGGTGCGAGCCCACCATATGGCTGGCGTTGAGCCCGAGCTCGATCCAGGCGCCAATGGTGTTGATGTAGCCCATGTCCACGTAGTTGTAGCCGACCACGGAGCCGGCTCCGGCGGAGCGAGCCACCATGACCTTGTTGGCTCTGACCGCGATGCCATTCTCGATCAGTATTTCGGCTGAGCCGGCCGAGAGGCTGATGGCGTATCCCCCGCCGCCTACCTGGGCCCAGGCGGCGTCGTGCACGTAGAATTCTCGCAGCTCGATGCGGAAGGATCTGTCGATGGCAAAGCCCTCGCCATGCCATTGCGTATTGTCGACGTTTCTGGCCCAGGAGAGCGCCGCCCACTGGAAGCGCAGATTGCCGGCATCGCCGCCGACGAGCTTCAGGTCCTCGACCCCGGCATTCATGACGTGAGGCCGCCTGTAGCGGGAAAGCTGTGCGGCCTGGCTGGCGCGATAGGAAATGTGAATGGGCGTGGTGAAGGTGATGGTCGAGCCGGCGATGGAGGCGATCTGCTTCACCTCTGCAGTGGGGCGGTCCGTACGCGAGAACCATGAGCCGGCGGTGTTGGGCGTCGTCGGGAACGCATCGGGCGCGAAGTCGTCGACATACTGGATCGCGGGATCGTGCTTCTGCCAGACGACGCGCCAATCGGGGGAGGCCCAGATCTTTCCTCGACCCTGCGGATCGGGTTGCCAGCCGGCTGCGGAGGCCTCGTCCAGCAACACGATCTGACCCGGCGCGAAGCCTGTGGCGTTTGCAACCGTCACCGCATACTCGCCCTTGACGGCGTCGGCAGTCAGGCCGGTCGAGCCGGCGATGTCGGTGGGGTCCGGGGAGGAAGAGAACAAGTGCGGGCCGACGACGATCAGCGGCGAGGGTTTGGCGCCGACGGCCTCCTGAAACGGCTTGGCCCCATTGGTCTTCGCCAGCGTCGTCTCGCCCGGCCCGGCGCCGCGCAGCGTTATCCCCTTGTTGATCAGCAGGTAGTTGCCGCTGTTGACGAGAAAGGTGCCGGCCGCGAGCTGCACGACCTGGCCGGCCGGGCAGGCATTGATGGCGGCCTGGATCTGGGCCGTGTCGTCGCTTGTCCCGCCACGGGGGTTGAGCGTGGAGCAAACCGTGGTCCGGGTCGGGATGCCGCCCGCTCCCCTCACGCCGGGGTTCCACGTCGTAGCCCGGTCGGCAGACAGGATGGCGCCGGCATCGAGGCTGCCGGATGTAGACGTCTGCGCAGCCAGCTTGGGAAGCTCGGCCTTGTCGGTTGGTCCTGCCGCCGCGATCGCCTCGGCACCCTTGGATTGGTTGCCGACCGCTGCGAGGCAGTCCGTTTCCTTGACGGCCAGGGCCGCGCCTGCAGCAGCCGCCATGGCCAATGCGATGACGAGCGCCGAGCGCCGGGTCATTGTTGATTGAGGTCCCTGAATTTTTGCCGCAACTTATTGTTAGCCTCCATATGGGGTGCCGATATGATCAAGCCACCGAAATGGTTAACTCGTGTGCCTCTCGGAATTTTGCTGATCGGATCGGGCGGTGCCAATCGATAATTCCCGGTTCGGTAATTTCGTGCGCGGAAAGCCTTTGGAATGCAATTTCACGACATGAAGGAGCCGCGCACCCGCTCTCTGCGCAGGATGGGTGGTAATCTGACTGAGCGCGTGTCTGGGTTGGGGTCAGGGCAGATCCGCAGGGCGGACAGGAGTTTTGCAATAGATGCGGCCGACATCGCTGTTGCCGGCATTGCGGAAGTCCAACAAATTTTCCTGCCCACGCCGATGCAATGGCGACCCGCCGCAATTCCAGCGATCCCCGCGTTGCAGTAAGGGTTCAGCCTCGCCCGTCTAAGGGTTTCCATGGAAGCTCCCTGCTGAAATGGGCGGTAGGATGCGGACTTACCGTTTCGAATTGGAACAGGCTGCAATGAACTGGCGGTAAGCGGAGACCATGTTTGCGAAATACCTGGTATTCGAGCACTGGGCACCTACTATCGGAACGATCTCAGGGCAGGGTTTGCCTCTAGGGACCTCCCAAGCAAGTTCGGGCGGAGCATGAAGAGAAGTCGCACGCTGGTGTCTCCTGCGAAGCGTCGCGCGAGCGCAGCTCCGCGCAGCAACGTTCGTTGGGGGCCAGCCGGCGATGACACCATCGGCGTGCTTCCTCTCGCCCTGGAGGTTGGAGGCATCGGCGTTTACGAAGCCGACCTGCAACACAAGGGTGTTCGGTTCTCGCCGGAGTTGTGCAACATCTTGGGTCTGCCCGCCGGCACCGAGATGAGCTATCGCGACGCCTCGCGGCTGATCGATGATCGTGATCGAGAGACCATACGTGCCGCCGTCGAGCAGAGTGTGCGCGGGGCCGAGCCGGGGAAATGGAGCGGCGTGTGTCGCATCCTGCGCCCCAATGGGAGCATTCGATGGGTGTTCATCAAGGGTCGCAGATTCTACCGTGAGACCGCCAGAGGTTTGCGGCCCGCCCGTTCGATCGGCACGGTCATCGATATCACGCATCTGAGGGAGACGGAGATTGCCCCCCGCGAGAGCGAGCTGCGGCTGCGGCTGGCTCTGAACGCCGCCAAGATGGGCACGTTCGACGCCGATATCACCGGCAACGAAGCGCTGATCGACGAACGGGAGGCTCTGCTGCTCGGGCTGCCGGCCGACACCCGGATCGTCACGGCCGACGAGATGCGCAAACGCATTCCGCTCGAGGACCTTCAGGTCAGCGATGTCAAGAAGGAGCGGATGACCGAGCTTCAAGAGGCATATCACCACGAGTTTCGCCTCGCGATGCCCGACGGCTCGGAGCGCTGGCTCAGCGCCTTCGCGGACGTGAGAGGCAACCGCATCTTCGGCGTCAACTTCGACGTCACGGAGCGAAAGGCCGCCGAGGCTGCGCTGAGGGACAGCGAGGCTCGCCTGCGTATCGCAACGGCGGCGGCCGCGCTCGGCGTCTTCGAGTGGCACCCCGAAACCGACAACTCGATTTGGGCGAACGACCGCGTCTACGAGATCTTCGACCGGGACCGTGCCGCGGGCCCCTTCAACAAGCAGCAGTTCATCGAGGAATACCTGCACCCGGCCGATGCCCGCCATTTCGAGGCCGGCCTGCGGGAGGCGATCGAGACGCGCGGGAGCTTCAACATAGTCTGCCGCATCAGGCGCAAGGGCAGTCCCCATCGCTGGCTGCAGATCGAGGGACGGCTGGAACCTGCAACCACGGACAAGCCGGACCGGCTCGTTGGCGTGATCGCGGATATCACGGAGCGCAGACGCCTGGCGAGAAGAGCGGAGCGACTGTCCGAGCGCCTTCTGACCGTCCAGGAGCAGGAGAGACGCAATATCGCCCAGGAGCTGCACGACTCCACGGTGCAGCATCTGGTTGCCGCGAGCCTGCTCATGACGGCTCTCCGGCCGAGCTACGATGACAAGAACAAAAAGGCGTGGGACGACCTCGAGGACATGCTCGGGGAAGCCATGAAGGAGCTGCGCACCTTCAGCTACTTGATGCATTCCCCGGAATTGGATGCGCAGGGCCTGTACTTCAGCTTGCGCCAGTACGTGGATGGATTTGGCAGTCGGTCCGGGCTCGATTGTGGGCTCAGGATGCGCGCCACCGCAGAAAGGCTGCCCGCGCGCCTGCAGCGTGCGGTATTCCGCATCGTTCAGGAGGGCCTGGCGAACGCATACCGCCACGCCTCGGCATCCAAGGTCACCGTGACTGTGCGGCGGATCGGGCCGCTGCTGCATGTCATCATCAGTGACGACGGACGCGGCATGGACGAGGGGCGCCAGCGCCTGCAGTCTCCCCCCGGTCGTCCCGGCGTTGGCATCCGCGGTATCAGGATGCGGCTGAGCCAGATGAACGGGCGGTTGAGGATCAACCGGCCGCCGTCGGGAGGAACGCGACTGCATGCGGTTCTGCCGATCGCATGCTTTCTTGCCGAGCAAGCGACGGAGGACCAGAAGCCAGGTGCTCCCCGGAGGAACTTGCCCCAGCCAAGGTCGAGGATGAGGCCGGCGCAGGATTTCGAGCCCTAACCGTAGACTGCGACGGCAAAGTCAGCCGATCCCGGCCTCGACGATACCGATTGCCGGGAAATCACGCCCAACTCGCATCAGCACTCCTCGCGGGCCCGATCAGGACTACTGCGGATCGCCCCTGCGCGCGTGCTCCCCTACACGGACTGTAGGGAAGGCAAGATCGGCTGAGGGAGTGGTCCATTGCATCGAACAGACCGTTCAAGCGCGCTCGACGAGCTGCGCGAGGTTGCCTGGCTCTCGGGCATGGCAGTGCTGCTGTCCTTGGGGGCGGTTGCAGCCGCCGTCGTGCTGGCTTTCCTGGTGCTTGGACCGTGAGCCCCCGGCAACAATGCCGTTCTGGCTGTTAGGACGGAGCTCCGTTCGTGAAGAAGACCATCTCGATAGAGGATGCGTGCCGCTCGATCCCGGATGGGGCCAGCCTTCTGATCGGAGGCTTCCTGGGAGTCGGCACGCCGGAGCGCCTCGTCGACCAGCTCGTCTCGCAAGGCAGGCGAAACCTGACCGTGATCGCCAACGACACGGCCACCCCGGGCAAGGGCATCGGCAAGCTCGTGGCTGCCGGTCTCGTCAAGAAGCTGATCGTCAGCCATATCGGTCTCAACCCCGAGACGCAGCGGCGCATGATCGCGGGCGAGATCGCGGTCGATCTCGTGCCCCAGGGCACGCTCATCGAGCGGATTCGAGCGGGCGGCTACGGACTGGGCGGGATATTGACGCCGACCGGCGTCGGCACGCTGGCGGAGGAAGGCAAGCGCAGGATAGAGGTGGCGGGAAAGCCCTATCTTCTCGAGACGGCTCTGCGCGCCGACTTTGCCCTCGTGCACGCATTCGTCGCCGACTACATAGGCAATCTTTCCTATGTGCTGACCGCGCGCAACTTCAACTCGGTGATGGCGATGGCCGCGGACACCGTCATCGCCACGGTCGATCACATCGTTCCGGTGGGCGTCCTTCCGCCCGATCACGTCGTCACGCCGGGCGTTGTCGTCGACCATCTCGTGGCTAATTGGTGATGGCTATGGAAGCCGAAATCGTGATCGCCAAGCGGATCGCGCAGGAGCTGCGATCCGGGATGCTCGTCAATCTCGGCATCGGCATCCCGACGCGGGTGGCAAGCTGGGTTCCACCCGGGGTGGAGGTCTACTTTCAATCGGAGAACGGCCTGATCGGCACCGGTCCCATTCCCGAGCAGGGCATGGCGCACCCGTTGCTGACGGATGCGGGCGGCCAGCCCGTGACCGCGCTGCCTGGCGCCTGCACCTTCGACAGCGCCATGTCCTTCGGGCTGATCCGCGGCGGACACCTCGACATCAGCGTGCTCGGCGGTCTGCAGGTCGATGCGCAGGGCAGGCTGGCGAACTGGATGATACCCGGCAAGATGGTTCCCGGCATGGGCGGAGCCATGGACCTGGTCACGGGAGCAAAGCGCGTCATCGTGGCCATGCAGCATACTGCCAAGGGCAAGCCAAAGATCGTGCAGCGCTGCACGCTGCCTCTGACGTCGATCCGCCCCGTGGACATGGTCGTGAGCGACCTGGCGGTCATCGAGTTCAGGAATGGGCGGCCGACGCTCGCGGAAACCGCGCCCGGAGTGACCGTTGCCCAAGTCTCTGCTGCCACCGAGGCCGAGATCGAGGTGTCGCCGACGCTGCGGGAAATGCCAATCTAGCGTCGCCCGTGGCTTGCTCGTCGGCGGGCCGGGCTCCGGTTGATCCGGCGTCCCCGAGGACGCGCACTGCGCGCTCTCTCGCCGACCCCGGGTTTAACCCATTAAATATTGAGGGTTTTCCCGAGTGCTGGGTTAACCCAGACCCTTGTAGGTTGCTCTACGGGCAACCGAGTGAGGGTCATGGTGCGAATACTGATTGCGGACGACCATGAGGTCGTGAGGTTCGGTCTGCGGCAGATTCTGGAAACGCAGGCGAACTGGGAGGTTGTCGCCGAGGCCAGCGACGGCAGGGAAGCTGTCGCGCTGGCGATGGAGACGAAACCCGATGTTTGCGTCGTCGACTATTCGCTCCCGCTGATGAATGGCCTGGAGGTAACCCGCCAGATCCGCGCGCGCCTTCCGAAAACGGAGATCCTGATCTTCACCATGCACGACAATGAGATGCTGGTGCAGGGATTGCTCAAAGCCGGAGCGCGAGGCTACCTGCTCAAGGCGGACGCCAAGTCGCACCTGATCGAGGCCATCGCGTCGCTCGCGAGTCACCGGCCGTTCTTTACCAAGAAGGTGTCCGATGTCCTGCTGGACGTGTACCTGGCGAGGCCGGAGAGGACGGTGTCGGCGATCACGAGCCGGGAGCGCAGCGTCGTGCAGCTGATCGCCGAGGGCCACACCAACAAGGAGGTGGCCCGGGTCCTCAACATCAGCCTGAAGACGGTCGAGACGCACCGTGCCACCATAATGCGCAAGCTGCAGATCGCCTCCTCGGCAGGCTTGGTCCGCTACGCCATCCGCAACAAGATCGTCGAGCCCTAGGGGTCAGCGTCGTTCACCCCAGGGATGATTGCCACCTGCATCTCCGCAATATTGCCTCAGCGATCGGGGAACCTTGAAGCGAGGCCGGGGGTTATTATGTAAAGCGTAGGCTCTACCACTCGTGAATAGGCGCTCGAGCCTCTCCGGCAAGCTGATTGCGACGACCTGATCTGGCCGCCTGAAGGCTTGGTCTGGCCACCTGAAGGAATGTGTGATGATTGGCAATCGCCTGAGCGCCTCGGCCTGGATCATTGCCGCCAGTGCGCTGGCAGGCGGCTGTGCGACGCAAGGCACGCAGGTGCCGCCGATGGCCTACGGCTATGGCGCCGGACCGGACTTCGGCTCGACCCATGCCAGCCCCAGCCCCGGCACCAGGCAGATGCCGGCAGCTTCGGAGGCGCATTCAGCCAAGGAGATCGTCCAGTTCCCAACCAGGTTCGCCACGGGAGAGATCGTCGTCAGCTTCGCGGACCGCCGCCTCTACTTCGTCGAGGCCCGGGGACGTGCGCTGAGCTATCCAATCGCCATCCCGCGCGACCAGGACCGTTGGGAAGGGACCACGCGCGTCTCGGACAAGAAGGTCGACCCATCCTGGACCCCGACCGCCGACATGATGCGGGAGAACCCCAGGCTTCCGCCGTTCGTGCCCGGCGGACATCCGATGAACCCCTTGGGCGTGCGCGCCCTCTATCTCGGCACGACCACCTATCGCATCCACGGCACGGACGCGCCATGGACCATCGGTGATGCGGCGTCCAAAGGCTGCATTCGCATGTTCAACGAGCACGTGCTCGATCTCTACGAGCGGGTGCCGATCGGGACGCGCGTGACGGTGACCTGGAGCCGCTTTGCCGACGCGACGTAGCATTGGAGACGTCCATATGGCATTCGAGGACAAGGAAGCGGAGCTCGGATTGCTGCTGACCAGCATGCAGGACGAGCCGGAAGACCGCCACGAGCTCTACCAGCTCATTCGCCAGAAGCTGAACGAGCTCAAGGCATTTGGCATGCCCCTGCCGGCGGACCTCGTTCAATTCGAGCGCGACCTCGAGGCCGAATTCGCGGCCGAGATGCAAGACAGCGAGCGACAGGCGCGTCTCGACAGCGTGATTTCGCGACGCGCCTCCCGGTAACGAGAAAAGTCGCAAAGCCTCGCCGCGGAGTTAATCCGTCGTTGGCACGATGATCTTGCCGATGGGCCACAGCGCGATGCCGGCGAGCTTCACGTGCGCCCACGCGAACGGAATGCCGACTATGGTGATGGCGAGCAGTATAGCGAACAGCAGGTGAAGAAGCGCCAGCCACCAGCCTGCCAGCACCAGCCACACCGCATTGCCGATGACGCCTAGCGCACCGGTGCCGATGTCTCCGCGGCCGAAGCGCTCTTCGCGCGACACCGCTTTGAAGCCAAATGGCAAGAGTGTGTAGACGCCGATATTGAATGCCGCCCTCGCCCAGGGGATGCCTATTATGGTCACCGCCATGATGACGGCGGCGATGCCCCAGCCGATTGCGGTCCACAGGCCTCCGAATACCAGCCACAACACGTTGAGCAGCAACGCCATCGGCGACATCGGGTTCGTCCCTGGTGCCTAGGAGCTCGTCCCGCCTCGCGTGTATCTCGGCAGCGCCACCAACGGGAGTCCACGTGTTCCCGCGCGGTCCAAGGCAGACCCTAGCTTCAAACGATCACACTTAATTCCTAGTGTCGATATTCTTAGCGTCGATTCGTTCGTGCAACCTGAACCCAAGAGAGGCCACCCATGAAGCTCGTCATCGGCAAGCCTGACGAAAGCGAGGTCGTTCTCGCCGAGGAATCGGGGGGAGTCTGGAAGCCAAATCCCAATCTCTCCGCTGATATGGCCAAGTTCCTGCAGGGTGCCAATCCCGAGCATTTTGAAATGTGGGTCGAGGAAGACGAATAGATCCGGAGTTGCCACCCAAGCGTGCGCTCCGTCGGTTCTCGCTGGAGACCCGCCGGAGCGCCGCTAGTTCCAGTTTCGTTGCGCGACGGCCGATACGTTTGCAAACCGATCCGTCAGCGGCGGTCCGCAACCCATTCGCCGGCCGGGTTTGGGCCCCTAAATCGGTACACATCCGTTTGCAAATCTTTATTTCCACGCGATTGGCGGCTTGCAATCTCTTGTAAACCAAGGCATTTCATATTATGCGGGCTTTCCCGGCACCATTCCCTTGGAGATACCTATGGCCAGAAACGACCTCGAGAACATGTCCTACGCCGAGCTGACCGATATGGAGAGCAAGCTCGCCCGGCTCAAGCTCGAAAAGCAGAACCAGGAGCGCACCGCCGTCAAGGAGCGCATCATGGCTATGGCGAAGGACGCAGGCTTCGACATCCAGGAACTCTTCGGTCGTGGCCGCGGCGCAGCGAAGGGCGGAAAGGTCGCTCCCAAGTACCGCGATCCCAAGAACCCCGAAAATACCTGGACCGGTCGTGGACGCATGCCGCGCTGGATGACCGCGGCGACCAAAGGCAACAAGTCCAAGCGCGACGATTTCCTCATCAAGTAGATTGACGTGCCGGCGCATTCATCGGCCGGCGAATAGCGCCGGCCGGTCATTCCTTTTGGGAGTTTCAGCCCCTCGATTCTCCATCCTTTCCGAGCGCTGCTGACGCAGTGGAAATGGGGCATGTCGGAGCCGAGCTCGATGGCTTTGGCGCAATCGGTGTTGGCGCGTGCCGACGGGGGCGCCGCCCGCAATATTCATTTGCGCGAGCCTTTGGCCACCTGGCCTTGCTGTTGACGCAGCGACATGAGAGGCAAGAACAACGCGCTCGAGCGCGGACTTGGCCGCTCATTCCAGGCAAATTAGACCTAATCTGAGCGTTGCTCTCGCCAATCCAGCCAGGGCTGGCGTTGCGCACCGACGTGAGCCTGAAAGCCCCTCGATCGACAACCTTGGTCGGGGAGGCCGCCTCGGGCGCCGGCCTATTGCGGCTCGTCGGGCTCGGCGACAGGACCGCCGATGATGCCCGTCATGTCGGAGCCGTCCTCCTCCTCTTCCTCGAGGAAGGTCTCGTCCTCGTCGCCGGCGGCAGGCTCCTCGTCGCCTTCGACGGCAGCCAGCGCATCGTCGCCCTCGGCCTCCGGCGCATCTTCAGGCTTGGCGCCTTCGACGGGATAGACGGGCTTCTTGACGGTCGCCTTGCGCGGCGCCGCCTTCTCCGCCACGGCCGGAGCGGCAGCGGCAATCGCGGCACCCGACACCGCCAGCTCGTAGACGGTGCCGCAGACCGGGCAGGTGACGGGATCACGGTTGAGGTCGTAGAAGCGCGAGCCGCACTCGGTGTTCTGGCAGGTGCGCTTGGTGCCGCGCTCAGCTTTGGTGGACATGGGCCGACCCTCTGACTCAGGGATTTTGCGCGCTCCTTGCCATGCTGGGACCGGCCTGTCAAAAGCAAATCGGCGCCCTCGGATCGACGGCGCGGGCATGGCGATCCCGCCGGTCCCGGGGGATGTTGACAGGCGGTTGACAGCCTTGGGTGCCGCTGCTCTATGGCGGCGCAGCGTCGCCGCCGCGAGCGGGCGGCCAGAGCCCAACCTGTGCCCAACCAGGGCCCAACCAGAGCCGCGGGCAGCCCCTTGTCGCATTCCTCTCCTTCACCCCTTTCTGCGCTCGCCTCGCGGGCGCTGTCGGGGCGCGTGCGCGTGCCGGGCGACAAGTCGATCTCGCACCGCGCCCTGATGCTGGGCGCGCTCGCCACCGGCCGCACCACCATCTCGGGCCTGCTAGAGGGCGAGGACGTGCTCAACACCGCCAAGGCGGTCGCCGCCATGGGTTGCCCGGTGCGCAAGCAGGGTAACACGTGGGAGGTGCTGGGCCGCGGCGTCGGCGGTCTCGGCCAGCCCGACGGCGATATCGACTTCGGCAACTCCGGCACCGGCCTGCGCCTGATGATGGGCCTGGTGGCCGGGCACGATATGCGCGTGCGCTTCGTCGGCGACGCCTCGCTGTCGCGCCGGCCCATGGGCCGCATTCTCAAGCCGCTCGCCCAGATGGGCCTCGACATCGAGGAGCCCGGCCGCGACCGGCTGCCGCTTGCCATCCGCGGCAGCGCCGACCTGCTGCCCATCGAGTATGCCCCGCCCGTCGCCTCGGCGCAGATCAAGTCGGCCGTGCTGCTGGCCGGGCTGCATGCGGCCGGGGCCACGACCGTGGTGGAGGCGCAGGCGACCCGCGATCACACCGAGCGCATGCTGCGCCACTTCGGGGCCGAGGTCGCAGTCGCAGAGCGCAACGGCGCGCGCGCCGTCACCGTGACGGGCGATGCCGAGCTTTCAGGGCGCGCCGTCAACGTGCCGGGCGATCCGAGCTCGGCCGCCTTCCTTGCCGCCGCCGCGCTGATCGTGCCAGGCTCGGAGATCGCCATCGAGGGCGTGCTCGTCAACCCGACGCGCACCGGCTTCTACACCACGCTGCGCGAGATGGGCGCCGACGTGACATTCGCCAACGAGCGCGAGGAGGGGGGCGAGCCCGTCGCCGATATCCTCGTGCGCCATTCGCCGCTCAGGGGCGTGCGCGTGCCGCCGGAGCGCGCACCCAGCATGATCGACGAGTATCCCGTGCTCGCCTGTCTTGCGTCCTACGCGGCGGGCGAGACCCGCATGGAGGGGTTGGCCGAGCTCAAGGTGAAGGAGAGCGACCGGCTGGCGGCGACGGCGGCGGGACTCGTTGCCAACGGCGTCGCGGCCAAGGTGGACGGCGAGGCCCTGATCGTCGCGGGCGGCAAAGGCGTGCGCGGCGGCGGCACGGTTGCCACCCATCTCGACCACCGCATTGCCATGGCGTTCCTGACGCTGGGCCTCGGCGCCGAGCGGCCCGTGACGGTCGACGACGCCTCCATGATCGCCACCAGCTTCCCCGAGTTCCGCCCCCTGATGGAAAGACTGGGCGCGACCTTCGCGGTGCCGGATCCTGGGCAATGATCGAGTGGCTGACCAGCGCACGTCGCACCGGGTTCCCCTCCCCCTTGCGTGGAGGGGTTAGGGGTGGGGGGAGCCCCAACCACAAATGCTCTGCGACCCCCCCCTCCCTGTCCCTCCCTCACAAGGGGGGAGGGAACGATGACGGCGGTGTCGCGCCATGATCATCGCCATCGACGGACCCGCGGCGTCGGGCAAAGGCACGCTCGGCAAGCGCATCGCCGACCGCTTCGGGCTCCACCACCTCGATACGGGCCTCCTCTACCGCGCGGTTGCTCGCGACGTGGTGCGGCGCGGCGCCAGGCTCGACGACGTGGAGGCCGCCGTGGCCGCCGCGCGCAGCCTCGATCCCGCCACCCTGGACGATCCCGAGCTGCGCGGCCCAGGCGCCGGGGAGGCTGCCTCCATCGTTGCCGGTTTCCCGCAGGTGCGGGCCACGCTGCGGCAGTTCCAGCGCGACTTCGCCGCCCGCCCGGCCGGGGCCGTCCTCGACGGCCGCGACATCGGCACGGTGATCTGCCCGGATGCCGACGTTAAGATCTACGTAACCGCGACCCCGGAGGTGCGGGCCCGGCGCCGCCACCTGGAATTGCAGGGGCGCGGCGAGGCGACCACCTTCGAGGCCGTACTCGCCGATATCCGCCGCCGCGATGCACGTGATCAGGACCGCGCGGCGTCCCCCATGCGCCCCGCCGACGACGCCTTCTTGCTGGATACCTCCGATTTGGATATAGAAGCGGCATTCGATACCGCTGTCGGCGAGATCCTAAGGAAGGTCGGCCAGCGCGGGCGTGCTTGAGGGCTCCGCTCGCAATCCAGCTGGCAACAAGGCTCACCGGCGGCAGAACTCAACCATCATGGGCACGAGGGCTGGCCTGCGGGCCGCGCTGGGAACAGCGCGGCAGGCGCCATCCGGCCACTCGATGCCGCACCGAACCGCAAGGCTACAGGAGCAGGAATGAGCACCGCTGTCAGTGAATCCAAGGAAATGAACCCCACGCGCGACGACTTCGCCGCGCTTCTGAGCGAGACCCTCTCCAACGACGATGCCTTCGAGGGCAGCGTCGTCAAGGGCAAGATCACCGCCATCGAGAAGGACCTGGCCGTCATCGACGTCGGCCTCAAGATGGAAGGCCGCGTGCCGGTGCGCGAGTTCTCCATTCCGGGCAAGCCGGCGGAGCTCAAGGTCGGCGACACCGTCGAGGTCTATCTGGAGCGCATCGAGAACGCGCTCGGCGAGGCGGTGCTGTCGCGCGAGAAGGCGCGCCGCGAGGAGAGCTGGACCCGGCTCGAGGAGAAGTTCAACGCCAAGGAGCAGGTCGAGGGCGTCATCTTCAACAAGGTCAAGGGCGGCTTCACGGTGGACCTGGACGGCGCCGTGGCTTTCCTGCCGGGCAGCCAGGTGGACGTGCGCCCCGTGCGCGACATCGGCCCGCTGATGCATTCCCCGCAGCCCTTCAAGATCCTCAAGATGGATCGCCGGCGCGGCAACATCGTCGTCTCCCGCCGCGAGGTCCTGGAGGCCACGCGCGCCGAGCAGCGCTCCGAGATCGTGGCCAGGCTGGCCGAGGGCCAGGTGATCGAGGGCGTGGTCAAGAACATCACCGATTACGGTGCGTTCGTTGATCTCGGCGGCGTCGACGGCCTGCTGCATGTCACCGACATCGCCTGGCGTCGCGTGAACCATCCGTCGGAAGTTCTCTCGATCGGCCAGACCGTCAAGGTGCAGGTCATTCGCGTGAACCCGGAAACCCAGCGCATCAGCCTCGGCATGAAGCAGCTGGAAGCCGATCCGTGGGAGGGCGTGAAGTCCAAGTATCCGGTCACCGCCCGCTTCATGGGCCGCGTCACCAACATCACCGACTACGGCGCCTTCGTGGAGCTGGAGCCGGGTGTGGAAGGTCTCGTGCACGTGTCCGAGATGAGCTGGACCAAGAAGAACGTCCATCCGGGCAAGATCGTTTCGACCTCGCAGGAAGTCGAAGTGATGGTGCTGGAAGTCGATCCGGCCAAGCGCCGTATCAGCCTCGGCCTGAAGCAGTGCATGTCGAATCCGTGGGATGCCTTCGCCGAGAAGCATCCGGTCGGTTCGAACATCGAAGGCGAGATCAAGAACATCACCGAATTCGGTCTGTTCATCGGTCTCGATGGCGGCGTCGACGGCATGGTCCATCTGTCCGATCTGGACTGGAACAAGCCGGGCGAGCAGGCCATTGCCGAATACACCAAGGGCCAGGTGGTGCAGGCACAGGTTCTCGACATCGACGTCGAGAAGGAGCGCATCAGCCTCGGCATCAAGCAGCTGGCGAATGATCCGTTCCAGTCGCTCGGTGACCTGAAGAAGGGCAGCGTCGTCACCTGCACGGTGACCGCGGTCGATCCGAAGGGCATCACCATCGCCGTCGGCGAGGGCGTGCAGGGCTACATCCGCCGCACCGAGCTGAGCCGCGATCGCGACGAACAGCGCCCCGACCGTTTCTCGGTTGGCGACAAGCTGGACGCCAAGATCGTCACCATCGACGGCAAGGCGCGCAAGCTGACCCTGTCGGTCAAGGCGCTGGAAATGGAAGAAGATCGCAAGGCGATGGAACAGTTCGGTTCCACCGACTCAGGCGCGTCGCTCGGCGACATCCTGGGCGCTGCCATGCGCAAGAAGAAGGACGACGAAGTCAGCGAATAAGCTGACCCGTCTGTCACAAAGCCCGGGCCCCGGCGGAGCGATCCGCCGGGGCTTTTTTTGTTGCCGTTTGCCTCGGGCTGTGTCCGAATAAGTGGCGCGGGGCAGGGGTGTAGATCAGCATATGTTGCAGTCAGTTCTGTCATTGGGCCGGTGGGGGCTGTTTATCCTTGCAGCCACCATTTTGTTGCAGGGTATGGCCCGTGATGCGGTGGCCGAGCCCATGCGCTGCCCGCAGCGCCTCGCCTTTGTCGATAACGATCCGCTGACCCAGCGCGAAGCGGAAAGCCTCAAGGCGATCTATGCGCGCATCGGCTGCCCGGATGTCACTTTCGTCGGCCTGCCCGGCCGTCGCGGTGTCACCGCCTTCAACACCGGCGACGTGCAGGGCGAGCTGATGCGACTGCCGGCTGTCGAGGTCGAATACACGCGGCCCTTCCTGCGCGTGGCCAGTCCGGTCAATCATGTTGTCGGTCGCCTGTGGGCGCGCAGCGTGCCGGGACAGGGCGCGCCCGGCCCCTTCGGTTTCGTGCTCGGCGTGGTCTGGCAGGAACAGTATGGC